>NZ_SRIC01000076.1 GCF_004684775.1 Streptomyces sp. MZ04
GGCCCGCCGCCCTCCTCCGCCGCGCCCTCTGGTGGACCCTGCTCACCCTCACCGGAGGTGTCGAGCGGAAGGGGCAGCTCCCGGCCGGGGGCTGTGTCGTCGTCGCCAATCACTCCTCCCACGCCGACACCGCCGCCCTGCTCGCGGCGCTCGACGCCCGCCACTCCCCCGCGATCGGCGCCGCCGCCGACTACTGGTTCGCCTCCCCCTGGCGCAGGCGCATCTGCAGCAGGCTGGCCGCGGGCTTCCCCGTGCGCCGCACCGGAGGCGGCATGGACGATCTGCTCGCCAGGGCGGACGGCCTTCGCGCGGGCCGTGCCGTCGTCCTCTTCCCGGAGGGAACCCGCGCGCGGGCGGGCGAGTTGGGCGCCTTCCACCGCGGCGCGCTGGTTCTCGCGGAGCACGCGCGCGTGCCCGTCGTGCCGGTCGCCATCGCCGGCACGGACCGTCTGCTGCCCAAGCACGGCCGGCTCCGCCCCGCCCTCGTACGGGTCGCCGTCGGTGATCCGCTGCCCGCGTCGGCCACCCCTGAGGAGGCCCGCGACGCGGTGGCCGCACTGCATCGTCGTACGACCGGAGAACCGCTCAGGGACTCCGCCGCGCGCAAGCGGACCGCGGCGGTCGCGGCCTCCCGGTGGGGGCTGCCGCTCGCCTTCGCCTGGGCCTTCGCGGAGGCACTGAGCTGGCCGCTGATGCCGGAGCTGTTCCTCGCGATCGCCTGCGCGGCCCTGCCGCGCCGCGCCCTGAAGCTGTCGCTCACGGCCCTCGCCGGCAGTCTGGCGGGCGGCCTGCTCGCCCTCCAACTGGCCGCGTCCGGCACGCAATTGCCGCAGCCGTTGACGACGGACCGGATGCGCGCGGAGGTGCGCGGCGAACTCGCCGTCGAAGCCGCGGCGGCCGTCCGCCACCAGCCCTGGAACGGCATCCCCTTCAAGGTGTACGCACGCGAGGCGGGCCGCGCGGACATCGCCCCGTCCGACTGGCTGACCCACTCGGCGCTCTCCCGCGGCTCCCGCACCCTCACGGTGGGCCTGGCCTTCGGAGCCTTCGGTTTCCTGGCGCACCGGCTGCGGCGGTTCTACGGGCCGTACCTGGCGCTGCTCGGCACCGGCTTCACGATCGGACTCTCGCTCATCGTGAAGGGGTGGAGCTGAACAGGTACGTACGGGACAGACGGAGCTGAACAGGCCTTTCCAGCCCGCCAATTGGTCTGCACCATGGCGCCCGCAGCACCCTCCGCCCCAGAATCGGACCATGTCTGAGACCGAGCAGCACCAGCAGCAAACATGGACCCCCATCCACGGTGAGCCCTACCGCTCCGTGCCGTACCGCCCGCAGCGCATGCCCGAGGCCGAATCCCTCGCGCACGCCGCCGAGTTGCGGACGCGGATGCGGGAGCGGCGCACGGTGCGGCAGTTCGCGCCGGACCCTGTGCCCACGCAGGTCGTGCGGGACGCCATCGCGTGCGCGGCGACGGCGCCGTCCGGCGCGCACCAGCAGCCGTGGACGTTCGCCCTCGTCCAGGACCCGGACATCCGCCGCCGCATCCGCGAGGCCGCCGAGCACGAGGAGCAGATCTCGTACGACGGGCGGCTCGGCGAGGAGTGGCTCGCCGCCCTGCGCCCGCTCGGCACGGACGAGGTCAAACCGCACCTCACGGACGCCCCCGCGCTGATCGTCGTCTTCCAGCAGCGCTACTGGCTGGGCGAGGACGGCACCAAGCACAAGCACTACTACGTCGACGAGTCGGTCGGCATCGCGGTCGGGATGCTGCTCTCCGCCCTGCACCTGTCGGGCCTCGCCGCACTGATCCACACGCCGAGCCCGATGCGATTCCTGTCGCAGGTGCTCGGCCGCCCGGAGAACGAGAAGGCGTTCGCGGTGATCCCCGTGGGCTATCCGGCGGCGGACTGCCGGGTCCCCGATCTCGTACGGAAATCCCTTGACCAGGTCCTCGTGGAGGTCTGAGCCGACCGTAGGCGCCATCGCTACGCCAACTGGCGTTCCAGGAACGGGTAGTCGGTGTACCCCTCGGCGCCGTTGGTGTAGAGGTGCGCCTCGTCGATCTCCTGGAGCGCCGCACCCGCCGCGAACCGCTCCGGCAGGTCGGGGTTGGCGATGAACGCGCGTCCGTACGAGACGAGGTCGACGACCCCGGACGCGAGTACCGCCTCGCCCGCCTCCCGCGTGGTCGGGTCGCCGTTCTCGCCGACGTTGCCGATGAGCGTGCCGTGCCAGTGGCGGCGCAGGTCGGCGAGGGCCGGATAGTCGGCGTTGTCGGTGAGGTGGAGGTAGGCGAGGCCGATGCCCTCGATCTCGTCGAGCAGCGCGCGGTAGACGGGGCCGGGGTCGGCCTCCGCCATGCCGAACTGCGGGTTGCCGGGGGAGAGCCGGAGCCCGAGCCGCTCGGCGCCGACCGCATCGGCGACGGCACGTACGACCTCGACGGCGAAGCGAATGCGGTCGGCGACCGAGCCACGGCCGTACGCGTCGTCGCGGAGGTTGGTGTTGTCCGCGAGGAACTGGTGGATCAAGTAGCTGTTGGCGCCGTGCAGTTCGACCCCGTCGAAGCCCGCGGCGATGGCGTTGCGGGCCGCGTCCGCGAAGTCCTGGACCGCCGTGCGGATGTCGTCGATGCTCATCTCGCGCGGGGCGACGTAGTCGGGCTTGCTGCCGTCCGGGCCGTGCGCATGGCCGGGCGGGGTCACGGCGGACGGCGCGAGCGGCAGGTCGCCGTCGATGCGGGCCAGCGGGTGGCCGTTGCGGCCGCCGTGCATCAGCTGGGCGTAGATCCGGCCACCGGCGGCGTGCACGGCGTCGGTGACCCGCCGCCAGCCCTCGATGTGCGCGGCGGTCTGCAGCCCCGGGTAGCGCCAGCCGCTCTGGCCCCGGCCGCTGGGCCAGATGCCCTCGGTGATGATCAGCCCCGCGCTCGCGCGCTGGGCGTAGTGGTCGGCGACCACCGGGAGCGGGGTGCCGTCGTCCGCGGCGCGGGCGCGGGTCATGGGGGCCATGACGATGCGGTTGGGGAGGTGGCCGATGCGGCCTGCGGAATAGGGGGCGAGAAGCGAGGTGTTCGTCATGCCGGAACGGTAAAAGCTGACACCGGTGTGAGATTCAAGCGTGGAACTCGGACCGTGGAGATTCGAGCGTGGAGGTTCATGCGGCATGAGGATCGGCGAGCTGGCGAAGCGTACCGCCGTGAGCGAGCGGTCCCTGCGCTACTACGAGAAGCAGGGCCTGCTGTACGCGGACCGCACCCCGGGCGGCCACCGCGACTACCCGGAGGCGGCGGTCGACCGGGTCGTGCACATCCAGGAGCTGTTCGCGGCGGGCCTGTGCAGCGCGAAGATCGTCCAGCTTCTGCCGTGCATGCGGGACAAGGACGGCGGCCCGTCGGAGACGGCGACGCCGTGGCTGGTCGACGAGCTGACCGAGGAGCGGGCCAGGATCGACCGCCAGGTGGCCGACCTGCTGCGGGCGCGGGAGGTCCTTGACGAGGTGATCACGGCGGCCGCTGGAAGCCACTGAGCACCTAACTCCTCACAGTTTATTGACTGGTTAGATGTCGGCGTGCTCTACTCGCCTCATCGCAACCGTCAAAGTGAACTTGAGGGGTTAGACATGGGTACCCACTACCGCTCCACCACCGTCCGCGGCCACGAGATCCACTACCGCGAGGCCGGCCCCGCCGACGCCCCCGCCCTCCTGCTGCTGCACGGCTTCCCCACCAGCTCCCACATGTTCCGCGACCTCATCCCGCTCCTCGCCCACCGCTACCGCGTCATCGCCCCGGACCACATCGGCTTCGGCCGCTCCGCGGCCCCCTCCGCACCGGACTTCACGTACAGCTTCGCCGAACTCGCCGACGTCACAGCGGAGTTCACCGAGCAGATCGGCCTGACCCGCTTCGCGCTCTACATCCAGGACTACGGCGCCCCCATCGGCCTGCGCCTGGCGCTCGCGCACCCCGAGCGCGTCACCGCGATCGTCACGCAGAACGGCAACGCGTACGAGGAGGGCCTCGGCGCCGACGCGTGGGCGCCCGTCCTCGCGTACATCGCGGACCCGAACGAGAAGACCGCCGCGCCCGTACGGGAGATCCGCTCCCTCGATGGCATCAAGTGGCAGTACACGCACGGGGTTTCGGACCAGAGCCTGCTGAACCCGGACGCCTGGCACCACGACGCCGCGCTGATGGCCCGCGACGGCCAGGACGGGATCCAGCTCTCCCTGATCGGCGACTACGGCAGCAACATCGACCTGTACCCCGAGTTCCAGGCGTACTTCCGCGCCTCCCAGGTGCCGCTGCTCGCCGTCTGGGGCGCGCACGACCAGATCTTCGTGCGGGACGGGGCGCTCGCCTTCCTCCGTGATCTGCCGGAGGCCGAGGTGCATCTGCTGCCCGCCGGACACTTCGCCCTGGAGACGCACGCCGCGCAGATCGGCGCGCTGATCGACGACTTCCTGACTCGGCGCCACACCGCCCCGGTACCGTCGGGATCATGAACTTATCCCTCTCCCGCCGGACGCTCGTCGGCGCCGCGGCCCTCGCGCCCGTCTTCCTCTCCGTGCCCGGCAACGCGAGCGCGAGGGCCTTCCCCGAAGCGCGGCGGCGGCTGCGCGAGCTCGAGAAGGACTACCCCGGCCGCATCGGGGTGCACGCCCTGGACACCGGCAGCGGCGCGACCGTCGGCCACCGCGAGCACGAACGCTTCGCGATCGCCTCGACGTTCAAGGTCCTCGCCGCCGCGGAGATCCTGCGCAGGGCGCGGGACAAGGAGCCCGGCCTGCTCGACGTACTCGTCGAGTACACGCGTGACGACCTCGTCACGGCCTCGCCGAGGACCGAGCTGCATCTCGAAACCGGCATGACCGTACGGGAGTTGTGCGACGCGACCATCACCTACAGCGACAACGCCGCCGCCAATCTGCTGATGCGGCGGATGGGCGGCCCGGCCGGCATCACCGCGTTCGCGCGCTCCCTCGGGGACTCCCGTACCCGGCTCGACCGGTGGGAGCCCGAGCTCAACACCAACATCCCCGGCGACCCGCGCGACACGACGACCCCCGCGGCCATGACGGAGAATCTGCGCCGGCTCGTCCTCGGTGACGCCCTCCACCCGCTCGACCGCGGGCAGTTGACCCGCTGGCTCCTGGAGAACACCACGGGCGACAAGCGGATCCGTGCCGGGCTCCCCAAGGGCTGGCGGGTCGGCGACAAGACCGGTACGCCCGCCTACGGCGGGGTCAATGACGTCGCCGTGACCTGGCCGCCGGACCGGGCGCCCCTGGTCATCTCCGTGTACACGACCCGACTGGACCCGGACACCCCCGGCGAGGACCGGATCGCCGAGGACATCACCCGCGTCGTCGTCGACGCCCTCACCTGACCGCAGCGGAAACAACACCGCCTCCGACCGGGGTGGGGCCCAGATCGGAGGCGGGGTTCAGGGGTCGGGCGACGAGGCCCGAGGGGGGCGTCAGCCCATGTGCGGGTACGAGTAGTCCGTTGGCGGGACCAGCGTCTCCTTGATGGCGCGGGTCAGCGTCCAGCGCTGCAGGTTCTGCGGGGCGCCCGCCTTGTCGTTGGTGCCGGACGCGCGGCCGCCGCCGAAGGGCTGCTGGCCGACGACGGCGCCGGTCGACTTGTCGTTGATGTAGAAGTTGCCCGCGGCGTAGCGGAGCTTCTCCATCGTGTACGCGGCCGCGGCGCGGTCGTTGGAGATGACCGAGCCGGTGAGGGCGTAGTCCGAGGCCGACTCCATCTGGGTCAGCATCTCCTCGTACTTGTCGTCCTCGTAGACGTGGATCGCCAGGAACGGGCCGAAGTACTCGGTCGTGAAGACCTCGTTGGCCGGGTCCGAGCACTCGACGACGGTCGGGCGGACGAAGTAGCCGACCGAGTCGTCGTACGTGCCGCCCGCGACGATCGTGCAGGTCGGGTCGGCCGCGGCGCGGTCGATGGCCGCCTTGTTCTTGGCGAACGAGCGCTCGTCGATGACCGCGCCGATGAAGTTCGACAGGTCGGTGACGTCACCCATCTTGATGCCGTCGACCTCGGCCGCGAACTCCTCCTTGAAGCCGGAGTTCCAGATCGAGGCCGGGACGTAGGCGCGCGAGGACGCGCTGCACTTCTGGCCCTGGAACTCGAAGGAGCCGCGGGTCAGGGCCGTCTTGAGGACGGCGCGGTCGGCGCTGGGGTGCGCGACGACGAAGTCCTTGCCGCCGGTCTCGCCGACCAGACGCGGGTACGTGCGGTAGTTCGCGATGTTCTCGCCGACCGTCTTCCACAGGTGCTGGAAGGTCTTCGTGGAGCCGGTGAAGTGGATGCCCGCCAGGTCGCGGTGGTTCAGGGCCACGTCGGAGACGGCGATGCCGTCGCCCGTCACCAGGTTGATGACGCCCTTGGGCAGACCCGCCTCCTCCAGGAGCTGCATGAGCAGCACGGCGGCGTGCGTCTGCGTCGGGGACGGCTTCCAGACGACCACGTTGCCCATGAGGGCCGGGGCGGTCGGCAGGTTGCCGGCGATCGCGGTGAAGTTGAACGGCGTGATCGCGTAGACGAAGCCCTCGAGCGGGCGGTGGTCCAGACGGTTCCAGACGCCGGTCGAGTTCGCCACGGGCTGCTCGGCGAGCAGGTCACGGGCGTACTTGACGTTGAAGCGCCAGAAGTCGATCAGCTCGCAGGGAGTGTCGATCTCGGCCTGCTGGGCGGTCTTCGACTGGCCGAGCATCGTGGACGCGGCGAGCGTCTCGCGCCACGTCGTGGAGAGCAGCTCGGCGGCGCGCAGGATGATCGCGGCGCGGTCGTCGAAGGACATCGCGCGCCAGGCCGGGGCGGCGGCGAGGGCGGCGTCGATCGCGTCCTGGGCGTCCTGCTGCGTGGCGCCGCGGCCGTTGCCGATGACGGCCTGGTGGTTGTGCGGCTGCACGACCTGGAAGGGCTCACCGCCACCGAGGCGCTTGACGCCGCCGATGGTCATCGGCAGCTCGATGGGGTTCTCGGAGAGCTCCTTGAGCTTGGTCTCGAGGCGGGCACGCTCCGGGGAACCGGGGGCGTAGCCGTGCACCGGCTCGTTGACCGGCGCGGGGACCTGGGTCACAGAGTCCATGAGTTCCGTATCTCCTTAGAGGGGGTCGGGGGAAAGGGAGCTCAGCCCTTGGTGAGGATGGAGCGGGCGAAGAAGAGCAGGTTGGCCGGCTTCTCCGCGAGGCGGCGCATGAAATATCCGTACCAGTCGGTGCCGTAGGCGGTGTAGACGCGCATCCGGTGGCCCTCGGCCGCGAGCCGCAGGTGCTCGTCGCTGCGGATGCCGTACAGCATCTGGAACTCGTACTCATCCAGTTTGCGCCCGGCACGCCGCGCGAGCTCCTGTGCGATGGAGATCAGACGCGGGTCGTGGGACCCGATCATCGGGTACCCGTCGCCGTCCATCAGGATCTGCATGATGCGGACGTACGCCTTGTCGATCTCCGCCTTGTCCTGGTACGCGACCTCGGCGGGCTCCTTGTAGGCGCCCTTCACGATGCGTACGCGGCTGCCCGCGGCGGCCAGGCGGCGGGCGTCGTCCTCGGTGCGGAAGAGGTAGGACTGGATGACGCAGCCGGTCTGCGGGAAGTCCTTCCGCAGCTCCTCGTGGATGGCGAACATCGAGTCGAGGGTGGTGTGGTCCTCGGCGTCCAGGGTGACCGTGGTGCCGATCGCGGCGGCGGCCTCGACGACGGGGCGGACATTGGCGAGGGCCAGCTCGTGGCCGCCCTCAAGCGCCTGGCCGAACATGGACAGCTTGATCGACATCTCGGCCTTGGTGCCCAGGCCCAGGTCCTTGAGGCGCTCGACGAGCTCCAGATAGGCGTCGCGGGCGGCGGAGGCCTGCTCGGGCGTGGTGATGTCCTCGCCGACGACGTCGAGGGTGACCTCGAGGCCCTTGTCGACGGCGTCCGTGATGATCGGCACGACCTGGTCCACCGTCTCGCCGGCGATGAAGCGGTCGACGACCTGCTTGGTGCCGGGGGCCGCCGATACGAAACGGCGCATCTTGTCGCTGCGCGACGCGGCGAGGATCACGGGACCCAGCACGGGCACCTCCACGGGGAGTAGAACGGGGCCGTATCCGGATATGCGTAACGAACCGGTACGGCACGGAGAACCACCGTGAAACTTAAGGATCCCTCCGATCCTGGGCCATCGACACCTGTCACGCATCCGTGCCCTGGATCTCAGACATCTGTCTGAAGCGGGGCGCGAACTGCGTCAGAATGGACAGCGTGAAAGGCGACTACCAGGAACTGGTCGACGAGATCTCGGCCCTGCTCGGTGCCCCCGCGACACTGGAGAACCGCGACTTCGAGCTGATCGCCTTCGGCGCGCACGCCAGCGGCGGCGACAGCGGCTTCGACGCGGCGGACCTCGACCCGGTCCGCACCCGGTCGATCCTCACGCGCCGCTCGACGGCCGGGGTCCGCGCCTGGTTCGAGGGCTTCGGCATCACCCGCGCCACGGCCCCGGTCCGCATCCCGCCCGCCGCGGACGCGGGCGTCTACCGCGGCCGGATCTGCCTTCCCGTACGCCATCGGGGCTTCGTCCTGGGGTACGTGTGGCTGCTCGACGACGAGCCGGGGCCCACGGACGCCCAGCTGGACGCGGCCATGGAGGTGGCCACCCGGATCGGCGCGCTGCTGGCCGACGAGGCGCAGGCCGGCGCCGATCTGACCCGCGAGTTCCGCGCGGTCCTGACCGCCGAACGGGGCTGGCAGCGCGACATGGCGGTGGCGGACCTGCGTACGGCGCTGGGCCCGCGCGGCGAAGGACTGCACGCGGTGGTGTGCGTGGCCCCCTGGCCTTCCCCAAGCTCTCGACTTCGCTCGGGCAGGGGATACCCCATGGCGAACCCCGACGACGCCCCTTCCGTCCGTACGGTGCAGGGGGCGACCGCCCTGTGCACGGTGCCATGGGGCACGGCGGGCCAGAGCCTCGCGGTCCTGGTCCGGCTGCGCTCGGCCGATGTGCTGACGCCCGCGGAGTCGGCGGCCACGCGGCTCCTGGAGTCGGCGGGGGCCGCGAGCACGGCGGGCCCCGCCGCGGCCGGCATCGCCAGCGCCCGGTACGGCCTGGACGAGCTCGGCGCCGCTTGGTGGGAGGCGTCGTCGGCGGCCCGCGCGGCCCGCGCCGAACCGCGCTTCGCCCCGGTGGCCCAGTGGGCGGACATGGGCCCCTACCGCCTGCTCACCGCCCTGCCCCCGGAGGCCGCGCACGACCCGGTGGCCCGCGACCTGCTCTCCCCCGCACACCGCGAACTCGCCCGCACCGCCGAGGTGTTCCTCGACTGCGCGGGCCAAGCGGGGCGCACCGCGGCGGAGTTGGGCATCCACCGGCAGACGCTCTACTACCGCCTGTCGCGCGTGGAGCAGCTCACGGGCCTCGACCTGGACGACGGCGAGGACCGGCTGCTGCTGCACATGATCCTGAAGACGTCGCGGCTGTAAGGGACTTCAGGATCCGCGACTTCGTCAGGGCGCGGAGTGTGACGCTCGGCAGGTCAGGTCCTTGGCCGGGAGCCTGCCCGTGGTCAGGTAGACCGTGGCGCTGTTGTCCGCGCAGGAGTTGGTGCCGTTGACGATGTGCCCCTCTCCGCCGGCGACGGTGACCATCCGGGATCCGCGCAGGGCCCGGTGCATGGCCTGGCCGCCGGCCGGGGGCGTCGCAGGGTCCCACTCGTTTTGCACGATGAGTGCACGGACCCTGTTGGTCACCGTTGTCCTGGGTTCGCTGCCCGGCTCCCAGAAGGCACACGGCTTGACGTTGGACTCGAAGTCGCCGGACAGCGGATACCGGGCCTTGTCGCGGATCGCGTCGCGGCGGTACTGCTCGGGGTCGCGCGGCCACGACGTGCGGGTGTCGGCGCAGAGGACGGCCCAGGCGCTCGCGGTTTCATTGTCCGGGGGGACGTCACGGGCGGACTCCGGCCGGAGGGGGCCCGGGACCTGCTCGGGCGTGCCGGACGGATCCGGCTTCCCGCCCTCGGCCGCCTTCTTCAGCTCGGCGACCCATGTGGCGGCCTTCTGAACGCGGGAGAACGTGGCGCGCCGAGCGCGGATGGTGTCACCGGTGAAGAGCGTCCCGCCGTGGTCGATGGGTGTGCGGTCGGCCCGGGCGACGAGGTCCCAGAACGTCTTGCGGACCTCGCCCGGGGTACGGCCCAGTTCGTACGTCGTGTGCCGCCGCGCAGTCCATCGGGTCCATCGCGCGAAGGCGGGCTCGGCCCGCTCCGCCATCGCCCGGAACATGCCCCGCCCGTACCGCGCGGGGTCGGCCGCACTGTCCAGCACGAACCGGTCGGTTCGCCGGGGGAACATCTGCGTGTAGACGGCGCCGAGGTAGGTGCCGTAGGAGAACCCCAGGTAGGAGATCTTCTTCTCGCCAAGGACGGCACGGATGACGTCCATGTCGCGAGCGGTGTTGCGGGTGGTGAGGTGGCGCAGCCTGTCGCCTTCCTTGGCCCGGCACTTGTCGGCCACTGTGCGGGCCCACTTCACGTCCTTCGCGAAGGTCCCGGTCTTGTACGGGCGCTCCATGTCCTGTTCGTCGCCGGTCAGACCGCAGCTGACGGGCGCGACTGGCGCCGCCGCCGGCCCTGCCAGTGCCCCCGTCACCCTCTTGATCGCGGACGACGACGAGGTGACCCGCAGCGGTCTGCGCACCTTGCTCGCGGCGCAGCCGGGGATCACGGTGGCCGGGGAGGCCGCCGACGGCGTCGAGGCCGTCGAGCAGGTGCGGCGGCTGCGCCCTGACGTGGTCCTGATGGATGTACGGATGCCGCGGTGCAACGGGATCGAGGCCACCCGGCAGCTCCTTGCCGAGTCCGGGTCGACCGAACCGCCGAAGGTCGTGGTGATCACCACCTTCGAGAACGACGGTTACGTCACCGCGGCGCTCGGCGCGGGGGCCAGCGGGTTCGTGCTCAAGCGGCTTCCGGTCCGGCAGATCGCCGAGGCGGTACGCGTGGTGGCGGCGGGGGAGGCGATCCTCTTCCCGGCGGCCCTGCGCCGGATGGTCGCCGCCCGCCCGCTGGGCTCCGCCGAGGCGTTGCCGAAGGCGGCTCTGACGGAGCGGGAGGAGGAGGTGCTGCGGCTGATGGCCACCGGCCTGTCCAACCCGGAGATCGCGCGCTCGCTCATGGTGAGCCTGGAGACGGTGAAGACGCACGTCGGGAACGTGCTGACCAAGCTCGGTGCGCAGAACCGAACCCACGCGGTGGTGATCGCGTACGCATCAGGTCTGGTGGTGCCGGGATTCACCGGCTGACGCGCAACACGGCCCGCGTGATCGCCACCGACTCAGGCACGCCGCTCGTGTCCTACGTGGCCGACACCCGGTCCATCACGCGCCGCAGCCCCTCGGTCAACTGCTCGGCGTCGGTCGCCGACTCCTCGTCGAACAGCCACTGCACCATCAGGCCGTTGAGCAGCGTCGCATAGAAGCGTCCCTCGGTCTCCACGACGTCATCGGTCAGATCGCTCTCCTCGATCCCGGTGAACATCGCGGCGAGCCCCCGCCGCCCCTCCACCTGAGCCTTGGCGAGCAGATCGCGAATGCCCGCGAGCCGCTCCCCCTGTGTGATGACCTCCAGGCTCAGCATCCAGATCGCCCGTGACTCGGGGATCGAGCGGATGACGTTCGCCCACGTCTCCCGGAACCGCTCGATGCCCCCGCCCTCCGTGGCGCGCGCGGCGCCGACCGCACCCTCGAAGCCCTCCCCCATCGGCTCGACGAGCGCGACGTACGCCTCGACGAGCAGCGCGTCCTTCGAGCCGTAGTGATAGCCGATGGACGCCAGGTTGGTCCCGGACTCCTTCACGATGTCGCGCGCCGTCGTGCGCGCGAACCCCTTCTCCAGCAGGCAGCGCTTGGCGCCTTCGAGCAGATCTTCGCGGTGTCCCATGCGGGCAGCCTACCGCCGATCCATACGCACGTCCCAGACCAGCGTTTTATACGTCCGTACTAGACAACCGTTTAAGACGTCCGTACAGTCCTGCTCATGCCGAACTCGACGAACTCGACGAACTCGCCGCACGAACAAGCGCATTCACGGATCCCGGAGCGCGCGACCCGCAAGGAGTGGACCGCGCTCGCCGTCCTGATGCTGCCGCTGCTCCTGGTCTCGATGGACGTCTCGGTCCTGTACTTCGCGATCCCGGCGATCAGCGCGGACCTCGATCCGAGCGGCACCCAGCAGCTGTGGATCTTCGACATCTACGCCTTCGTCCTCGCCGGCCTGCTGATGACGATGGGCTCGCTCGGCGACCGCGTCGGCCGCCGCAAGCTGCTCCTGTTCGGCGCCGCCGCCTTCGGCGCGGCCTCCCTCACCGCCGCCTACGCGAACAGCGCCGAGCTCCTGATCGCGGCCCGCGCGGTCCTCGGCATCGGCGGCGCGACCCTGATGCCGTCCACGATGGCGCTCGTCCGCACGATGTTCCGCGATGCCGGGCAGCGCGCGAAGGCCATCGGCATCTGGTCCGGAGTGATGGTCGCCGGCATCGCGCTCGGCTCGGTGATGAGCGGCATCCTCGTCGAGCACTTCTGGTGGGGCTCGGTCTTCCTGGTCAACCTGCCCGCGATGGTGATGCTCCTGCTCCTCGCGCCGGTCCTGATCCCCGAGTCCAAGGACCCGCATCCCGGCCGCTTCGACCTGCTGAGCGTCCCGCTCTCCATGGCCGCCGTGCTGCCGGTCGTCTACGGCCTCAAGGAGATCGCCGCCGAGGGCATCGAGACCGCGTACGTCGTCTCGCTCGCCGCGGGACTCGTCTTCGCCGCCCTCTTCGTCCACCGCCAGCGCACCACGGCGTCGCCGCTGATCTCCCCCGCGCTGTTCCGGGGCCGCGGCTTCGCCCCGGCGGTCCTCCTCAACCTCATCTCCTCGCTGGCGATGATGGGTTCGGCCTACTTCACCACGCAGTACCTGCAGTCCGTCCTCGGCAAGAGCGCCATGGAGGCCGCGCTGTGGGCGCTGCTGCCCTCGGTCCTCATCGGCTTCGCCGCACCGGTCGCCACGGCGCTTGTGCAGCGCGGAATGAACCGCGCCCATGTCGTCACCACGGGCTTCGTCGTCTCGGCGAGCGGCTACGGCCTGCTGACCCTGACCGGCACCGACTCGATGTGGACGGTCCTCACGGCGGCGGGTCTCCTGGCCTGCGGCGCGGTGATCATCGGCTCACAGCTCACCGACCTGGCCCTGAGCTCGGTCCCCGCGGAGAAGGCGGGCTCGGCGTCCTCGCTCCTGGAGACCGGCCAGGAGTTCGGCGGCGCGCTCGGCATGGCGCTGCTCGGCTCGATCGGCAACGCGGTCTATCGCGACCAGATCCCCGCATCCGCGCCGGCCGAGGCGCGGGAGACATTGGGCGGCGCGCTGGCCACGGCACGGGAACTGCCGGGCGAGACGGCTTCCGCCCTGGTCACGGCGGCGCGGGAGGCATTCACGAACGGCATGCACGTCGCCGCACTGGCGGGGGCGGGACTTCTCCTCGCGGCAGCGGTACTGGCGGCGCTGACGTTGCGCCGGGTGACCGCGCCCGAGCCGGAGAAGGTGCTGGTCTGAGGCCTAGAGCCCTGAGACCTCAAGACAAACGCCGGACGGGCTGGAAACATCCAGCCCGTCCGGCGTTTGAGGACGAACTCGGCGAAGCCGGTGACAAACGGCGACCGAAGCCGCCGCGTACGACCGGCCCCTAGTCCGTGAGGTTCACCGCACGCGCGGACTTCGCACCGATCTCCGCGGACAGCTCGTTCAGAACAGGCTGCGGCACGGTGTCGTCCACCGTGAGCACGGCCAGCGCCTCTCCGCCCACGCCCGCGCGAGCGACCTGCATGCCCGCGATGTTGATGCCCGCCTCGCCGAGGACACGGCCGACGGTGCCGACGACACCGGGACGGTCCGCGTACCGCAGGACGACCATGTGGTCGGCGAGCGCCAGGTCCACGTCGTACTCGCCGATGCCGACGATCTTCCGCAGGTGCTTGGGACCGGCCAGCGTGCCGGAGACCGAGATCTCCTCGCCGCCGGTCAGCGTGCCCCGCACCGTGACCATGTTGCGGTGGTCCGGCGACTCGGAGCTCGTGGTCAGGCGGACCTCGACGCCACGCTCCTGGGCGAAGAGCGGCGCGTTCACGTACGACACGGTCTCGTCGACGACGTCCTCGAACACGCCCTTCAGCGCGGACAGTTCGAGCACCTTCACGTCGTGCTGCGTGATCTCGCCGTACACCTCGACGTCGAGCCGCGCGGCGACCTCGCCCGCGAGCGCGGTGAAGATCCGGCCGAGCTTCTCGGCGAGCGGCAGACCGGGACGTACGTCCTCGGCGATGACGCCGCCCTGGACGTTCACGGCGTCCGGGACCAGCTCGCCCGCGAGGGCCAGACGCACCGACCTGGCGACGGAGATGCCGGCCTTCTCCTGCGCCTCGTCCGTCGAGGCACCGAGGTGCGGCGTGCAGACGACCTGGTCGAACTGGAAGAGCGGGGAGTCCGTGCAGGGCTCCTTCGCGTACACATCCAGACCGGCGCCCGCGACGCGGCCTTCCTTCAGCGCCGAGTACAGCGCCTCCTCGTCGACGATCCCGCCGCGCGCGGCGTTCACGATGCGGACGGCGGGCTTGACCTTGTGCAGGGCCTCGTCGCCGATCAGACCGACCGTCTCGGGGGTCTTGGGCAGGTGCACGGTGATGAAGTCGGAGACCTCGAGCAGCTCGTCGAGGGTGAGGACCTTGACGCCCATCTGTGCGGCCCGCGCGGGCTGCACATACGGGTCGTACGCGACGACCTTCATACCGAAGGCGCTCATGCGCTGCGCGACGAGCGCGCCGATGCGGCCGAGGCCCACGACACCGAGGGTCTTCTCGGCGAGCTCGACGCCCGTGTACTTCGAGCGCTTCCACTCGCCGTTCTTCAGCGCCTGGCTGCCCTGGGGGATGTTGCGCGCGGTGGCGATGAGAAGGCCGCAGGCGAGCTCGGCCGCGGTGACGATGTTCGAGGTGGGCGCGTTCACCACCATGACGCCGGCCTTGGTGGCGGCGGACACGTCCACGTTGTCCAGGCCCACGCCCGCGCGGGCGACGACCTTCAGCTTCTTGGCGGCGGCGATGGCCTCGGCGTCGACCTTGGTCGCGGAGCGGACCAGGATGGCGTCGACGTCGGCGATCGCGGGCAGCAGCTCGGCGCGGTCCGCGCCGTTGCACTGGCGGATCTCGAAATCCGGGCCCAGAGCGTCGACAGTGGCCGGCGACAGCTCTTCAGCGATGAGTACGACCGGTTTGCCGTTGGCAGCAGTGCTCACGTGAGTCCTCACAAGTCCAATGCGGACGGCCGTCCCGACGGCCGCAGGCGGTGGAGGGTGCTAGCCGCGTGGAAGACGCACGACGCTGTGGGCCTGACGCGAATGTTGAAAGCAGTGTAGTGGCGCTGCGGAGGACTTCTTACGCCTCCGCGGAAGGATCACTCGTCCGTGGCTGGACACAGTGGACAACACAGCGGACAAGGGCCGGGGCGATCGCCCCGGCCCTTGTCCACGACCTACGCGTCGTCGTCGTTGACCCAGCTCATGAGCTTGCGGAGCTCCTTGCCCGTGGTCTCCAGGAGGTGGTTCTCGTCCTGGGTCTTGTACTCGTTGTACTTCTTCAGGCCACCGTGGTACTCGTCCATCCACTGCTGGGCGAACGTGCCGTCCTGGATCTCCGCGAGGACCTTCTTCATCTCGGCCTTGGTGGCGTCCGTGATGATCCGCGGGCCGGTGATGTAGTCGCCCCACTCGGCGGTCTCGGAGACCGACCAGCGCATCTTCTCCAGGCCGCCCTCGTACATGAGGTCGACGATGAGCTTCAGCTCGTGGAGGCACTCGAAGTACGCGATCTCCGGCTGGTAGCCGGCCTCGGTCAGCGTCTCGAAGCCCGCCTTGACCAGCGCGGCGGTGCCGCCGCAGAGCACGGCCTGCTCGCCGAACAGGTCGGTCTCGGTCTCCTCGGTGAAGGTCGTCTTGATGACGCCCGCACGCGTGCCGCCGATGCCCTTGGCGTACGAAAGCGCCAGCGCGAAGCCGTTGCCGGTCGCGTCCTGCTCGACGGCCGCGATGCACGGAACGCCGCGGCCCTCTTCGTACTGGCGACGGACCAGGTGGCCCGGACCCTTCGGGGCGACCATGCAGACGTCGACGCCCTCGGGGGCCTTGATGAAGCCGAAGCGGATGTTCAGGCCGTGGCCGAAGAACAGCGCGTCGCCGGCCTTGAGGTTGTCCTTGATGGACTCCTCGTAGACCTGGGCCTGGATCGGGTCCGGGACCAGGATCATGATGACGTCGGCCTCGGCGGCGGCCTCGGCGGGCGTCACCACACGCAGGCCCTGCTCCTCGGCCTTGGCCTTGGACTTGGAGCCCTCGTGCAGACCGACGCGGACGTCGACACCCGAGTCACGGAGCGACAGCGCGTGGGCGTGGCCCTGGCTGCCGTATCCGATGACCGCGACCTTGCGGCCCTGGATGATGGACAGGTCGGCGTCGTCGTCGTAGAACAGCTCGGCCACTGGGATTCTCCTATGTGTGCTGGTGTTGCGACCCACCGTACGGCGGGCTGGGGGAGGAAAGTTTTCAGGTCTCGCTATGCGGGCGCGCCCGGGGGCGGGTTCAGGCCGAACGGTCGAGCGCCCGCAGGCTGCGGTCCGTGATGGAGCGGGAGCCGCGGCCGATCGCGATGGTGCCGGACTGGACGAGCTCCTTGATACCGAAGGGTTCCAGCATCTTGAGCATCGCCTCCAGCTTGTCGCTGCTGCCCGTCGCCTCGATGGTGACGGCCTCCGGGGAGACGTCCACGGTCTTGGCGCGGAACAGCTGGACGATCTCGACGATCTGCGAGCGCGTCTCGTTGTCGGCGCGGATCTTGGCGAGCACCAGCTCGCGCTGGACGGCCGCACCCGGTTCGAGTTCGACGATCTTCAGGACGTTGACGAGCTTGTTGAGCTGCTTCGTGACCTGTTCGAGCGGCAGGTCCTCGACATTCACCACGATGGTGATGCGGGAGATGTCGGGGTGCTCGGTGACGCCCACGGCCAGGGAGTCGATGTTGAAGCCGCGGCGGGAGAACAGGGCGGTGATCCGGGCGAGGACACCGGGCTTGTTCTCGACCAGGACGGAGAGCGTGTGCTTGGTGGACATGACTCTTGGTCTCTCTTTCGCTCTCGGTCTCAGTCGTCTTCGTTGTCGCCGAAGTCGGGGCGGACCCCGCGGGCGGCCATGACCTCGTCGTTCGAGGTGCCGGCGGCGACCATCGGCCAGACCTGGGCGTCCTCGTGGACGATGAAGTCGACCACGACGGGGCGGTCGTTGATGGAGTTGGCCTCCGCGATGACCTTGTCCAGGTCCTCCGGACGCTCACAGCGCAGGGCGGCACAGCCCATGGCCTCCGACAGCTTCACGAAGTCCGGGACGCGGGTGCCCTTGTTGGGGCCGATGTCCTCGGGACCGCTGTGCAGCACGGTGTTGGAGTAGCGCTGGTTGTAGAACAGCGTCTGCCACTGGCGGACCATGCCCAGGGCGCCGTTGTTGATGATGGCGACCTTGATCGGGATGTTGTTCAGGGCGCAGGTGGTGAGCTCCTGATTGGTCATCTGGAAGCAGCCGTCGCCGTCGATCGCCCAGACCGTGCGGTCGGGCTGTCCGGCCTTGGCGCCCATCGCGGCGGGGACCGCGTAGCCCATCGTTCCGGCGCCGCCGGAGTTCAGCCAGGTGGCGGGCTGCTCGTAGTCGATGAAGTGGGCGGCCCACATCTGGTGCTGGCCGACGCCCGCGGCGAAGATCGTCCCTTCGGGGGCGAGCTTGCCGACGCGCTCGATGACCTGCTGCGGGGAGAGCGAGCCGTCCTCGGGCTGGTCGTAGCCCAGCGGGTACGTGTCGCGCCAGCGGCTGAGGTCCTTCCACCAGGCGCTGTAGTCGCCCTTCTGACCTGCGGTGTGCTCGGCCTGGACGGCCTGGATCAGGTCGGCGATGACCTCGCGGGCGTCACCGACGATCGGCACGTCCGCGGCGCGGTTCTTGCCGATCTCGGCCGGGTCGATGTCGGCGTGGACGATCTTCGCGTACGGAGCGAAGCTGTCCAGCTTTCCGGTGACACGGTCGTCGAAGCGGGCTCCGAGGGCGACGATCAGGTCGGCCTTCTGCAGCGCGGTGACGGCGGTGACCGCACCGTGCATGCCCGGCATTCCCACGTGCAGCGGGTGGCTGTCGGGGAATGCGCCGAGCGCCATCAGGGTGGTGGTGACGGGCGCTCCGGTGAGCTCTGCCAGGACCTTCAGCTCGGCGGTGGCGTGGGCCTTCAGGACGCCGCCGCCGACGTACAGGACCGGGCGCTTGGCCGTGGTGATGAGCTTCGCGGCCTCGCGGATCTGCTTGGCGTGCGGCTTGGTCACCGGGCGGTAGCCGGGCAGGTCCTGCTGCGGCGGCCAGGAGAAGGTCGTCTGCGCCTGCAGCGCGTCCTTCGCGATGTCCACGAGGACCGGGCCCGGACGCCCCGTCGAGGCGATGTGGAAGGCCTCGGCGATGGTGCGCGGGATGTCCTCCGCCTTGGTGACCAGGAAGTTGTGCTTGGTGATCGGCATCGTGATGCCGACGATGTCCGCCTCCTGGAAGGCGTCCGTACCGATCGCCTTGGAGGCGACCTGGCCGGTGATCGCGACCATGGGGACGGAGTCCATGTGGGCGTCGGCGATCGGCGTGACGAGGTTGGTGGCACCGGGGCCGCTCGTCGCCATGCACACGCCGACCTTGCCGGTGGCCTGCGCGTAACCGGTGGCCGCGTGGCCCGCGCCCTGCTCGTGCCGGACCAGGACGTGACGGACTCGGGTGGAGTCCATCATCGGGTCGTACGCGGGAAGGATGGCGCCGCCGGGAATGCCGAATACCGTGTCGCAGCCGACTTCCTCGAGGGAACGGATGAGGGACTTCGCGCCCGTGACGTGCTCGACGGGGGCGGACTGCTGTCCTGAGGAACGGGGCCGCGGCTGCGGATGGTGGGCCCCGGTGGCCTGCTCGGTCATCGGCATTCTCTTCTCGAAGCTGAGGGTTTTTGCGGGGAGTTTGCGGTGGTTTGGCGGGTGCCAGTGCAACAAAAAACCCCTCGTGCCGTGAGGCAAGCGAGGGGAGCGCGTCGGGAGCGGTCGCAAGGATTCCGGTGTTCGGACCGGTGAGTCCCAGCTTCAGCCGACGCGCTTTCCAAGTACGAGAATTCGGGTGCGCATGGCATTGACCCTCTCCCCGGCACGCTGTGCCTGTCAAGTAGGTGGGACGGGGGTCTCATTATGTGAGCGGGCGTACGAATCGGCACCTCCTCCGTAGCCACCCGGCGGGCCGCCCGCGAAGGCCGGCTCGACCGGCCCGTGCGGCACGGGATACCGCCCGAGGGACAGCGCGCGGCGCAGCCGGTACTCGTCGAGCGGCCCCGAGAACGCCATGCCCTGCCCGTGTGTGCAGCCCATCGCGCGCAGGGCGATGACCTGCTCCGGCAGATCGACGCCGTCGGCCACGGAGAGCAGGCCCAGGTCGCTCGCGATGCGAAGAAGGCCGGATGTGATCTTGTGCAGCCGCGCGGACTCGACGACACCCTCGATGAGACTGCGGTCCAGTTTCAGTACGTCGACGGGGAGCCTGCGCAGTGCGGTGATGGCGGCATAGCCGTTGCCGAAGCCGTCCAGGGCGATGCGTACGCCGAGCCTGCGCAGCGTGGTCAGCCGGCGCTCAAGATCGTCGAGCGGCACCCGGGGGTCGCTGTCGGCGAGCTCGATGATCAGCGCCCCGGAGGGCAGGCCGTGCCGGGTCAGGAGCGCCTCGATGGAGCCGAGCGGCATCGAGCGGTCAAGCAGGCGGCGCGCACTGATCCGGACGGCGACGGGCGCCGCGTTGCCCGTGTGGCCCCGCTCGGCGGCCTGCTCGACGGCTTCCTCGAGCGTCCAGCGGCCCAGCTCGGCGGTGCGGGCGCCCTCCTGGGTGTCCGATGTGTCGGCGACGCGCAGGAACTCGGCGGGCGTGAAGAGGATGCCCTGCGCCGAGCGCCAGCGGGCCTGGGCGGCGACGCAGGTGATGCGCCCGTCGTCCAGGGACACCACGGGCTGGTGGAGGAGCGCGAACTCGCCGTCGTGCAGGGCGGTGCGCAGCCGGGTGGCGAGCTCCGCCTTGCGGACGACATCGGCCTGCATCTGGGGTGCGTACAGCTCGACGCGGCCCTTGCCCGCGGCCTTGGCGCGGTACATCGCGAGGTCGGCGTTGCGCAGCAACTCGCCCGCGCTGATGCCCGGTTCGGCGAAGGCGACGCCGATGGAGGCCGCCACCCGCACGTCGTTTCCGTCGATGGCGTAGGGCTGGGAGAGGGTGATTCTGAGGCGGTCGGCGAGTTCGTAGATGTGCTGTTCACGTGCGGCCTGGTCGCGCGTGCCGTCACCGACGATCAGCGCGGCGAATTCGTCGCCGCCGAGCCGGGCCGCGCAGTCTCCCGACCGGACGGCCTCATGAAGGCGGCGGGCCGCCTGGATGAGCAGCTCGTCGCCCGCCTGATGGCCGATGGTGTCGTTGACCGCCTTGAAGCCGTCCAGGTCGATGAAGAGCACGGCCGTACCGCGGTCGGTCACTCTGCGGCCGGTCAGCGCCTGGCCGACGCGCCGCGTGAACAGGGCGCGGTTGGGCAGGTCGGTGAGCGGGTCGTGCTCGGCGTTGTGCTGCAACTGCGCCTGGAGGCGCACCCGTTCGGTGACGTCCCGGCTGTTGAAGATGAGGCCGCCCTGGTGGCGGTTGACCGTGGACTCCACGTTCAGCCAGTCGCCGTCACCGGACTTGAAGCGGCACTCGATACGGGTCGTGGGCTCTTCGAGGGGGTTCGACGCGAGGAATCTGCGGACCTCGTGGACCACGCGGCCCAGGTCCTCGGGGTGCATGAGCGAGGCCAGTTCGGAGCCGACGAGGTCATCGGCCTCGCGGCCGTAGACCCCGGAGGCGGCCGGGCTGACGTAGTGGAGTATGCCGTTCGGAGCGGCGATCATGATGACGTCGCTCGAGCCCTGTACCAGGGAGCGGAAGTGGTTCTCCTTCTGCGCCAGTTCCTGGGTGAGGGTGATGTTGTCGAGGAGCATGATGCCCTGGCGCACGACGAGGGCGAGGACGACCGTGCCCGCGGTGAACAGCACGACCTCGTCGGGGCTGCGGCCGTTGAGCACGTTGTAGAGAATCCCCAACGTGCAGACGGCGGCGGCCAGATAGGGCGTGAGCGCGGCCAGCGAACCGGCGATGGGACGCGTGGCGGCAGCCCGCGTCGCCTTCGGGGCGCCGTCGGGCTCCACGCGCGCGTGCTGCCCGTCGTCCCCGTGCCGGTGCCGAGGCGTCGCCCAGGGCGCGTACGCCAGGAGCAGCGATCCCGCGAACCAGCCGGCGTCCAGCATCTGCCCCGAGCGGTAACTGGCGTGCAGCAGCGGCGAGGTGAACATCGCGTCGCACATGACGGTCAGCGCGAGGGCGCCGATCGCCGTGTTCACCGCCGCGCGGTTGGCGGAGGATCGTCTGAAGTGCAGCGCGAGAACCATGCTGACCAGCGCGATGTCGAGCAGCGGATAGGCGAGCGAGAGGGCGGCGTGCGCGACGCTCTGACCCTCGAACTGTGCCGTGTGCGCGAGCGCCAGGCTCCAGGAGAGGGTGAGCAGTGAGCCGCCGATGAGCCAGGAGTCGAGCGCGAGGCAGACCCAACCGGCCTTGGTCACCGGGCGCTTGGCCAGCACGAGCAGGCCGATGATGGCGGGCGGCGCGAAGCAGAGGAAGAAGAGATCGGCGAGGCCCGGAGTCGGCACGGGCAACTCGAGCACGACCTCGTACCAGCCCCACACGGCGTTCCCCAGGGCCGCCATCGCGGAGGAGAGCGCGAACAGCAGCCACGCGGGTCGAAAGCGGCTGCGCCGGGTGCGGGAGTAGCGGAAGCAGGAGACCGCGGCGGTCGCGGCGGCGATACTCAGTCCGAAGTCGCCCATGATCAGGGCGGCTCGGGGCGATCCCCAGCCGAGCGCGGACCCCGTCGCGTACCCGCCGCAGACCACGAGCAGCACGATCTGCGAGACCAGGCCCGAGCCGCCATCGGGTGCGGGCCGGCGGGTCAGCGGCATTCCGGGCGGCAGCGGCGCCGCCGTCACGCCTGCGCCGCCCTCCAGGACGGTGGCGGGAGACGGGCGGGTGCTCACCGGGCCGCCCTGGTCCGCGCCGCCTCCACCGCGCCTGTCCGCCTCCCGTGGATGGGGGATCGCGGGTCGTCGTGTGTGTGGCGGCAGCGCGTCCGCCTGCGAGCCGGTGCCCGTGAGAGTCGCCGCCGGCGGCCTCGCCGCGTCGGATCGTTCGCCCATTGGCCGTGCATCGCCCGTCGCCCCCCTCGCAGTCTGATGTCGCAATCCCCGCGGCGCCGAACGGTCCACGGCGCAGCCCCTGTCGGGACGATACACCAGTCTCGTCACTCAGGGACATAGTCTCTCTACGCTCAGTGACTGTCAGCGGCCATGCGGACACGGGGCGCACGCGCGCGGGTGCGGAGCGTGCTCGAAGGGTCCCCCAACGGCCGTTACCGGGTTGTCAGTACGACGTTGCCGAGGGGCTCCCCGGCCGCGTACCGGGTCAGCTGCACGGCGAGCAGGCGCTTGGCGCGGGGCAGGAAGGCGGAGGTCGATCCGCCCACGTGCGGGCTGATGAGCACTCCAGGAGCGTGCCACAGGGGATGGCCGGCGGGCAGCGGTTCCGGGTCGGTGACGTCGAGGGCGGCGGTGATCCGGCCGCTCTCCAGTTCGGTGAGGAGCGCCTTGGTGTCGACGACGGGGCCGCGGGCGACGTTCACCAGGAGTGCGCCGTCCTTCATACGGGCCAGGAAGTCGGCGTTCACCAGGCCACGGGAGGTGTCGGTGAGGGGCGTGGAGACAACGACCACGTCGGCTTCGGGCAGCAGCGACGGCAGTTCGGCGAGCGGGTGCACGGGGCCGCGCTCCGTGGCGCGGGCGGAGCGCGCGACGCGCGCCACCCGCGCGCACTCGAAGGGAGCGAGCCGGTCCTCGATGGCGGAACCGATCGATCCGTATCCCACGATCAGCACGGACTTGTCGGCGAGCGCCGGGTAGAACCCGGACCGCCACTCCTCCTTGCGCTGCCCTTCGACGAATCCGGGGATGTCGCGCAGGGAGGCGAGGATCAGCGTGAGCGCGAGCTCCGCGGTGCTGGCCTCGTGGACACCCTTGGCATTGCACAACCGCACACCGGGCGCGAGGAACTTGAGTCCGGGCTCCACGTGGTCGATGCCCGCGGTGAGCGTCTGCACCACGCGCAGGGACGTCATCCCGGGCAGCGGGCGCACGGCGGTCTCCGAGGCCTTCATGTAGGGCACCGCGTAGAAGACGCAGTCGGCCGGATCCGCGGGGAACTCCGGGCCGCCGTCCCAGAAGCGGTAGTCGAGCCCTGCTTCGGGCCCGCCGGGCAGGCCCTCGATCTCGTCGGCGGGAAAGGGGAGCCATACATCTTTCGTCATGCTCAGGAGGCTAATGCGCACAGGCCGCACGCCGCGTCCGGGGCGGCAGAGGTTACGTTGGTGACCGCTAGGACTTGAGGTGGGGGGCACGGCCAGGTGGACCGCAGGACGATCGGCGCCGCAGCGCTCGAGGTGGGTGCGATCGGACTCGGCTGCATGCCGATGAACTGGGCCTATACAGGCTCGCGACAGCGGGGCGAGGAGTCACTGCGCACCGTGCACGCGGCACTGGACCAGGGCTCGACCCTGCTGGACACGGCGGACATGTACGGCCCGTTCACCAATGAGCACCTGGTGGGGCGTGCGCTCAAGGAGCGGCGCGCCGAGGCCTTCGTGTCGACCAAGTGCGGGCTCTTGGTGGGCGAGCAGCACATCGTGGCCAACGGCCGCCCCGGCTATGTGAAGCGGGCCTGCGACGCTTCGCTGCGGCGGCTGCAGACCGAGACCATCGACCTGTACCAGCTGCACCGCGCCGATCCCGAGGTGCCCATCGAGGAGACCTGGGGCGCGATGGCCGAGCTCGTCGCGGCGGGCAAGGTGCGGGCTCTCGGGCTGTGCGCGGTGGGGGCCCGGGCCTCGCGGCGTGAGGGCAGGGGACTGTACGAGGGAACGATCCGCCAGCTCGAACGGATCCAGCAGGTCTTCCCCGTCGGCGCGGTGGAGGCCGAGCTCTCGGTGTGGTCGCGGGAGGCGCTGCGGACCCTGCTCCCGTGGTGCGGTGCGCGAGGGGTCGGCTTCCTGGCGGCGATGCCGCTGGGCAACGGTTTCCTCACCGGGACGCTGACGCCGGGGCAGGGCTTCGAGCCGGACGATCTGCGGGCCCGGCATCCCCGTTTCACCGCCGAGATGATGGCGGCCAATCAGCCGCTGGTGGTGGGTCTTCGCCGGGTGGCCGAGCGGCACGGGGCGACGCCGGCGCAGGTGGCACTGGCGTGGGTGCTCGCGCAGGGGCCGCACGTGGTGCCGATTCCGGGGGCCAAGCGGGAGCGCTGGGCGGTGCAGAACGCGGAGGCGGCCGCGGTGCGGCTGACCGCGGCGGACCTGGCGGAGATCACGGCGCTGCCCGCGGCGCTGGGGTCGTGGGACTGAGGTCGTGGGACTGAGGTCGGCGTCCGGTCCGGCGGGGCTTGGCGTCCGCGATCTCGCGGCGGCGAGGTGGGAACCTGCGAGGGCCGAGCGGTGTATGAACAGTAGAAGCGCCGCGTCGAAGGGAACCTGATCGTGCAACGACCTGCTGTGACCGCCGTATTGGCCGCTGCCGCCCTCGTGTTCGCGGCGGGATGCTCGTCCGGGGGTGATGCGCCGGACGACCGGAAGAGTGCCGAGTCGAGCCCCGCGAAATCGAGCGGGACACCCACCGGGAAGCCACGCGCCGACGCCCCTCCGGAGAAGGGCGCGGCGAAAGTCACCAAGACGCTCACCGAGAACCTGAAGTCGCCGTGGGGCCTGGCAGCCCTCCCCGACGGAGACCTCCTTGTGTCCTCGCGCGACGAGGGGACGATCACCCGCGTCGACGGGAAGACGGGCAAGAAGACCGAGCTGGGAGAGGTGCCCGGCGTCGCCCCCGCCGGCGAGGGCGGCCTGATGGGCCTCGCGCTCTCTCCTTCGTACGCATCGGACCACATGGTGTACGCGTACTTCACGACGGAGTCCGACAACCGCATCGCCCGCATGCTGTACGACGAGAAGAAGCCGTCCGGGGAGCAGCTCGGCGCTCCCGACACGGTCTTCAAGGGCATCCCCAAGGGCACGATCCACAACGGCGGCCGGATCGCCTTCGGCCCCGACAAGATGCTCTACGCGGGCACGGGCGAGACGGGCGACACCGATCTGGCCCAGGACAAGGAGTCACTGGGCGGCAAGATCCTCCGCCTGACGCCGGACGGCGACCCGGCCCCCGGCAATCCCTTCGGCGACTCCCCCGTGTACTCGTACGGCCACCGCAATGTGCAGGGCCTTGCCTGGGACGAGGAGAAGCGGCTCTGGGCCTCGGAGTTCGGCCAGGACACCTGGGACGAGCTGAACGAGATCAAGGCCGGTGACAACTACGGCTGGCCCGAGGTCGAGGGCAAGGCGGACGGTGACGCAGGGGACGGCTTCCACGACCCGGTGGCCCAGTGGAAGACCTCCGAGGCATCCCCCAGCGGCATCGCCTATGCCGAGGGTTCGATCTGGATGGCGGGCCTGCGCGGCGAGCGGCTCTGGCGGATCCCGGTGCTCGGCGTGGACGGGACCGTGAAGCCCCAGTCCTTCCTGAAGGGTGAGCACGGCCGGCTGCGCACGGTGCTCGCGGCGGGCGGCGACAAGCTGTGGCTGCTCACCAGCGAGACGGACACACGGGGGACGCCGGAGAAGGGGGACGACAAGATCCTGGAGGTGGAGGTGAAGTAGCTCAGCTGCCCGGTTCGCCGGAGGGCGCCGTCTCCTCAGGGCCAGGGGTCTCGTCAGGGCCAGGGGTCTCGTCAGGGCCAGGGCCCTCGTCCGCGCGGGACGACGGGACGGGTGGGCGTACGACCACCTTGCCCGACGTCAGGTCTATCGGCCCTCGCCCCGGGTCGCCGTCGTTGAGGTCGACGCGGGTCATCTCCAGGCGCTTCTGCTCGTCGTCGGTGTGCTTGCGCCCTGGTGCGAACAGTGCCTCGATCGCGTTGAACACTGCGCCTCCCTGGAGCCGAGATCCTGCAGTCAAGCGTAAGCGAGGCCGCTGGAAACCGGCCGGGGCGGGAGAAGGGGCAGGTCAGCTAGCCGGCGGCCCGCTCGTCAGCCGGTGGGAACAGGCGCAGGCGATGGGCCAGGGCCGCTGCCTCGCCTCGGCCCGCGACGCCGAGCTTGGCGAGGATGTTGGAGACGTGGACGCTCGCGGTCTTCGGGGAGATGAAGAGTTCCTCGGCGATCTGACGGTTGCTGCGGCCCGCGGCGACGCGGCGGAGCACGTCCCGCTCCCTGCTGGTCAGGCCGAGCGCCTCGGCGGGGTCGACGGGAGTGAGGGGGGTGCGCGTGCTCGTCGCGTCGCGGTCGGGGTTCAGGGTCAGACGGGCGCGCTGGGCCAGCCCGGCGACGGCGTCGGCGAGGGGGCGGGCGGCCAGGCGTTCGGCGACCTCGCGGGCCTGGCGCAGCAGGCGGGCGGCGCGCTCGCGGTCCGCGTCCGCGCCGGCTCCCGCGCCCGTGGCGAAGGAGGTGGCGAGGAGGGATTCGGCGAGGCGGTGGCGGGTGCGGGCGAGGTCGTAGGGGCGGTCGAGGGGTTCGAACGCGGTGACCGCGGCGGACCAGTCGGCGGGGGTGTCGCGGTCCTCGGCGCGCAGGAGTTCGGCGCGTACCCACTGCTCGTAGGCGGCCCAGACGGGCATGGGCGCGGGGAGGTTTCTGGCGGCCAGGCGGATGCGTTCGATGGCCTCGGCGCGGCCGGGCTCGGCGGCGGGCAGGCCGCGGGTATCGGCCTCGGCGGTGGTGGCGGCGAGCAGCAGTGGCCAGGCGTAGCGCTGGGTGCCGGGCAGGAAGCCTGTGGCGATGGCCTGTTCCAGCTCCGTACGGGCGGCGGTGATGCCCGAGGCGGGGTCGGGGTCGACCGCCGCGATGCCGACGGCGACGGTGATCATGGGCAGGGAGTACTGGGGCATGCGGTCGTGGGTGCCGTAGTGGCCCCGGGCGGTGGCCAGTTGGGCGATGGCTTCGGGCCGATCGCCGCGGGCCAGGGCGATGACGGCCTGCTGGAGGGCTGCGCCGCCCCGTGGCTTCACGCTGAGCGCGCCGCGGCGGGCGGCCTCTGCGGCGTCCATGGCGTCGTCCCAACGGCCCAGTGAGACAAGGGATTCCGCCTTGTTGACCTGGACCCAGCTCTCGGTGTCCGTGAGTCCGTACTTCCGGCAGAGGGCGATGCCCTGGTCGCCGATGTCCAGGGATTCCAGGGAGCGGCCCGCGCCTTCGAGGACGGAGGGCATGTTGACATGGATGTGGGGAATCCGGGAGACGAGGGCCGGGGGCTCCATGCAGCGCCGCCTGACCGCGTACATCTCCGCGAACCCCTCTTCGACGTCGCCCGCGTCGACCAGGAGGCCGCCGAGGATGAGCCGGGCGTTGAGTTCGGTCTCCTCGGCCTTGACCATCCGGGCGTATTCGACGGCTCGTTGGGCCGCCGCCAGGGTCTCCTCGCCGGGGTTGTGGAGCATGCCCCAGGAGGCGACGTTGGTGAGCACGTCGGCGTGCACCTCGGACGGGGGCAGGCCGCGCACCAGCTCCTGGGCGGTGGCGATCTCCGCCCAGCCGTCACCGCGGCCGAGGGTCGAGGTGAGGCGCGAGCGCTGGATCCAGAACCAGGCGGCGCGCAGGGGGTCGGACTCCCCCTCCAGGAGCCGCAGCGCCCGCTTGGCGATCTTCAGGGCGCGTTCGCGTTCACCGCAGAGGCGGCCCGCGACGGCGGCCTCCGCCATGAGGTCGAGATAGCGCAGCGGGGTGGTCGCGGGGTCGCAGCCGCAGGCCGGGTAGACCTCGGCGTAATCGAGGGGGCGCAGTTCGAGGCGTACGTCTTCGGGGGCGTCGTCCCACAGCTCCATCGCCCGTTCGAGCAGGCGCAGTTGCTCGGAGTACGCATAGCGGCGGCGGGCCTCGACGGAGGCCCGCAGGACGGCGGGGAGCGCCTTCGCCGCGTCGTGCGCGTGGTACCAGTAGCTGGCCAGGCGGGTGGCCCGCTGGTCGTCGGCGACGAGCGAGGGGTCGGCTTCGAGGACCGTGGCGAAGCGGCGGCTGATCCGGGAGCGTTCGCCGGGCAGCAGATCGTCGCCGACGGCCTCGCGGACCAGGGAGTGCCGGAAGCGGTAGCCGTCGCCGTCGGGCGACGGCAGCAGGATGTTGGCGCCGACGGCGGCCCGCAGTGCCTCGATCAGGTCGTCCTCGGCGAGCTCCGCGACCGCGGCGAGCAGCGGGTACTCGACGGTCGAGCCGCCCTCGGCGACGATCCTCGCCACCCGCTGGGTGTCCTCGGGCAGCTCCTCGACCCGGACGAGAAGGAGATCGCGCAGCGAGTCGGTGAGGCTCGCGCAGCTGTTGCCGTGCGAGGCGACGGCGAGTTCCTCGACGAAGAAGGCGTTGCCGTCCGAGCGGTCGAAGATGTCGTCCACCAGGGACTGTTCGGGCTCGGCGCTGAGGATCCCCGCCATCTGGCGGGCGACCTCGTCCTTGCTGAAGCGGGCGAGTTCGATGCGGCGCACGGTGCGCAGCCGGTCGAGTTCGGCGAGCAGGGGGCGCAGCGGGTGGCGGCGGTGTATGTCGTCGGCGCGGTAGGTCGCGACGACGACGAGGCTGCCGCTGCGCAGCGTGCGGAAGAGATAGGCGAGGAGGTGGCGGGTCGAGGCGTCCGCCCAGTGCAGGTCCTCCAGGAGGACGACGACCGGGCGGTCGGCGGCGAGGCGCTCCAGGAGGCGGGCGGTCAGCTCGAAGAGCCGGGCCATGCCCTCCTCGTCGTGCTGGGCGTCGGTGCCGCGGCGGCGCTGGGGTGCCTCACCGAGCTCGGGAAGCAGCCGGGCCAGCTCACCCTCCTGGTCGGCGGCCTCGGCGTCGAACTCTTCGGGGAACTGGCGGCGCAGGGAGCGCAGGGCGCTGGAGAAGGGGGCGAACGGCAGTCCGTCCGCGCCGATCTCGACGCAGCCGCCGAGCGCGACGACGGCTCCTTGCGCGCAGGCCGCCGCGGTGAACTCCTCGATGAGGCGCGTCTTTCCGACGCCCGCCTCGCCGCCGAGCAGCAATGCCTGCGGCTCGCCCGTGCCGGGGGTGCTCCCCTTGGCACGGGCGAGTGCGTCGTTCAGTACGTCCAGTTCGTCGGAGCGGCCGACGAACACCGGGCTTACGGACCTGGTCTCCACAGGCGTGAGCATCGCACAAGGGGCGGCCAACCCGGCAGGGGATATCCCTCTGCCCTGGGCGGATGCCCCCGTGCTCTTCACGCGGCCCGCGTGAATCGGGCCCGCCGCAGGCCCGTACTCACCCGCCCCTCGCTTTCGTGGCGGGCCGAGCGGCGGTCGGCGCGGTCCGCCTTGGCCTCGCGGGCCACGCGGAGGAGGCGGCGGCGGTCGGCCTCACGGGCGAGGTCGGCGGCACGCAGCTGGTGCATCTCGTACTCGAACATGTCGACTCCCTGGCTGATCTGACTACCGGTGTCCGGCTTCGCTTTCTGCGATGCCCTTACTTTCGTCTGCCAGGGAGGGTCGGCACATCGGGAGAGTGACGCATCTTGAGGGGGTGGGGGGCCTTAGGG
>NZ_SRIC01000077.1 GCF_004684775.1 Streptomyces sp. MZ04
GGTAGGCGACCTTGCAGCCGGCGTCCCGGGCGACGGTCAGGGGCAGGGCGCCGATGGAGGCGGGCTGGTCCACGATCACCAGGACGCTGTCGAACTTGGCGGTCAGCTTGTCGAAGACGGCCCGCAGTTTCGGCTCGCTGTTGGGCAGTTGCTTGTCGAAGACCTTCTTCCCGGCCGGGGTGAGTCCGTGCCCGTGATGGGCGCTCTTGCCGACGTCCAGACCGAGGAAGACGCCCACGTCATCGATGTCGTCCAACCCATCCTCCTTAACGAGGTTCGTGCGGTGCTGGCCAGGGCGTTGGCACCGTATGCGCGCATCCACGTTATGCAGACCTGCCGCCCGCGAACGGCCGGGCATTGCGCTCGGCCAGGCGGTAGTCGGACCTCTCATCAGCGTCTCCAACGGCGCCTCTCGGGCCCGGTGACACCACCCCCCAGGTCATCGGTTCGACAGGGGGCAACAGTCATGCCGGGCCCGGAGGCCAGCGGTCCCATTGCGGAACCGCGAAGAAGATAACGGGGCTCGTCGCATAGAGTGCCGGCGCGAGGGTGTCCACGTCGTTCGCCGCGACGGTCCTGGACTCCTTCGTTGTTGTCTCCGCAGGCACCCCTCGGACCCGCACCGCCAGGAGGAACCAGTGTCGTCCCCGCAGTTGATCACCCCCGAGGAGCAACTCGCTGCCGCGAAGAAGCAGCTGAGTTTCCCTCGTATCGTCGTGATCTGCGGCTCCACCCGTTTCATGGCCGAGATGGCCGAGGCCGAGCTGCGGGAGACCATCGCTCGGCCCGGGAAGATTGTCGTCAAGCCGGGTTGCGACATGAAGTCGTCGCACGCACTTTGGTCCGATCCCGTCGAGGCTGAGGCGCTGAAGGTTCGACTCGACGAATTGCACCGGGCGAAGATCTTGCTGGCTGATGAGGTGCTCGTCGTCGGCGACTACATCGGAGACAGCACCCGGGCCGAAATCGCCTACGCCCGGTCGCTGGGCAAGCCTGTGCGGTTCACGCACCCCGAAGTCGACCCCGGCGCCTGAGGGCTCACCCCCACACCCTCCGCAGGCACCCCTTGGAGTTGATCATCTAGCGGGTGGCGGGGTGGTGAATGCGCGCTCAAGCAGCGGCGGAACGCATCGCGGCCGTGATGGCAACAGCGAGAGGTTGCCGGTGGTCCATCAAGTAGAAGTGGCCGCCCTCGTACCTCTCAAGTCCGCGGAAATGCGTCGTGAACGCCTCCCAGGAGAGCAGACGGTCCTCGCCGGTCAGCTTGTCGCGGCGGCCCCCGAATGCCGAGAGTGGAACGGGCAGCGGCTCGGGGTTGCGGGGAGGAGCCCAGGTGTCCAGGAGTTTGAAGTCGCTGCGGAACACCGGGGCGAACGTGCGCCAGACTGCGTCGTCGTCGAGGAGCTGCCGTGGGCTGCCGCCCACGGTCCGCAGCCAGCCGCGCAGTTCATCGTCCGACATCAGGGGAGGACGGCCGTCGGCACCAGCCTCACCTCGCGGGGCGCCGTAGGCCGACACACCCAGCCAGTTCGGGAGCGGGGTCCCCTCGCCAAGAAGAAGTCGGCGAGTGAGCTGGTAGGCGATGAGTGCGCCCATGCTGTGACCGAAGAACCCGAAGGGCCGGTCAAGCAACGGAGCGATGGCGGCGTGGAAGTAGTCGACCAGCTGATCGCAGTCGTCGATCAGCGGCAGTGTCTGTAGCTGGCCTCGGCCGGGGGCCTCCAGGAGGCAGAGTTCCCAGTCCCCCGGGAAGTGCTCCGCCCAGCCCCGGTAGAGCAGGTGTGAGCCGCCGGCGTGGTGGAACATGAACAGGCGCGCCGCTGGGTCGCTCTGCGGCCTCGGGCGGATGACCGGGCAAGCCGACGTCTCGCCGACGAGCTTCGAGATGACGAAGGCGTGCAGCTCAGCGAGGGTGGTGGCACCACTGATGACCACGGTGTTCTCCGGGACGCCGTACGCATTCTCCACGCGGGTTGAGAGCTCGAGCATCAGCAGCGAATCGATGTCGAGCTCGTCGGTGAAGTGCGCCTCGTCGGTGACCTCCTCCGGATCGATCTCCAATACGCCGGCTATCAGGGCGCGGAGACCCTCAATGTTCGCGGATGCAGTGGTCATGGGTGTTTACCTCGCTCCGGCGTGGATGGACGAATGGTCGGTCAAGGGGACAGCAGCAGAGCGGCTGCCGCGTCGTGGCGAGGGCCTCCAGCCGTGGCGAGCACGTTCCCGGTGGCGTCGCTCTCCAGATGGGCGGCCGCGGCTGCGCACTGTAGGACGCCCAGTGCCCCGGACAGCGGGCCCAGCTGGGCCTCCAGATCGACCCGGCGAGTGGCTGCGAGCAGCTGGCCCGGCCCGGCATCCGCCTCGTCCACGAGCCACAGTCCGACGGTCTTCTCCTGCGTCACACCAGCGAAGGTCAACGCATCGGCGAGTCGCCGGGTCCGTGCGTATCCGGCGATCGTGGCGCGCGGCCGTGTGCCACGGGAAACGGCTGCGTTCACTGGTTCCAGCACGATCGCGACCGCCGCGTCGGTGGACTGCTCGCCGAGCAGCTTCGTCACCACGTCGTTGGCTGGTTCGACGCCGACGACAACGGCTGCCTCGGCGCGCCCGGCCACGATGAGGTTCCGGGCCCAGGACACGGCATCCAGGCCGCTCGTGACGCCGTTGCAGACGGTGAGGTTGGGACCGCGCAGCCCGTAGCGGATGGCCACCCAGCCAGCGATGACATTGCTTGATGTCTGAGGCAAGCCCAACGGGCTGAGGCCCCGCACTCCTTCTCTGGCGATGGTGTCGGTGGCGTAGCAGACGCTGTCCACGTTGCCCAGGTTGGTGCTGACCACGACGGCGGTCGAATCAGCCGCACCCGTGAACGTCGCGTTGGCATCGGTCAGACCCGCGTCGTGGAAGGCGAACTCGGCAGCCCGCAGGGCAAGCCGGGACGCACGGTCCTTATGGCGCAGCTCGCGCCCGCTGAGTTCGGTTGACGGGTCGAAGCCGCCCTCACCCGGCAGCGGTCCCAGGAGGTCGCCGTACGTCGCGACACCAGAGAACGCCAGTCCGATGCCTGTGACGACAATCTCCCGGGCGCCCAAGTTCCCCATACGTGCGCTACTCGTCGCACTCATAGGGCTTCTTCCGTGGATACCCCCGCGTTCAGGCGGGGAAGGAAACGAAGCTCCCGCGTGAGCGGGGCAGGGGTAATCCGGTTCGCCCTCTGGGTAGATCCCGGCGTGTCAGTGGCGGACAGTAGGTTGGCGGCATGTCCCGTTACCGGCTGCGCCCCACCCCTGACCAGGCTCGACGCCTGTCGGAACACTGCGCGGACGCCCGGTACGTGTGGAACCTCGCGGTCGAGCAGCATGCCTGGTGGACACCCCGCCGGGGCCCTGCCCCGAACTACGTGGCCCAGGCTCGTCAGCTGACGGAGGCGCGGCGGGAGTTCGGGTGGCTGCGGGCCGGGTCGCAGATGGTGCAGCAGCAGGCCTTGCGGGACTTCGGCCAGGCCGTGAGCAATTTCTTCGCCGGTACGCACCGGCGTCCCACGTGGCGCAAGGCCGGTCGCCATGAGGGTTTCCGGATCGTCGCCGTGCGGTCGGAGCACATCGAGCGCCTGTCGCGCAATGCGGCCAGGGTGTGGGTGCCGAAGGCCGGTTGGGTGCGGTTTAGGCTGTCGCGGCCGCTGCCCGACGGGGTGAAGTCGTACCGCATCACCCGGGATTCGGCGGGGCGTTGGCATATTGCGTTCGCCGTCGTACCCGCCCCGGTCCCTGCGCCGGGTAACGGTCAGGTTGTGGGTGTGGATCGTGGGGTGACGGTGTCGGCAGCGCTGTCCACGGGTGAGCTGCTGCACGCACCCGACCTCGCAGCCTCGGAGCGGCGGCGTTTGGTACGGCTTCAGCGGAAGCTGTCGCGTGCCCAGCGCGGATCCAGTCGGCGTTCCCGGGTCAAGGCCCAGATTGCCGTACTCAAAGCGCGTGAGACGGACCGGCGTAAAGACTGGATCGAGAAGACCAGCACCAGCCTCGCGCGGTGCTTCGATGTGATCGGCGTCGAGGATCTGAACATCCGGGGCATGACGCGTTCGGCTAAGGGCACCGTGGAGGAGCCGGGCCGGAACGTGGCCGCGAAGGCGGGCCTGAACCGGGGCATCCTCGCCTCCGGGTGGGGTCTGCTCGTGACGCGGCTGGAGCACAAAGCGCCCGGCCGCGTCGTGAGGATCGATCCGGCGTACTCGTCCCATACGTGTTCCGCCTGCGGGATCACCGACCGGGAGGCGCGTGAGAGTCAAGCGCGCATCTCGTGCCGGTCTTGCGGGCACACGGGCAATGCGGACGTGAACGCCGCCATCAACATCAAGACGGCCGCCGGGCGGGCGGTTGCTGCACGGGAAGAGCCTGCGGCTACGCGGCTGACACACCGTGAACCTCAACTCCTTCTCTCAGCGTAGGGGTTGGAATCCCCCTCTTCAGGAGGGGGAGGACGTCAACGGGCTGCCTCCACGATCGCGACGGCGTTGATCCCTCCGAAGCCGAATGCGTTGATCTGGGCGATGTTCACGTCGGCGGCTGCGGGGGAGCCCTGCACCAGGTCCAGTCCTGCGGCCTCGGGGATCGGGTCGGTGAGTCCCAGGACCGGGGGTACGGTTCCTTCCTTCACGGCGAGCACCGCCATGACGAGGCTGAGGAGTCCTGAGCCGCCCAGGGTGTGGCCGGTCATCGCCTTGATGGCGGTCATCCGTGGACCGGTTTTGACGCTGTGGAAGATGTGGCGCAGGACGCTCGCCTCCGTCAGGTCGTTGCGGGGGGTTCCGCTGCCGTGCAGCATCACCAAGTCGATGTCCTGCGCCCGTACCCCTGCTCTGCTGTAGGCGTCCTTGACCGCGCGGGTGATGCCGTCGGGATCGGGAGCGGTGGCGTGGTGCGCGTCGCAGTTCATGGACACACCGCGCACCCTGGCGTGCACGGGCCCGTTCCCAGTGCCGTCCCGCTGGACGACGACGGCGGCCGCGCCCTCCCCCATCAGCATGCCCTTGTGCGTGGCGTCGAAGGGGCGCAGCGCGTCGGGGATGTCGGTCTGCACTCGGTCGAGCGTGCCGAAGCCGCTCTCGGTGGCGGCGTCGGTGCCCGCGACGACGACCGTGTCGGCCATGCCGAGCTCGATCATGTCGGTGGCCATGGCGAGCGCGTACAGCGTGGCGGAGCAGGCGTTGGCGAAGGTGTACGTGGTGGACGCGCCGAAGGTCTCCTTCAGTGCGGTGCCGAAGTGGAGGTCTTCGAGGGCGACTTGCGCGTGGTCGCGCCACCACAGTTCGAGGCTGCGCTGCTCGCGCATGGTGGTCCCGACCAGGACGGGTATCTGCGACAGGTCTTCGTCCAGGCCCGCGTCGGCGACTGCCTGGCGCACGACGGTGGTGAGCCAGCGGGTGGCGCGCCGCGGGGTGTCGCCGCCGCCCTCGGGCCGGTCGTCGATTTCGTAGGCGTAGGCCGCCCTGTACTTGTCCGGGTCGAACGCCTTCAGGGGCGTGCGGCTCTCCTGGCCCGCGCACAACGCGGCGAAGATCTCCCGGGGGCTGACACCGATGTTGGCGACGGCGGCCATGCCCGTAATATCCCAGGTCACGGTTGTATCGCCGCCTTCCTCAGCTTGAAGGCGGCCAGCTTGCCGGTCGACGTGGTCGGGAGCTCGTCGAGGAACTCCAGTCGGGCGGGCCGCTTGTAGGCGGCAAGACCGCCGCGGATCGCGGCGATCACCGCGCGCCGCACCACGGCCGTGTCGGATCCCCGCCGGGCCACCAGATACGCCACGGCCTGCTCCAGGCCATCGGCATCGCGGCCGCCGACCACCACGCAGTCCTGGACCTCTTCCACGCCGCGGATGACGCTCTCGATCTCACTCGGCACGACCTTGTAGCCGCCCAGGTTGAGCAGGTCGTCGGCGCGGCAGAGATGGGTGTACGTGCCGTCCGGCGCACGGCGCACCACGTCGCCGGTGTAGGCACCGCCGTCGGCGAAGGTGGTCGCTGCTGCCTCTGGGCGGCCGATGTAGCCGAGGGCGACGGTTGGGCCCGCGATGTGCAGCCGGCCCTTCTCCCCGTCGGCGATGGGTGTGCCGTCCGCGGCGCGGACGGTCGCGGTGATCCCGGGCACTGGGACCCCGAAGGTGCCTGGGAGCGCATGCCCCGGCGGCGTGCCAACGACGGTGTAGAGGACCTCGGTAGCGCCGAGACCGTTGAGCAGCTCGGCCTGGAAGGCGGTGCGGATCCGCTCGCTGAGCGGACCCGGCAGATTCTCGCCCGCCGCCACGCACAGCCGCACGGAGTCGGAGGCGAGCGCCGTCGTCTCGGAGGCTTTCAGCAGCGCCGCGTACAGCCGGGGGACGGAGAACAGCACGGTGGGTTGATGGCGCCGCATCGCGGCGCTGAGTGAGTGAACGTCGACCGTGCCGTGGATGAGTGCAACGCGGGAGCCGGCCGCCAGAGGGCACAGGACGGAGTTGCCGAAGCCGTAGCCGAACGGCATCCGGGCGCTGGACAGCACGGTGTCCTCGGGCGTCAGCGCCAGGACCGTGCCGATGCCGTCGGTCAGCGCCGCGATCGCGCCCGCGGAGTGCCGGACTCCCTTGGGCATGCCGGTACTTCCGGAGGTGTACTGCACGAGCGCCTCACGCCCCGCGCTCCACACGGCCGGGGGCCCGGCCCCCTGCGGGCGGCGTGCGGGACCGGGCTCGGCCGTCGCCAGAGCAGCGCGGACATCAGCGCCGGCGAACTGGGTTGTCGTTGCGAACAGTTCCTCCAGCGCGCGTTGCCGCCTGGGAGCTGCGTCGAGGTGCACCATCGCGGCGGCGCAGTCCTCGGCGATGTAGCGGACGTCGTCGTCCATGAGCCCCGGACTGATCACGACGGGGACACCACCGTGCCACCACAGGCCGAGGACGGCGACCACGGTCGCCACGGAGTCGTCGGCGATCAGAAGGCCGCGGGCTCCCTCAGGCACACCTGCTGCCCTGAGGGCGCCCGCGTATCCGCGTGCTGCCTCCAGGAGGCCCGCGTAGGTGATCTCCCCCGCTTGGGGGTCGAGGTAGCTAACCCTTGCGCCTTGTCCGGCGGAGACATGACCCGCCACCAAGCAGTCGATCAGGTCGACACCACGGAGTCTGGCCGCCCGCTCCCCGACCACGGACACCGCGGCGTCCAGGCTGGTGAGAGCTGCCGCTTCCTCAGGAGACAGGGCTCCGAACTCGCGCTCGATCGCGGCCGCGATCGCAACCTTTTCCAGCGAGTCGATGCCGAGATCCTCGTAGAACAGGGCATCAGGCTCGATGTCTGCCTTGTCTATTTCGAGGACAGCCGCCACGATCTCTCGCAACCTATCGCGCACTATGTCGATGAGCTCTGCATCGCGCACCAGCGTGGATCCTTTCCGTATCGTCGTGGCCGAGAAGTCACTTCTGACAGAGGCAGTGCGCTCGGCAGGAGGCGTAGCGCTCAGACTTCCAGACCGATCTCGCAGGGAAACAGGACTGACACGCCCACGGGCTCCTCCGTGAAGATCACCCTCTGGGAAATCGCAGACATGAAGCCGAGCTCGAAGACCGTGCCTTTTCCGACAATGCCTCCGGGATTGCACACGACAACAGCGTCGGACTGTCTGAACTTGTCCATGTGCACATACTTGTGCCGCCACGTGTCGCGTTCGTTCTTGAGAAAATCCTGGTAATCGAAGAGAACGAAGTCGCCGCCCACGGTCTCCGGCTTGACCTTTGTACTCCCAGGGCTCAGCACGACAGCACCGCTCTCGCGCAGACGGGCAATGGTGGCCTCGATGTACCCCAGAGATTGCTGGAAGCTGCCGCAGACGACGACATTACGGAATTCCTGCCGGATCACGCCTTCCATCATGGCGTTCGATCCACTGGCGGACGTGGCCGATTTCAAGTAGAACCGCTCCAGCTCAGGTCCCACAATGTTGAAATATAGACCGGTGTCGACATAGACACTGTTGACCAGACTGACCGCGTCCGGCTGCGAGAGCTGCTGGAATACCCCCGTGGCGTACATTCGCGTCCGTTTCCTGTCGAGATTCTCGGCGAATCCCTTTAGCCCGTCGCAGAACTCGCCGATCTTGTCGGCCAGCATCCCGGGAGCGAGATGCTTCGCGAACGCGGAGCGCTCCCTTTTGAGCAAAGTCAACACTCCGCCCCGTGCGCGGTAAACGCTGACACATTCCGAGTCGAAGTGGACCAGGGCCCTGTCTTCTGTAGCCACTGTACCGTTCTCCTTCTGTCGATTGTGCCGGGAACGGAGCCTGCGACCGGTATAGAACCAGCTGGAGGTCGCCGATTGCCCAGAATGCGCGAAACCGAAAATAGCAACGACACCGCCGAACGAGCCGATGCCTGGGGGTCGTTACAGCTGATCGGCAGCTCGCTCGCGCAGGGCTCCAATGTATTTGTCGACGAAGTCGCCCTTTCTTTCCGGATTGTATTGAGTAATGAAACGCGGGTGCTCCAAGGGCACGATCTTCCGGAAGAACCGTTGGTCCCCGTTCACCTTCGAGAGGAACTTGAAATTCTCACCACTGCCAATGCAGTAGCACACCGAGGTGTCAATTCCAAACGCTAGCTGACGTTTCATGGCATCCACGATGAAAGGGTGCAGATTTTCGCGCAACGCCTTGGTTTCGTAATAGTTGCAGTTGACCTCCTTCCCTTTGGCGTTCGCCCTCACCAGACCAAGGGGACACACAAAACTCATGACGAAGTCGGCGTAAAACTCTTGGCGACCCCCGTAACGCCTAATGACATCGTGCAAAAACCCAGAGGAGGATCGGCTTACTGCGTAGCCGTCGATACCGATTCCCGTTTCGCTTTCGAGGAGATCGGCATCTTCAAAAGGCACCCCGGTCACGGCCGTGCCGCGTCGGGCGGGCGAGCTCCCCAGTACGAGACGGCGCAGCTTTTGGTCGTCGTAGTATTTTTGATAGAAGGCGGTTGAAACTTCGCGGACACGTTCTTTCTGGGGTCCGCTGAACGGATTGATGACCGCGAATCCTGGGGGTAGTTCAAGCACTGTGCCCGCAAGTTCCTCGTTGAACTGCAGAACTCGTTGGGCAACAGTCATTCGCCCGTTCATTGCATGAGTCCTTCCTTGATCCTGGTTGCGCTCGGCACTCTGTCCAGAATCGTCGTGCACGTGTTCGCTTGGAGGGGTGGTGAAGTCACTAGGCGGCTACGGCGGACAGGTAGATCTCGGTATCTGTCGGGATCATTCGGATGTCTTTGAATCCAGCACGGTCCAGTTCCGCGCACATCAGCTTAGCGGTGTCCATTCCCCGGTAGAGGTCGACGAAGTCAGTGCCCGGGACTATCAGGCCTGGCACGACGCAGCCCCGTTGTGCATAGAGAAAGCCGTTGGCTACGGAGACGATAATCACTGCGCCGGGTTTCAGTACTCTGTGTGCCTCTGAGACTGCTTTGGACGTATCGAAGAACGACGAGTTGTACGTCCTCAAGGAGACATACAAATCATAGCCGTTTTCCGGTAGGGCGGACAGTTCTTCAGCGCTGGAGACGACAGTCCTCGATGAGATAATGCGCCTGCCGATATTCCTGAGACCGCGTTCCGCGATGTCAACAAAGGTGATCTGCGGGCAATCTGAGAACAAGGCTTCTGCTTCGTACCCTGTTCCGACGCCGACGTTGAGGATGCTCACGGTAGACAGAGGCCTTGTTGACGCACTGCTGTAAACCGATATGAAGTCATCGACCCACTTCACATTGGCGGAGCGAGCGTCGTATGCGTAGTCATACGTGCCGTACTTCGTGTCGAATGCTTCAGATAGCGCGTCGTGTACGGCGCGATCAGCCTCCTTGTACTCGACTCCGTACCTCTCGCAGATCAGAGAGGCGAGCGCAAACTTCCTCCTGTTCGCATTGATTTCGCCCCTGGAAAGAGCGAACCCTTTCGACTTCAGCCTGGTGGAGACTGCTTCACTAATGCGATGCTCGGAGTAGTGTGGATTGCACTCGATATTTTGCTCGCTCGCTGCGTATAAGCGTCGGTTCTGATCGAGAATTTCGCGCTGCAAGTCGTCGGGGAATCGGTATACATGACGTCGCACAGAGACGGGATCGTCATCGAGGTAGCTCGTCAGCGCGGGATCTGGCAGACCGATGTATATCTTGTCGGTGCGCACTTTTTTGAGCAGCTCGGCGAGGTCAAACGACCAGGTCGCCGATAGGGTGTTGATCGTTAGATAGACGCTGTGTGCGCTGGATATTCTGAATTCTTGTATCTTGTGCCGCAGAATTCGTAACCAGGATGCGCCGCGTACTTCGCCCTCGAAGGCGGAGCAAATCAGCTCGTTGTGTTCAGACACGAGCGCAACGCCGACTCGCCGACCTGATTGTGGCGCCCTTTGTGCGACGCTGATGGCGTGGTTCATCCAAAAGGTACTGGTAGGGCTCATTTGGGCCTCGCCCTCTTCACCTTGCGCGGCACGGGGGTTGTTATGCGGTCGCCTCTCGTGGGCGTGGGCAGGCCGGCTCGGCTCGGTCCGGGGATTCATGGCACGGACGCCGCGTCCCTTGAGCGGACCTGGCCGAGCTCTACCAGATCGGCTCGCAGGGCCGCGTACGCGGCGTCGATGAATTCGCAGTCCGGTGCGTTCAGTTCAGTCTTCAAGCCCTGGTAGTTCCCGGCCACCTGCTGTGAACTGGTGAATCCGGTCAGAACGATCGAGTCCGGGCAGCGCTTGAGGCAGTAGTGGAGGGCGACCCGGGCGAGGTCTGGCGGGGTGGGTCCGAACCTGTCTCGCAGGGGCTGCAGGCCTCGCTGGACGGCGTCCAGGACCGGCGCGGCGATGCGGGAGCGGACGTCTCCAGAGCCGAAGGCCGTGTCCGGAAGATATTTGCCGGTGAGCAGTCCCTGGCCCAGAGGCTCGTAGATCATGGTGGCGACGCCGTGGCGACGGGCGAAGCTGAAGATGTCCTCGTCCTCTTCGCTGTCGGCGGCCTCGGATTCGGGTGGCTGGATGAGGGGGTTGAAGGGGGTGGTGATGACCTTGGGACCGAACTGTGCGACGAGGAAGGCGAATCGAGCCGCGCTCACCTGGTTGTGGTCGCCCGAGGCTGCGGTGCTTGCCGCCAGCCGGGTGGGCGCCCGCATTCCGAGCGCCTTGACTCTGCCGAGGTCGCGCAGGGCCTCCAGCGTCTCCCGTGCCTCTTCGAGGTACTGGTCGCGAGGACCGAAGTCGGTGTGGTGCAGTGTCAGGACATCCAGCGATTCCACGCCGAGGTTCTCAAGGCTCTGCTCCACTTGCGCGTGCAGGTGGAGGGAGCTGTAGGCATTGACGCTGGTGCCCCTGAAGGCCCCGACCGTGCTGGTGATGCTGATGCTCTTGCGGGGTACCTGGGCAAGCATGCGACCCAGCAGCCTCTGGGAGTGCCCGAGGCCGTAGACGTCCGAGGTGTCGAAGACAGTTGCTCCCTCTTCGCGGGCGCGCAGGAGGGCGTCAACCGCGCAGTCGTCGTTCACTGGGGCCCATCCTGTGGCGTGGCCAAGGTTGGTTGCCGGTCCCCCGATGGGCCGGCAACCGACGCCAAGAGGGTGCTCGTCCCATTCGGCGACCAGGCGTCGCTGGGGCAAGTGTGAATCGGTCACGACGGTGGGCTCGCTCTCATCGCGAAGGACAGGGCGCCGGGCTCGGCTCGCCGCGGAGCAGCACAGCGACGAGGCAGTGGTCCCGGGGAGTTTGGAGAGAAGTGGGGCGGAGCGCGGCTCTCGTCAGCCCCGCTCTCACCGTCGCCCATGTCCGAACGGGAAGTCCACCTGCCCACCGGCTCATATCGGGGGTCATTCCCGCAAAGAGACGGCCCGCCTGCCAGCAATTGGCATGGAAATACACAGGTTTGAGGCTGCTCGCCGCGTGGTGGAAGGCGGAATTGAATGACCCTCGGTATGAGCCCCCGTACACCTGGCCCGGCAGATGGCGGCAGGGCAGGCTGGTGATCGGCTCCCGAGTGGTCAAGACATGCCAGCAGTACGAGCTCGAGCTGCCGGGGCGTCTCCCCTGTCCCCCATTCGCCCCTAGCCCCCGGGGCTTCGAAGACCAGGAACCCCGTGGTGACCCTGGTCTTCGAAGTTCTGGTTTCACGCCCTGAGGAACCTTTGCCTGTGACTGCGATCGTCGAGGGTGCTGTCCCTTGTCGTGGCACGCACCGCGGTGCCGGTTGTCGCATGGCGGTGTTCCGTACGACCGCCGATGAGGTGGACCGGCACCGCGTAGTCGACGTTGAGGCGGCACAACCAGATGGAGGGCTTCCGGTCTTCTCTCACGTTCCGCTCATCGACACGTCCATCGCCCTGGTGTGCCCCGCGGCTGCCGCATCCCCGCGCGCCGACGGCGCACGCGCTGAACCCCGCTGGGAGGAACCAGTGACCGTCCACCGCGACCTATCGCTGCGCATATTGGTTGCGGTGGCGGAGCTCCTTCGCGCCGTCCGAGATCCTCTGCCGGGATTCACTGCGGCCGGACCGTACGCCCTCTTCCATGACGGCCGCGTGCGGTCCCGCTTGGTGGGCCGGTGGGGCAGGCTGGCGTCCGGGTCTTGCGCCCCTGCGCGCGGCAAGCGTCGTTTCTTACTGGCGCGCATCGCCGCGCCGCTCGTCTGTCCCACAGTTCAGGAGTGTGCCGAGGAGATCGAATGGCTCGGGCAGCGCCTTGCTGATCCGGGCCTCCTCGACAGGGCCCTCGGCGTGCAGGTGGACGGCGCCGTACTGCTCGCGGTGCCCACCGGCAGCACCCGCAGCGGTGGCTACCTGTCGGTGAGCAGCGTCGCATCCGCCGTGCGGGCATGGGCTGCCCTGCGCGGCAAGCCCGGCTACCCACGTGCCCGGCTCATCCTCTCGAGGTACCGGGACACCTGCCACAACGTCGCGTGGGGCCCCCGCCAGCCCCACGACGATGTGGAGCGGGGCAGGTATTTCGGGTACTCACCGCTCGCCATCGCGACGTTCCTGAACCGCGACCGCGCGCCGTTGTGCAGCCCGCCTCCCCGACCGGCTGAGTGGGACGGCAGTTCACCGAGCCTTGCTGATGGAGAGCTCCCGCCGTGAACCTCATACGTCACATGCGTATCAGCTGCGGCGTTTCGGCCAATGCCTGTCGCGGCGGGGCCCGCGCAATACAAGGGCGCAGGTGTTCGGGACGTGCGCATCCCGCATGCCGTCGGCGAATCCGCTTCGTCCTAAACACGCGTGTTCGATCCACCCCGTCGCATCGTTGGTCCGGGCACCATCTCAGAGCCACAACCCTCCCTGATTGATGCAGAGTTGAGCCACTCTGCGGCGCCTGCTGTGCGGCGCCCTCAAAGGAGAAGAAGCGCCATGAATCCCGCCCTTGCCCCCGTGCATCAGCCCGCCGAAAACGGACATCGGCCCGCCGCTGCGGTGTCCCGCACGGACGAGCTTCGCGCAGCATCAATTCCGGATACGGGGTGGGCGGCATGAGTGAGCCCACCGATGCGTCAGCCGACAGGGTTCCGGGCCCGCGCACCACCGGGCCGACCGCCGCTTCCGCCCCGGCCGCGGCCAGCGAACCCACCTCGTCCGAGCAGCAGATGCGCTTCGTCGACGTGACCGGTAGCCGCGAGGCAGCCGGACGCTCGATCCGGATGCGTGACATGGCCCGCCGCCTGCCCCAGCTGGTGCGCCGGTCGCTGGCCCTGGCCTGGCGCGTCGACCGGCGGGCGACCGTCGGCCTTCTGCTGTGTCAGCTGGTCACCGGCGTGATGCAGGCCCTGGGCCTGGTCGCGATCGCCGGTACCCTCACCGCCCTGCTGCGCGACGGCGACGTCTACCACCGGCTCCTTGAGGCGTGGCCCTCCGTCGCCCTGCTCGCCGGAGCCGCCGGGGTACGCGCGCTCCTCGGCATCACGGTCAACTGGCTGTCCTCCCGCCTGAGTCCGCTGATGACCCGCGAGGCCGAGCAGATGCTGCTCACTGGCTGCGTTGAGGTCGAGCTGTCTGCCTACGACGATCCGGACTTCAACCGCGACCGTGAGGCCGCCGACCGCGGGGCCCAGGTCACCGGTGACCTGATCGACGAAGGCCAGGACCTGATTGCCTCGGCCGCCGCCTTCCTCGCCGGGGCGATCGTCCTGGCGGGTGTGCACTGGGTGCTTCTCCCCCTCCTCGTCGCCGCCAGCGTGCCGCAAGCAGTGGCCCAGGTCAGCGCCGCCCGTGTCCGCTACCTGGCCAACCTGCGCAGCAACGGCGACAACCGGATGCTGACGGTGCTGCGCTGGCACATCTTCACCCGCGAAGCCGCCGACCAGATCCGCGCCGGAACCATGGCCGATTTCCTTTCCGGCCGCTACCGCAGCACCGTCGCCCGGATCAACCGCGAGGACCGGGCTGCAGCCGACCAGGGCGCCCGCATGTCTCTGATCGGCGCCGTGTGCGGAGGGCTGGGGTCGGCGGTGGTATGGGCGGCAGTCGTGTGGCTGCTTGCCACCGGCCGGATCACCGTCGGTCACGCCGGAACAGCTGTCTTCGCCCTCCAGGCCGCCGGCATGTCGGTCCGCGGCCTGGTGTCCATCGGCGCGCGCACCGTACGGACCGGGCTCTACATGGACGACTGGACCCGCTTCCTGGACCGGGCTGGCGGCTTCCAAATGCGCCGCGGCCCGCACCGGCCCCCGGCGCCGGAAACGATCGAGGTCAAAGCGCTCACCCACCGCTACGCCGGCAAGGACCGCGACGCCCTGTCCGACGTCTCTCTCACCCTGCGCCGCGGCGAGATCACGGCCTTGGTCGGCTACAACGGCTCCGGCAAATCGACGCTGTCGAAGCTGATCAGCGGCCTCTACCTCCCGTCGGGAAGCGGCCAAGTGCTCTGGGACGGCGTTCCCACCGACACCATCGACCCGCAGGCGCTGTGGCAGCAGGTCGCCCTCGTACCGCAGGACTACGCCCACTGGCCGCTGACCGTCCGCGAGAACGTGAACCAGGGACAGCCCACCGAGCGCGGTGACGAGGCGGTCCGCGAGGCCTGCGCGGCCGCCGATGCCGACGAGGTCGTCGACACGCTCGGCGCCGGCCTGGACACCCTTCTGGCCCGCGAGTGGCTCAACGGCGAAGAGCTCAGCGGCGGCCAGTGGCAGCGCATCGCCCTGGCCCGGGCCTTCTTCCGCCAGGCCGGACTGCTCGTCCTGGATGAGCCGACCGCCAACCTCGACCCCCGCGCTGAATTCCGCATCTTCCAGCGGCTGCGGTCCCTGGCCCGGGACCGCGCCGTCCTGCTGGTGACCCACCGCATGACCAGCGTCGCCATCGCCGACCGCATCGTGGTCCTCGACGAAGGAAGGATCGTTCAGGAAGGGACGTACGCCGAACTCTCCGAACAGGAGGGGCCCTTCGCGAAGTTGCTGTCCTACCAGATCGCTTCCGAGGCGGACGGCGACATGCACGAGGCCCCCGCGTGAGCGGCCACAGCGCCGCCCCGGCGCTCCCCGCCGCCGCAGCTCTGCCCACGGCCGCAGCCCCTCCTGCCCCCGCATCGCTCCGAGGTGATGACATGCCGCTCACGCGCTCCGACATCCGCAGGACTGCCGAGAAATATCTCGCCCGCCACCCGGAGGAGCGGGCCGCGCTCGCCGGACTGATGACTCTCCTGGACGGCGCCGACGACCCGGCCGACCGTGCAACGCTGCCCGGACACGTCACGTGCAGCGCGGCAGTCATCGACCGGGAGCAGCGCGTCCTGCACATCGCTCACCGAGGCACCGGCCTGCTGCTGCCCCCTGGTGGCCACATCGAGGGCGACCGGACGCTCCTGGCTGCGGCGCTGCGCGAGGTGTGTGAGGAGACCGGATTGCAGGCGAGGGATCTGTGCTTGACCCCGCAGTTCCTCGGCTCTCCCGTCGACGTCGACATCCACGACATCGACGCCAACCCCTCCAAAGGCGAGGGCCCGCATCAGCACTTCGATTTCCGCTACGCCTTCTACCTCAGCCCCGAAGACCACCCTGAGCTGGCGCTGCAGGACGCAGAGGTCGACGGTGCCCGGTGGCTCGAGTTGTCCAAGGTGCGCTCCTCGACCCTGCGCAGCAAGCTCCTGGCCGCGCGCGCCCAGGGCCTGGGCGGGAAGCCGGAACCCGTGAACGCCTCCGCGCTGATCCACAACGGGGAAGGGGCGTACCTTCTGCATCTGCGCGACGACCGCCCCGGGATTTGGCAGCCCTGGAACATGGCACTGTTGGGAGGCGGCCGCTGTGCGAGCGACCGGGACCTCATGGACACCGTGCGGCGCGAACTCGCCGAGGAGGTTCCGGGGCTCGACGTGGGCGAGCTGACGCCCTACGCCGTCGAAGAGGAAACCAGCGTCGACGGTCTGGCCGTGCCCATCCAGGTCTTCAGCGGGCTCTGGCGCGGCGATGTCGGCCGACTCCGACTGCACGAGGGGGTTTTGCTGTACTGGGCGTCCCTCAGCGACCTGGACCGGCTCCGTCTGACCCCAGGGCTGGCCGGGCTCATCCGCCGTCATGCGGCCGAGGAGTCGGCGGCCGGAGAGGTCGTGCCGCACCAGATGCCCGGGGCACCTGAGGGGGTGCGCGGTGGCAGCGGAGCCTGACTCTCTTGCCGCGGCGCCGCCGGAAGGAGTGTCGCTGTGGAAGCACCACGATTTCCGCCGCTACCTGTCCGGGCAGGCCGCCAATGTGGTGGGCAGCTCCATCACGTCGATGGCGCTGCCGGTGCTGGCCGTCCTTGAGCTGGACGCCACCTCTGGCCAAGTCGCACTCCTCGCGCTGTGCGGGCAGCTTCCGCCCGCCTTGCTTGCGTTGCACGCCGGTGCGATCGCCGACCGGCACTCCAAGCGGCATCAGATGATTGCCGGGGACCTCGTCAGCGCCGCGGCGCTGACGACCGTTCCGGCCGCGGCCGCGCTGGGCGCGCTGTCCCTGGGGCAGCTCATGGTGGTCGCCGCGGTGCAGGGCGCCGCCGGGGTGCTGCACGACGCGGCGGCGATCAGCCTCCTGCCGTCCTTGGTCGACCGGTCGCTGATCCAGCGGAGCAACAGCTGCGTTGGCGCGTTGTTCGCCGTGGCCGCCACAGGCGGCAGCACGCTCGGCGCAGCGCTGACCGGCCTGCTGGGACCGGCCCGGGCGCTGCTCGGTGACGTGCTGTCCTTCCTCGTCAGCGTCTGGTGCACCACCCGGGTGCGGGCCCGTGGTGACATCGCGGCGCCTGCGGGGCGGCGCCCGCTGCGCACCGAGATCACCGACGGACTGCGCTATGTGGGCGCGGACGGCCGGTTGAGCGTGCTCACGGCCGTCAACGCGACCACCTCGCTCGGGCTGTCCCTGCTGAACACGTTGTGGGCGCTGTATCTGCTGCGCACGTTGCAGATGAGCGCGACCGCATTCGGCGTCGTCCTGGGCATTGGCGCCCTGGGGGCGGCCACGGGAGCCCTGACCGCGCCGGGCCTCACCCGCCGGTACGGGCCGGGACCGATGCTGCTCACCGCTCTCGCCCTGACACCGGTAACTCAGCTGCCCCTGCTGCTGGCCTCGCCCGGTCTCGCCTGGCAGATCGTGATCGGCGGGGCGCTGTTCGTGCAGCTGGCGTGCGCCGGAGCGGCCGGCACCACACAGCGGTCGATCCGGCAGATCGTCACCGATGCGCACATGCAGGCCCGCATGCAGGCCGTCAGCACCTGCCTGACCTCAGCGGCCCGCCCACTGGGCGCGCTGCTCGCCGGCGGCCTGGGCGTGTGGCTGGGCGTCCGCCCCGCGCTGATCGCCGGCGCTGCTCTCCTCACCGTGCCGTTCGCCGTCCTGGCGTGCTCGCCCCTTCGAGGCCTGCGCCACATGCCCAGCCACCCGACCCTCCCGCCTTCCGACGCCGGGGATACCGCCGTGTCCGAACAGTGCACAGGAGCATCGCTGCCCGGGCCGTCGCGCCCGAGAGCAGCCCGTGCGGGCGAAGGAGAAGCCCCGTGACATCCGGGCACATCCCCCAGACGACGGCCACCGCCACACCTCAAGCGGAGCGTCCACGCCCGGCCGTGGACGCGGCCGTCTTGACGACTACGGCCCCCGAGAACGACGAGCCGGACGTCGCGGCCCTGCGGGCGGCGATGGTTGCCCGTCTACGCGACGCGGGCGATGTGCGGCCAGGCCCTGTGAGCGACGCGCTGTCGGCGCTGCCCCGAGAAGCGCTGATGCCGCAGGCATACGTGCGACGTTCCGCGGACGATGAGGAACCACGGCGTTGGGACCTCTTGGACTGGGCCGTGCCGGCCGACCGCGCTGAGCTGGCCCAGGTGCTGTACAGCGGGGTCAGTGTGCTCGTCCAGCACGACGGCGAGCCGCTGCTGGGCCGGACCCACAGCAGCCGGTCGGGCGGGTCGATCACGTCGACGTCGACGCTGATGAGCCTGACCGCCTCACTCCTGGACAAGCTGGATCTGCGCCCGGGGCTGCGGGTGCTGGACGTCGGCACGGGCGCGGGAGTGAGCGCCGCGGTGGCCTGTCAGATCTGTGGCGACCAGGCAGTGACAACCCTGGACCGGGACCCGCAGGTGACCGACGCGGCCGCCGCCCGCCTGTCCGATCTCGGCTTCCGCCCGCAGGTGGTGTGCGGATCAGGCGAAAAGGGCGTGCCGGAGCAGGAGTTCGACCGGATCTTCGTGTCCTACTCGGTGACGTGCGTGCCGACGGCCCTGGTCGAGCAGCTCGCTCCCGGCGGCAAGCTGCTGGCGCACGTGACCAGCTCGTCCCCGTCGTGGCCCGGACTCGCTGTCGTCAGGCGCACCGCCGACGGACACGTCACGGCAGAGCTTCGGGCCGTGGAGTTCGCGCACCGCGCCGGGCACGGCATGGAGCGGATCTGGCTCGGCGAAGAGTTCCGGCAGCGCATGGCCACCGACCCGGGCACGTGGACCCAGCGGAGCATGCTGGCGCCGCCCGAGGACAGCGAGCGCGGTTTCTGGCTCGCGGCAGATCACCTCCTCGGCGGGCTGGTGCGGGACTACAGCTCCGAGCATCTGGCGATCGGCGCACCCGGCTCTGGCTCCTGGATGCGCGCCGAGCCGGTGGGCCACCGCCGCTGGAGCGTCACCACCCACGGGCCGAGAGACATCTGGGCCGAGCTCCAAGACCTCGCCCGTCGGTGGCGCGCTGCAGACTCCCCTGACCGCTACCAGCTCGTCGTCGACGCGGACGGTGGACAGCGGGCCGCCTCCGAGTGCGGGCGTCTGTCCTGGCGTCTGCCCGTTCTCCGCCCCCGCACCGATGGAGCTGCCTCATGATCCCTCCCTCCGCATCCCTTCCTGGGCCCGCACCGCAGCAGGACGACCTGTTCGGACCGAAGGGCCCTGGCCCGGCTGCGCGCCGAGCGCGGTGCGCCTCCTCAACGACAGGAGATGCGACGTGAATCCCGACGCCGACCTCGCGGCCGAGGCCGAGCCGCGCGACGCCAGCGGGCGGCCGCCGGTCCGCGCGGCGACCGCCGCTGACGCTGAAGCCATCACCCGGATGCGTTCCGAGTACGTCCTGTCCGCGCCGCTCACCGACGACTGGCTGCGCCAGTGCACGGACGACCTCGCGCCACGCCTGACCTCCACGGGAGACGCGCGGGCCTTCCTCATCCAGGCCCCGGACGGCACGCTGGCAGCCTGTGCCCTGGGCCTGATCAGCCCCGTACTCCCGGCCCCGTCCTATCCCCGAGGCCGGGCCGCCCGCGTACAGCTCGTCGTCACACACCCCAACTTCCGGCGCCGCGGGTACGCCCGTGCCGTCGTCGCCGCGCTCCTGGACCACCTCACCGCCGAGGACACCACGCTGTTCGAGCTGCACACCAGCCCGCAGGCCGCACCCCTGTATCGGGACTTCGGCTTCAGCGGCAGCCCGGCGCTCATGCGGATGACCCGGCGCAGCACCTCTGCCCCGTTACCGGCCGCCACGGGAGGAGGACCATCGTGGGTGCCGCCTGAGCAGTACGCCCAGTCTCTGCCCAAGGCCGTCGCCTACGTCTGCCTCTACGTTACGGACGAAGCCGACCGCCCCCTGCAACTGCACTCCGTGTACTCGCCCTCCCACCCCTGGCACATGATCGGCGGCGCGCTCGACCTGGGCGAGACACCCTGGGAGGCAGCCGTACGCGAATGCCGGGAAGAGACCGGCCTGGACATCGCGGGCCCGCCCCGGCTGCTGGCCACCGTGTACGGGCCCCCGCGACCGCGGCGTCCCTTCAGCACGGTGCAGTTCGTCTTCGACGGCGGACGCCTGAGCACCGAACAGATCCACCGCATCGTCCTCGCTCCGCACGAGCACGACGAGGCGCGCGTCCTGCCTCTTGACCAATGGCAGGCCCTGATGCCCGACACCGACTTCGCGCGTCTTCGCGCGGTAGAGGAGGCCCGCCGCACCGGCGTGGCCGGCTATTTCGACAGCTGGGGGACCACATGACGAGCAACGGCATCGTGCTGCTGCCCGGCCCGAAGGTCGCAGCCATCCCCGTGCACGACTGCGGCGAGCCCGGGTCGACGTCCGCGGCCAGCCGACCGTCCTCCACGGCCCCGTCCAACTGCCCTGATGCCGCACCACCCCGCCTTCACTAAGGAGGAGCGACCTGTGGGATACACCCGCACTGACTGGTCTGAGCACTACAGCGACGGGCATGGCTTCCGGCGGCTCGGGGACGAGGAGAAGCATCTGCTCGCCGAGTACGCCGCCCCCGCACCGGACGGCGGGCGAGCGCTCGACATCGGCTGCGGCACCGGCGAGTTGTCCGTCTACCTCACCTCCCTCGGCTACACCGTCGACGGCGTCGACTTCGCCGAAGGCGCTCTTGAGCGGGCGCGTGCCGAGCACGCGGAGACGCCCGGGGTGCGGTGGCTGTGCCTGGACGTGGAGAACGACGACCTTGAGCCGCTGGCCGAAGAGGGCTACGGCCTGATCACCGTGCGTCTGGCCATCGCCTTCCTCTCCAACCCCACCGCCACCCTGCTGCGTCTGGCCGAGCTGCTGACCGCTGACGGGCGGCTCGTCGTCATCACGCCGACCACCGCGCACACACCCGCCGAACGGCGCCACATCGCGCTCGATGAGGGCCAACTCACCGTCCTCACGGACCCGTTCGACGGCGCTGCGCGGTACACCGCGGACGAGTTGGCCGTGCTGGTGCTGGGCAAGAAGGCCCGTCCCGGCCAGGCCGTCGAGCGCACCCACCCGCCCGCACCTCGGGCGGTCTTCGGCGCGGCCGCGGTGGTGACCGATGACCAGGGTCGTGTGCTGCTCGGCCGCCGCCTGGGTCGCACTCCCGCATGGGAGCTGCCCGCCGGGAGGATCGAGCCCGGCGAAACCGCGGCCGCGGCCGCGGTGCGAGAGCTCGGCGAGGAGACCGGACTGTCCGCCCGCGTGGGGGACGCCCATGTGCTCGCCGTGCTGCACGACGCACGCGAGAGCGTCACCCGCGTGACTGCCGTCGTGCGGATCAGCGCGCACACGGGCACGGTCGGACGACCGGAGGAGCAGTTCCTGCGCTGGGAGTGGCACCGCCTGCACACGCTGTCCGCGATCGGCGACCTGTTCGCCCCCACGGCCGCGGCGCTGAACGCTGTGTGGCCCGGCATCCTCCCCGAGGCGCCGCCGGTCATCGCCTATCGCGTTGCCGCCGATGAGCCGGCCGTGCCCGGCGAGCCCGCAGAGGCTGGCCGGCTGCGCGATGCGATGGCCCAGACCGTCGTCGACGGCGGCTGGGCTCTGTCCCCGGCGGTGCAGCAGGCACTGCGGGCCGTTCCCCGTCACCGGTTCGCGCCGGAGGCGCCGCTGTCCACGTCGTACGACGGCAGCGACCGGGCCGTGGTCACCCGGCGCGATGAGACCGGAACGGCCATCACCTCGGTCTCGGCCGCGTGGCTCCAGGCCGACATGATCGAGCACCTCGGCCTGGCGCCAGGAGCGGCCGTGTTCGAGGCAGGATCGGGCGGCTACAACGCCGCGCTCCTCGCGCACGTCGCCGGGCCCGACGGCCGGGTCGTGACGGCCGACATCGACCGGTGGGTCACCGACCGCACGCGCCGATTCCTCGCCGAGACAGGCACCGGCCGCGTCGATGTCGTGGAGAGGGACGGATCTCTCGGCGCCCCGGCGCCGCTGGTGCCCCGCGGCGGCTTCGACGCCAGCGTCATCACCTACAACTGCTGGGACATCGCGCCAGCCTGGCGCCAGCAGCTGGCCGAGGGTGGCCGACTGGTCCTGCCGCTGGAACTCGGGGGCTACACCCGGGCCATCACCTTCGAGCGGCGCGGCCAGGTCCTGCACGCCCGCCACCTCACTTACTGCGGCTTCGTCCGCGACCAGAGCCAGCAGGCCCGCACCATTCCCGTCGCCTCCCTTCTCGACGGCGAGCTGACGCTGCGCTTCGAGCACGGCACGGACACCGACACGGACGGCCTGGAGGAGGCGCTGCGCGGCCCGCGGCGCGAGGTCGCCACCGGCGTGCTGATGGGCCCGAACGTCTTCTTCGGCTCGCTGCAGCTGTACGCCGCCACCACCGTCCCGCAAGGTGTCACGTTCGGCCGTCTAGTCGCCCACACGAATGCGGGCGTCACCAACATCGCCAAGGACCGAGACGCACCTGCGATCGTCGACGGTCCCTCCCTGGCCTACCTCACGGCTGTGCAGATCCGGGACGGTGAGCAGCCTGAGGACAAGCAGTGGGAGTGGTTCGCGTACGGCTTCGGCAACCGAGGAACGCAACTGGCCGAGCACCTGGTGGCCACGGTCCGGGCCTGGGACCGCCACGTGCGCGCCGAGGACAACGACCAGCACGTCGACCCGGTCCTGACGGTGTTTCCGGCGGGCACGCCCGACGATCAGCTGCCGGCCGGGGACGTCCTTGACAAGGAGAATTGTCGGCTGGTTGTCCGGTGGCCCGGACGTGACGCCTTGCTGGAATGCCCTGTTGAGCAGCGCGCTGCCGACGCAGTGCCGGAAGGGGTGTGACGTGAAGCCATCAGTGCGTGAACCGGTGTTCGCCGCTCCGGCCGAGCACGACGACAGGCAGCGGATGCGCGAGGGCTGGACGAGCCGCCGCAGCCCGGAACGGCGCCCGATGAGCTGGCGCACCGTGTGGCGCCTGACCGTGGCCGGACGCCTGCCCATCATCTGACCGGCAACTGCCCCCTACCCGAAGCCGATGAGGAGACCCATGTCCACCGCATCCCACCAGCCCGGCCCCGGCCGCCCCACTCAGCCCGGCGACGCGCCCGCCACTCCCGGCTGCACCGAGGAGGGGCCTGACCTTGTCACGGCTGACAAGGAGCCCAAGGCGAGGACCGGGGGCTGCGAGTGCGGCCACATCAGGTACAAGGTGACCGGTGATCCGGACGACCCGCACTTGTGCGCATGCCGTCACGAGACGCGGATCTCAGGGGGACCTGCAGTCCTGTGGGTCGGGTTCCCCAAGGAGAGCTTGCGGTGGGTCGGGCCGGGCGGAGAGCCCACTTGGTACGCGAGTTGGCCCACGCTGCACCGCGGGTTCTGTCCACGCTGCGGAAGCCAGCTCGTCTCCGTCGCCGACGGCTCCGACATGATCATGGTGACCGCCTTCAGTCTCGACGACCGCACTGGCACGGATCCGGTCGGATTCAGCTTCCGCGACGAAGCGGTTCCGTGGATGTCCATTCGGCTCGCGTCCGACTCCTCAGAGCCTCCGGTGGCAGCACCGTGACCTCCGCTGATACGCAGGAGCAGATCACGACGGTCGCCAGTACGCTGGTGCTCGCGTACGGACTGCACCCGGCAGAAATAACGCGAATCCCGGAGGGCACCGCGACGGACAACTACACCATCGTGGATCAAACGGGTCATCGGCACTTCGCCAAGGTCTACCGCACTGGAGAACACTTGGATCTGGAACGGGCGTCGATCGAACTATCCGAGTACGCCGCCGACGGAGGAGTCGGGACCGCGCGGGCAACCCGAACGCGCGAGCACGAACTCCTCGAGACCCACGGCCGCCTGCCGATGTCCCTGTGGTCGTACGTGCCGCACACCGAGACTGCCGAGGGCAACCTGGCTGGTGCACGGTGGGCAGCCGTCGGCACAGCGATGGGCCGCCTCCACAGCCGACTCGCCGCACACCCCGCCGCCGCACCCACCCTGGAACCTGGTGCCGCGGTGTGCGACGTGGTCACCGCACGGGACCGCTTCGAGCGCCTGATTCACGCGTACCAGCGCAGGCTGAGGCTCGGGGAGTTCGAGACGTGGGCACTGCAAGCGGCGCGTGAGCGACAAGCCATCTTGGGGGACGTCGAGCGCACCCTCGCCTCGCTTCCACAGCTGACCGTCCAGATCCTGCACGGCGACATGGCCGGCCCCAACGTCCTGTTGGAGAACGACGAGGTAGCCGCGATCGTGGACTTCCGACCGCCCACACCCGGGTACCTCGCCTGGGAGATCGCGCGTCTTGGCTGTGACCCCAAGAGCGTGCTGGACAACAGTGCGGAGAGCTGGCTCACCGGATACACCGATCTCACCCTGGCCTACCGGGACGCCAACCCTATGGCGTCCGTGGACGACCTCTTGTCCTCGCTTCGTGTCGGCTGTGCAGCCATGCTCTGCTCGGCCTTTCCGTTGTCGGTACCAGTGGAAAGGCCGCACATCGTCGACGCCGCACTTGAGGCCTACGGGCGGGTGCGGCACGAGGCAGCTCTGATGCTGCTGGACCGGCTACCTGTCATGGAGGAGGCCCTGCGTGACGCTCTTTACTGACTTCATGCCCCCCTGGCCGACGTAACTCTGAACATGCGCACACCGGATCTCCGTGCCAGGCAAGCAGGTAAGCGATCTGTAGAGCGCGTACCGCACACGGATCCTGTTACCACCGAGAGACAAGATGTCTGACTGCGACGAACTGATGCCAGAGAAGGCCGTATCGTCCACGAATCCGTCCCTGCTCGGCGTGTTCGCTCATCCCGATGACGAGAGCCTCCTGGCCGGTGGTGTCCTCGCCCAGCACGCCGCCGCACACGCGCGCACCGCCGTCGTCACCATGACGTGGGCGCCCGACAGCGCGCGGGCCGCCGAACTCGCCGACGCCTTGCGGGTACTCGGGGCGGGCGCTCCGCGCATGCTCGGATACGGCGGCGCCCGCAACGAGCAGGCGGACCCCGGCCGTGCCCGGCTCGTCGACGCCCCGCTCGACGAGGTGGTCGCCGCCCTGGTCAAGCAGATCCGCACGTTCCGACCCGACATCGTCGTCACGCACGACGCCCTGGGCCAGTTGACCGGTCACCCGGACCACCGCCGTACCCACCAGGCCGCGCTCCTCGCCGTCCAGGACGCGGGGCTCGCGCACCTCCATCCTGGGGCCGGTGCGCCCTGGCAACCGCGCGCCGTGTACTGCGCCACGCACCCCGAGTCCGGCGTCGGCGACCTCGGACCGCTCCTTGAGGCCGTCGGCAAAGCCGTGCTCGCGGTGCCGGACGCGTACGCCACCACCACCGTCGACGCCACCCCCTGGCTGGACCAGAAGTGGGCGGCGATTCTCGCGCACCGCGGAGAGGCCGCCCGCGCGCGGCCACTGCCCGGCATCCTCGCCCGCCAGCCCACTGAGGTTCGGCGGCGCATCCTCGCGACCGAGTACTTCACCCGGCTCGCGACCGGGCCTGCCCCGGACGACCCCCACCGGCTCACCGCCTGACTACACGCCCCTCACTGTCCCGGTCCGCGCGACCGGCCCCGTTCCTGATCGGATAGTCATGACGACAACATCCGTCGCCGGTACGCGGACGCCGCGCTGGACGCTCGCACCAGGGTGCTGCACTCCCAACTCGGAGCGACTACTCGACAAATGGGATGAGACTGGTGACGCACTCCTCAACCGCCCCGGGGAAGCCTCCAGCTCTCCGCAGCAAGTCGGCCACCAGAGCGGCCCGCGCTTCGAGGACATCGTCAATGCCTCCTGGCGGGCGATGACCACCCGCCTCTCTGGCCCGCGCTCTGCCAGATCATCGTCGCCAACTCGGTTCCGACGGCTCGGAGGCGGGGAGAAGAGCCTGATCGCCGAGTGCGCCCCGATTCCTGGGTGGCTAGGCGCATACCGGGACCCCAGACGCGCCGGGCTCTCCTAGCACGTTTGTCGCTCGATCGGGTTCGTTCCTCCGCGATCCGTCTGCACCGGTCCAGCCGAAGGCAGACTCGCATCTGTCGGCTGCCTCGACTCCTGAAGGGCAGCGTGGCTGAAGGGAGTTCGTCATCTGTGGGCCGATTCCGCCTGGTCGACTATGTGGCCGCCTTCGATCCTGCCGATCCGCCGCGGGAAGGCCGGATGGTGTTCTGGCGGCCCACGGCGACGATGGGACCGCCCGAGAAGCTGACGGTTCCCGAGGGCGCCGTGCGCGGGGAGCAAGACGCCACGGTCGTGCGCGCGCAGCGTGACGGGGTCCGCTCCGCCCGGGTTCCGTACTGGTGGATGCCCCTCGATGCCGCCGTGCCGGTCCTGGCCCGCTGTCGCACCGACGGCGAGGGTGATGAGAGCTGCCAGTTCTGGGGTGCGGCTGCGCTGTTCGCCCTGCATCTGCTGGCGCGCGGCCGCATGTGCCTGGACGTCACGTCCACCGGCTTCGACACCTGGTGCAGTGCCCCGGATCTGCCGGACGAGCGCGAGCACTTCGAGCGGCTCGCCGCGGCGATGCCGCCGCAGGCTAGAGCTCTGCCATTCGCTGCGAGCACGTATCCGCCGGCGATCCCGGAGGCGTCGTTCCTGCTCGGCGCGTTCCTCGACGCGGTCGCCGACACCCTCCCGCGCACCCCGGGCGCCGCGTACCTGACCGGATCGGGCGCGTTCGCGGCCCGCGCGCCGCAGCATGTCCCGCAGCTGATGCTGGGCACGGGCGCTCGGCCGGGCGCGGATCCGGTGGCGCCGGTCAGCGTGCAGATCTCGCTACGCCTGCAGATCGCCGAGCAGGGCGACACCGGCGTACAGGCGATCGTGCAGGTGCAGGACGTCGAGCCGCCTCAGGACCTGATGGATGCCGGCTCCCTATGGCGCCGGCCTGCTCCTGCCGGGTCGCCGGATGACGCCCGGCAGATGGGCACGCGGGTCGCGTTGCGCGGCGCCGCCCGCGCCTGGCCGCCGCTGCAGCGCCTGTTGGATGCCGAGGTGCCCGACGCCCTCGAGCTGAGCGTCGAAGAAGTCGAGGACCTGCTCGGGGACGCCGTCACCGACCTCGCCTCGGCGGGCTGCGAGGTGCACTGGCCCCGTGACCTGGTCCGCTCCCTCACGGTCCGGGCCATCCTGGCGCCCAAGAGGCCAGGCGGCGCGCCCTCCGGGCTGCTGGGCCCGGACTCGCTGCTCAGTTTCCGCTGGCAAGCCGCGCTGGCGGGCGGAGAAGACCTCACCGATGCCGAGATGGACCGGCTGGCCGAGGCGAAGCGCCCCTTCGTCCGGCTGCGCGACCAGTGGGTCCTCGTCGACGCGGCCCTGCTGCGCAAGGCCCGGGGGCGGCAGATCGCCGAACTGTCGGCCATCGACGCCGTCGCCGCGGCGCTGACCGGAACGGTCGAAGTGGGCGGCGACAGCATTCCGGTCGAGCCCGTCGGCTGGCTCGCCACCCTGCGCACGGCGCTCACCGGGCCGGTGCCCGCCACGCCGGTCCCCGAGAAGCTGGCCGGCACGCTGCGGCACTACCAGCAGCACGCCCTGTCCTGGATGCAGCAGCTCACCTCGCACGGGCTGGGCTGCTGCCTCGCCGACGACATGGGGCTGGGCAAGACCATCACCCTCATCTCGCTCCACCTCACACGCCAGGAGACCAGGACCAGTCGCGGCCCGACACTCGTGGTGTGCCCCGCCAGTCTCCTGGGCAACTGGGAGCGGGAGATCCGCCGCTTCGCCCCGACATCGCGTGTGCGCCGCTTCCACGGCCCCGGACGCACCGTGGACGGCCTCGAGGAGGACGCATTCGTCCTGACCACCTACGGCACCGCCCGGCTCAACGCCGAGCAACTCGGTGGCGTGGACTGGTCGTTGACCGCTCTCGACGAGGCGCAGTACGTCAAGAACGCGACGTCGTCCACTGCCCGCGCCCTGCAGGAGATCCACTCCCGCGCCCGCGTCGCGCTCACCGGCACGCCTGTGGAGAACAACCTCAGCGAGTTGTGGTCCCTGCTGGACTGGACCACCCCCGGGCTGCTCGGCCCCCTCAAAGCATTCCGGACCCGCGTCGCCAAACCGATCGAGGCGCACCGCGATCCGGCCGCCACCGCCCGGCTCGCCACCCTGATCCGCCCCTTCGTGCTGCGCCGCCGCAAGTCCGATCCCGGGATCGCGCCGGAACTGCCCGCCAAGACCGACACCGCCCAGTACACGTCCCTGAGCAAGGAGCAGGCGGTGCTGTATGAGGCGGTGGTCCGCGAGACGATGGAGCAGATCTGTGCCGCCGAGGGCATCGCGCGGCGCGGCCTGGTCCTCAAGCTCCTCACCGCGCTGCGGCAGATCTGCAACCACCCGGCGCAGTACCTCAAGGAGAAGGAGCCCCGGCGTCTGGCCGGTCGCTCCGGCAAGCTCGATCTCTTCGACGATCTGTTGAGCGTCATGCTCGCCGAGCAGCAGTCGGTGCTGGTGTTCACCCAGTACGTAGAGATGGCCCGAATCGTGTCGGCCCGCCTGTCCCAGCAGAGCGTCGATCACCGCATGCTGCACGGCGGCACGCCCGTCGCCCACCGCCACGCCCTGGTCGATGCCTTCCAGAACGGCGACTGGCCGGTCTTCCTCCTGTCCCTGCGGGCCGCCGGCACCGGCCTCACACTCACTCGTGCTAGCCACGTCGTGTTCATAGACCAGTGGTGGAACCCCGCGGTCATGGACCAGGCCGCCGACCGCGCGCACCGGATCGGCTCCCCGCATCCCGTCCAAATCCACCGCCTGATCAGTGAAGGCACCGTCGAGGAGCGGATCGCGGACCTGCTCGCCGCCAAGAAGGACCTCGCCGACACGGTCCTCGCGGACACCAGCAGTGGGCTGACGGAGCTGACCGACGCACAGCTCTTCGACCTGATCACGCTCAGGAGAAGCCGATGACCCTCCCCGACAAGGGCCCCTACCAGCTGCGCCTGGCCCCCTTCAGCCCGCTGCCGGGCACTGAGATGTGCGAACGCCTCGGCGGGCACAGCTGGTTGGACTCGCTCTCACCCACCGCCAAGGGCTCCAGGAGCAGCGCCCACCCGCTCGCCCGCGCCCGCGCCTACGCGCGCACCGCCCCGGTGACCCACCTCGCGATCGAGCCCGGCACAATCCGGTGCTGGATCAACGAGAACACCAATCCCGCCCCCTCCCCCTACGCCTACACGTCTCAGCCCAACCCCACGATCCGCATCCCGGTCCTGGACGGATCACAGTGGCGCGATCTGACGTTGATCACTCGTCATCTCGTCGACCGGTTGGCACGCCTGCCCGCCGAGGACGTCCTGTACGAGATCAACAAGGCGGGCGCCCGCAACGGAATCCGGCTCCTGCCGACCATCGACCAGTGCCACGCCTCATGCAGCTGCTCCAGCCGCAGCGCCCTGTGCAAGCACGCCGCCACTGCCTTGTTCCAGGTCGCCCGCTGCCTCGACGTGATGCCCCTGGCCCTCCTGCTGCTTCGCGGCCGCTCCGCGACAGATTTCCTCGCCGGTCTCCAGGACCCCGTTCATCCGAGCCTTCGCCCCCACTACCGGCCCGTCCACTTCTCACATCCGCCGGCCGTTTCCGCCCAGGCCGCCTACGACCGCTGGCAGCACTCCCCCCGCC
>NZ_SRIC01000078.1 GCF_004684775.1 Streptomyces sp. MZ04
GGTACGGGGGACGGGGCGAGGCCCGGCCGTGGAGCGGCGTTGCGGGCCGGCGTGAGCGGACCGTCCGGGCCGAATCCCAGGGGGAGCGGGCCCAGTTGGTCGAAGACCTCCACCAGCTCGTCGTCGGGCCCCGGCTCGGGAAGCAGCTCGGTGGCCGAGGCCAACGCCTTGCGCGCACCGGTGGCCGTGCGGAACCGCGCCTGCGGATCCGGCTGGAGCAGCATGGCGACGACCTGCCACAGCGGCTCAGGGACGCCCTGTGGGGCCCCTGGCGTGCCGTGCGCGGCAAAGTGTTCGATCAGCGCCTTGGAGTCCGGCTTGGCCCCCTCAAGGAGATACAGGGCCACGAGGCCGACCGCGAAGAGATCGGCGGTGAAGTCCGGCTCGGCACCCATCATCTGCTCGGGCGCGAAGTAACCGGGCGTGCCCACCACATAGTTGGTCTCGGTCAGCCGTGGTTCGCCCATGCGCATCGAGATGCCGAAGTCGGAGAGCCGCAGATGCGGACGCCCGACTCCGGTGGCCTCGAGCAGGATGTTGGCGGGCTTGATGTCACGGTGCACGACCCTCTCGGCGTGCACGGCGGCGAGGCCTGCGAGCAGCTGGTCGAGCAGCGTGCAGGACAGGTGGGGCGGCAGCGGGCCGTAGTCCCCGACCAGATGGGCCAGCGAGCCGCCGGCGACCAGGGCCATGGTGAACAGGACCTTGTCGTCGTCGGCGGCCCAGCTGGCGGGCGCGAGCACATGGGGGTGGTCGATCCGGAGAGCCTGTTCCCGCACAAAGCGCAACAGCGTGTGCGCGTCGCTCTGTTGCAGGACCTTGGCGGCCACATATCTGCGCCGCCGGTGGTCCCAGGCGCGCCAGACCGCGCCTGCTCCCCCACGTCCGATCGGGTCGACCAGTTCGTACCGGCCGGCGAAGACCTCACCCATGGTCGCGCATCGCTCCCCATCCGGGCCGCCCGGTGGCCCGGCCGACGGCTCAGTTCTGGTGCGCCTCGTAGTGGGCGACCGCGTCCGCGGTGCGTCCGGCGCCGTACACCCGGAGGAACTCTGCCAGTTCCGGGTGGGTCGGGGCGAGGGCGTCCGCGGCATCGATGATGTCGCCGGCCGCTGCCACGGAGCGCAGCAGCGACTGGATCTCGCGCACCACGCGCTTGACCGTGGGAGCGCCCGAACTCATCGTCGAATGGGAGGTGTTGGTCAGTACGGAGCCGCCCTGGGACTTCTTGATCTCGTCCATGCGGTCGGTCGCCTCCGCGGCGCTCACGCTGCCGTCGGCGACCTGGCCCGCGAGCTCCTGGAGGAGCTGGACGCGCTGGACGACCGCGGGGTTGCCGATCTTGGCGCGCTGGCCGCTCATCAGCTGGGACAGCATGGGCGCCGACAGACCGAGGACGCCGGCGAGGCGTGCCTGGTTGAGGCCCAGGTCATCGATGAGACGGCGGAAGAGCGCCCCCAGCGGCTCTCCGTACCAGTTCCGCTGGAGCTCCCGTGCTCTCGCGGTTGTCTCTTGTTGTGCGGCGTCCATTGCGTCTCCCCATCGCTTCCCCAAAAACCGCGGTTCGCTGCCGCGAACCACGCCGAGCATCTTACGGAGCGTGGTCGTTTACCGGGACCCCCAATCCTTTTGCGAGATCCGGGGGGAGACCCGGTACTCTGGTCTGCGTTGCTCACCGGAGCGTGGTTCTTCCGGCTGACGCATCATTTTCGGGGCCTTAGCTCAGTTGGTAGAGCGCTGCCTTTGCAAGGCAGATGTCAGGAGTTCGAATCTCCTAGGCTCCACGCGATTAGACCCTCTGACCTGCGGAAACGCAGGCAGGGGGTCTTTTTTGTCCCGATTTCGCCCGTTCCGTCTGCGGCTGGTCCGTCAGCGCCCGGCCTTCTGGTTCTGCGCGGCCAGGTCCGCACCCCGTTCTCCTTCGACCCGTGGACGGTTGTGCGGTACCTGGGTGAAAGACCTGATGGGCGCCGGTGTGCCGGACAGGAAAGGCTGGCGGGGTGATCGTATGACGTTCTTATCGGGGTCCCGTCGTGTGCGGCGAGTGCCCCACCGATCCCCGAGCCCGGTAAGGAACCTCAGCCATGTACCGTCTTCGCTTCGCGCGCCCTTGCCGGGCCGTGACAGCTCGCAGGGCGTCGAGAGCATTGCTTGTGCTGCTCCTCTCTCCAGCCCTCGTGGTGACCCTTCTCGGGGCTGCGCCCGCTCCCGCGATCGCAGCCACCGTGCCCGCCTCCGTCGCCGACGCTCCCGTCGCCCCGCTGAAGCTCGCCCTGGACGGCGCACGGCTGACGCTGCCGGACATGCTGCACATCGTTCGTGGCGACCCGGTCGAGTTGTCGCTCGCTCCCCGGGCAGCCCGGGCCATGCGTCAGGCCCGGAAGGGTGCGCTGACCGCGCTCGACGGCGGGCAGCGTGTCTACGGCTGGAACCAGGGTCTGGGTCCACTCAAGGACAAGGCGCTCGACGACGACCAGCAGCGGGAGTTCCAGCGGCGGATCCTCCTCTCACATGCGGCCGGTGTCGGGGATGACGTACCGGACGGGGAGGCCCTGTTGGCCCTCGTCCTGCGGGCCAACGCCATGGCGCGCGGACACATGGGTGTGCGGCCGAAGCTGGTCGAGAGGATGCTCGCGCTGGTCAATGCCGGGGTGGCGCCGGTGCTGCCGCAGGTCGGATCGCTGGGCACCGGAGATCTCCAGCCGATGGCCGCCGCCGGGCTCGTCCTGACCGGCGAGCAGGGACAGGCCCGCTACCGGGGCAGCACCGGTCCGGCGCGCAGGATTCTGGCGGAGGCGAAGCTGCCGCTCTCCTTCCCGCTGGAGGCGGGCGAGGCACTGCCGATCATCAGTGGCAGCGGGCTGCTGACGGCCCGCCATGTCCACGCTGTCGACCGGAGTACGTCGCTGGCCACCCAGTTCGAGTACGCGTTCGCGCTGTTCCTGGAGGCCACCCGCGCCGAGGCCGGTTCGCTCGACGCCCGCACGCATGCCGAACGGCGGATTCCGGACGAGGAGGCCGTCGCCGGGCGGCTGCGGGAGCTGGTCAAGGACAGCGGCTGGATGACGGACGAGGGCCGGGCCCGCCTGCACGAGAAGCTCCCGCGCGTGCAGGACGCGGTGTCCGTGCGTGCCGCGCCGCACATCGCCGGAACGCTGCGGCAGACGCTGGACGAGGCGCGCCGGATCATCGAGCGCGAGGCCAACGCCTCCACCTCCAACCCGCTGCTCTTTCCCCTCGGCGGGGGCAAGGGCCACGAGTTCGTGATGGGCGGCAACTGGGACGGCGCCCAGATCGGGCACGCCATGGACACACTCAACGCGCAGATCACCGACGTGGCAGTGCTCTCCCACGAGCTGTCCGGGAGGCTGCTGTCCCCGAAGTGGAGCTATGGCCTGCCCGCCAATCTCGCCTCACCCCCGGTGGGTCTCAACTCCGGCATGGTTCAGGTGCAGACCGTGGCGGCGGCGCTGATCCCCGAGATGCAGACCCGGGCCGTCCCCTCCGGCGTACTCTCCCGACCCGAGAAGGACGGTCAGGAGGACCACAACACCATGGCGATGGCCTCCGCCCGCAATCTGCACGCCAATCTCGACCGCATGGAGACGGTTCTCGCCGTCCAGCTGCTGATGAGCGCCCAGGGCATCGACCTCATCCGGCCCGACATGGACGGACTGCGGCTCGGCGAGGGCACGGCCCGGGTCCACGAGGCGATCCGGGCGGTGGTCCCGGAGCTGGACGAGGACCGGCATATGACCCCCGACCTGGAGGACGTGACCAGCCTGGTGCGCGAGGAAGCGCTGCTGGGTATCGAGTGACGCACCGCCGGCACACCACTGAGGACCGTGCCGAGCGGCCTGCCGCCGGTCGGCACGGGCGTCAGCACTACCGCAGAACCCTCAACCGCCCGCCTTGTCCGCGTCCGCGTTCCGGAGGAAGGGAATGCTGGGCACGAAGAAGTACTCGGCGCCGCGCAGGCTCACCGACTCCTCGATGCCCGCCTGGAACGTGGCGCCGGCCACTCCGTACTTCTTGGGCCAGCTGGGTTTGGTCTTGGCATGGCCCTGGCCGACGACCGGGTCCTGTCCCGTCTTGTGTTCGCCCTCCTTCTTGCCGACGAGAAAGTCGACGTTGTTGCACCAGCTCTCCTGCATGAACTCGAACTGCTCGGCGATGTTGCTCTGGGCGCACAGGAACAGCAGCCCCACGTTCCTGCTCGTGGGGGTCAACTCCTCGTAGCTGATGGCGCGTCGCACGATCCGGCGGAGTCGCTCCATCTTCGGATCCACGCCGTTGTGCCACTTGAGGTCGCCACGGGGGTTGGTCTTGCGGGTGTGCGCCTGGAACGGGCACTTCGCGCCCGTCTTGTCGTGCAGGTAGTCGAAGTCGTTGGGGATGGGGCCGTCGACTCCGTGCGCGGTCGCGGGTTCGGCTACCGGCATGCCGTTGCGGAAACGGCCCACCATATAGGCGCCGGCGAGTTCGAGGTCGGCCTCGTGCGGCTCCTTGCGGCCGTCCGCCTTGGCGAGTTCCCGGGCCAGCGAGAGGCGCTGCTCGTTGAAGTGGGGGACGTCCTGCTCCAGTTTGCGGTAGACGACGTACGAGCCGTAGCCGGTCGCCCCGTCGGCGTACGGCTCCGCGTCCTTCGGGACCACCGGGTCCTTGGCCAGGACGAGCTTGAGCGGAGCCGCCGGGTTCCACCTGGTGGTCCCGTCGCGCTCCTGGGCCGCCTTGATGTCCTTGGTGAGGAAGAGCGGCTCGCTGACGCCGTCGGCGAACCCGAAGTGCTCGCGTACCGGGCCGTCGGGCCGCAGGCGGAGCACCTTTCCGATCTCCTGGTGAACGACCTTGCCGCAACGGCCGAGGCCTCTCTCCACGGTTTCGCGGATCTCGTCCGCCTTGCCCGACACGACGGCGGGGCTGTCGTCCGCGACGACGACCAGCGCGTGCAGGGCCTCATGGAACGCCTCGTCCCAGTCCGAGACCTTGGGATCCTTGAGCTTCCCGCGGATCTTGTCGTCCCGCGTACCGGCCTTGAAGGACAAGTCGGCCGAGGGGATGGCGTATCCGAGGGTCTCGTAACCCTTGGCGGACAGCATCAGGCCGACGAAGGGGGGACTGGCGTTCGCGGCCATCTCGATGCTCAGATACGCATCGGGGTCCGGCTGCTTCCGTGCGGCGTCGAAGATCTCGTGACGCTGGGCGGACTGGTCCCACTGGGCCTTGGCCGAGGTCACCCGATCGCTCATGGCCTTCAGCCAGCGCCTGCCTTCGGTCGCCTTGTCGAACCGGATGAAGAGGTGGCGGCTGTGGTCCCGGCCGTGGCTCTTGAGGATGTTTCCCTGCAGCTCCTCCATGAGCTTCTGTTCCTCGGGACGGAGCTTTCCCGTCCGGTCGTCGGGTCCGAGCCCGGTCTCCTTCTCGAAGTCGATCCGCGCGAGCTGGGTGGTCATGCAGCCTCCTGTGTCGGGTGGTGTCCGGTGGTGTCCGGCGTCGGTGGTGTCCGATCAAGGTGATCGTCACCATCCTTTGACGCCCGATCGGTCGCACAATTCGCCACTCGTTCGATTCACTCGAATGCAAGCTCGATACACCCTTGCGGCTCGTGTGGCGACGGCGGGCCGGCGCGCAACTCGCTTATTCTTTTTCCGGCGCACTCGAAATCTCTCCTGAAGTAATGCGGAAACGTTTCTCGCCGGTGCTCGATATGGATATGCGGAAAGCTCCCTGACATGCGGATTCCCGTGATTCCAAGAGAATTGGATTCCCCCTGCTAGCGTGCAGCCGAATCACCGGAGAAAAACCGACCCGGAGTACGAGGTTCGCGATGACAAAATCACCCCGGCTGCCCGAAGACAATTCACCCCACGGAGTTCCGCACGTCAGTCCGGTGACCAGGCGCACCCTGCTCGCCGGAGCGCTCTCGGCGACGGCCTCCGGGCTGCTGCTCGGAGCCGCGTCCCGGGCATCCGCCGCCGGGACGGCCGCATCGCTCGAACCTCTCGACATCACCGGACCTGAGGCGATTCTGGGGCGGCGCTGGATTCACCTGAAGCTCGACGAGAACGGCCGCGGCCTACCCGTACGTGTGCCATTGCGCGTCCCCGGTCTCCGATCGGCTTCCGCGTCGGCTTCCACATCGGCCGAGCCGACCGACATCCGTGTCACCAGTACCACCGGGCTCACCCGGATCGGCGCCGCGCCCGACAAGCCGGAGGACGACGGTGTCACGCTGCGCGCCGCCGCGGGCAGCGCGAGCGACCTCTGGGTGACTCCGCGCAGGATCGGCTCCCCCGGCGTACCCGCCGACCGGCTGGAGATCCGGACGCGAAAGGCCACCGCGGTGGTGGACGTCTGGATCGAGCCGCCCGGGGGACGGTGGCTCGGCGCGGACCGCGACCTCCAGCCGCTGGACCTGGAGATCGTCGCCGTCCACGCCGCGCTGGTCCGCAAGGGCGACGGGGCCGAGGTCGTCATGTGGTCCCCGGCGCGCGACAGGGACGAGGACGGCAACCTGAAGCCCGACCCCGACCGGCCGGGCAAGTGGTCGTGGACGACGTTCCACATGGGCGCGCTCGAAGCCAGTGCGCTCGACCTCGTCACCCTGAAGACCCGTGAGCGGCCCATGACCAGTGGTACGGGCGTCAAACCGAGGAACATCTTCTGCGGCGGACATGCCCATCTGCCGGACGGCAAGCTTCTCGTCGCCGGTGGACACGTCGACCCGGCCCACCTGGAGCTCGACGACGCCGTGGGCCTGCACGTGTACGACGCCAACGCCGCGAACGGCTGGAGCCGGCCCGCGGAGATGGGCGTACGCCGCTGGTACCCGGCCGTCACCACGATGCCCGACGGCCGGATGCTGATCGCCGGCGGAAGCCGCACGCCCCCGGCGCACGAGGCGGCCAAGAACGACCTGCCCAAGGGCTACTGGAACCAGATCAACAACGACTACCAGATCTACAACCCCGCCGACAGCAGTCTGACGCCCCGGTCCGAGGCGCGGCGGCTGATCGACCCCGAGCTGCTCTCGAGCCCGAGGGACAAGCTGGCCGTCTACCCCAACATCTTCGTCCTCCCCGGCAAGACGGCCACGTCGCTGCCGCTGGTCGCCCTGGTCGAAACCAACCGCGCCTGGCTCTACGAGTACGACAAGGCCAAGGGCGACACCCCGCTGGTCCTGGCGCCCACCGTCTACACCATGCGCGGGAAGGGCTCCCGCAGCTATCCCACGTACGGCTCGAACGTCCTGCTCCCGCTCAAGCCCGGCGCGCGCAAGCAGCGGATCCTGGTGGTCGGGGGCCAGCACGAGGACCAGGTGAAGCATCGCGACATCACCAACGAGCAGAAGGCCACGGCCACCGCGGAGATCCTTGATGTCGACGCGTACCAGCCCCTGAGCCGCCAGAAGGGCTGGCGGCGGGTCGACGGCGGGATGAAGTACCCGCGGGTGCTGTGCGACTCGACCCTCATGGCCGACGGCACGGTCCTGGTGAGCGGCGGGACCGAGAAGGGCTGGGGCGACATGAACAAGGTGCCGGTCTTCGCCTCGGAGATCTTCGACCCGGTCAGCGAGACCTTCAGGCTCGCCGACTCCGCGCCCACCGACCGGCGCTACCACTCGACGGCGCTGCTGCAGCCCGACGGGACCGTGCTCAAGGCGGGCAGCACGGGCGGGTTCGCCCATGACCCCGACACCAACGAGTCCCTGTTCGACGAGCACACCACCGCCGAGCGTTACTACCCGCCGTACCTCTACCGCGGCCCCCGCCCCGCCATCACCGCCGTGGCCGGCGCCAAGGAGGCCTGGACCACACTCGGTTACGACACGACGGTCGCCCTCCAGGCCCGCGGCGCCGGTCTAGACGCGCAGTCCAAGGTGGCGCTCATCCGGTTCGGCTCGACCACCCACGGCAACAACATGGACCAGCGCTTTGTGTGGCTGGCCACCACGGCCCAGGATTCCGAGTCGTACGAGCGCTGGACCATCCAGTTCCGTACGCCTGAGACGGCTGCGGTGGCACCGGCCGGCGATTACATGCTCGTCGTGGTCGACAGCATGGGCATCCCGTCCTCGTCCCGCTTCGTCCGTCTGTCGTAGGGCGGCAAGGAGTAGTTCCGGAACGGGGCGCTATGCGCCGGGCATCCCCGCGGAAGTGCTGTCGCGTACGTCCAGAAACGTGATCTCTGGGTTCGCGGCCAGATGCGGTTTCAAGGCGTCGAGGAACTTCAGAGGATTGTCGCTGAACCGAATTCCCCCGATCTCTCGGAGATGGGGGATTTCATTCATCGTGCCATCGTGATGCGCGGAAATTCGGGCGCCTCGACGGAGCCCTACGGCTTTCATTTCTGCTGTGTCAGCACGGAGGCCGCATGCCGTAGGGCGGGAACCCGGCCGGGGTTCCCGCCCTACGGCGTTTCTGCGGCGCTCCCGCGGCGCGGATCAGTGCCGTTCGTCGCGCTCCGCGGCTTCCGCCTCGGCCTGCTTGGCCTGTACCTCGGGGTCGAGGGACTGCTGGCCGCTTCCGTCGACCGAGGCCAGCGGGGTGCTGTCCGGGACCTCCGTCGCGGCGGGCGGCTCGACGAGCCAGTCCGGGTTGGCCTGCTTGTCCCACCACTTCCAGGCGGCGATCGCACCACCCGCGAGGAGGCCGAGCACGACGACACCCTTGGCGAGGCGCCCGGCGCGGGCCCGGCGCTCGTGCTTGCGGATCAGACGCCGGATCTCCTTGGGCGAGACCTCACCGCGCAGCGCGGCGATCGCCGCCGCACCGCGGGACGCGGCCTCGTCGCGGACGGGCTGGGCCGCGGCCACGGCGTGCTCGATCCGCGGCTTCGAGTATTCGGCGGCCTGCCGGGCGGCCTTCCGTGTCTGTTTGGCGGCCTTGCGTGTGCGGACGGCGGCCTCGTGCGCGGCGTGGTCGACCTTCGGCGGCACATGCGTCCGCGCCTGCTCGACGCGGGGCGCGACATGGGCGCCGTACTGCACACGGGCCTGTTCGGCGGCCTGTTGCGCGGCGTGCGACACCTTGGGTGCCAGCCGTACGCGCACATCGTGGGCGTAGAGAGCGGCCTGGTCCTTGGCCGTGCCGGCATAGGGGGCCACCGCCTCCGCGGCGTGCCGGACGCTGTCCTTGGCCGAGCCGGTCGCGGCGCGCACGCTGTCGATGCGGGTCACGGAATCCTCCTCCTCGGTGGCGTATAGGTATGTCACCTTTCCACCCTTTCAGGGATCATGCCTTCCGGGTGACCCTCAGGCATGAGAGGGCGGGCATCCGGGTCAAGCGAGCCCTGCGAGCAACGCGATCAATCTGATCAAATCGATCAAATCGGTACAAGAAGCGTTCTTGGCCGACAATGCCACGGATCGCTTCTGTGCGCGCCCAGTCGGCGGCTACTCGTCGCAATCCGGTCCGTGCGAGGATCGGAGCGTCACAGAAGACAACGGAAGGCAGATCGTGGCTGAGCAGCTTTACGCCACCCTGAAGACCAACCACGGCGACATCGAGGTGCTGCTGCACCCCAACCACGCGCCGAAGACGGTCAAGAACTTTGTAGAACTCGCCCAGGGCGAGCGTGAGTGGGTCAACCCCGAGACCGGTGCGAAGACCTCGGACCGGCTCTACGACGGCACGGTCTTCCACCGCGTGATCAGCGGCTTCATGATCCAGGGCGGCGACCCGCTGAGCAACGGCACGGGCGGCCCGGGCTACGAGTTCGCGGACGAGTTCCACCCCGACCTTGCCTTCGACAAGCCGTACCTGCTGGCCATGGCCAACGCCGGTCCCAGCACCAACGGCTCGCAGTTCTTCGTGACGGTCTCGCCGACCGCCTGGCTGACCCGCAAGCACACGATCTTCGGTGAGGTAACGGACGCGGCGAGCCAGAAGGTCGTCGACAAGATCGCGGCCGTGCAGACCAACCCGCGCACCGACCGCCCGGTCGATGACGTGGTCATCGAGTCCGTGGTGATCGAGACCCGCGGCGCCTGACCTCGGCGTACGCGCCAGGGAACCAAACCGCCCCGCCCATCCGTAAGGAAGGGCGGGGCGGTGCGTTCGCCACGTGCGCGCGGCTGTGGCTTCGTACGGAGATTGAGGGGACCCCATGGATCAGGCACCAGGCAGCCCGCAGGGGCCGCGGGACGCGCAGCACCTGCCCGGCTGCTACCGGCACCCGGACCGCGAGACCGGCATCAGCTGCACCCGCTGCGAGCGGCCCATCTGCCCGGAGTGCATGATCAGCGCTTCGGTCGGCTTCCAGTGCCCCGAGTGTGTGCGCGAGGGCTCGGGCACCGGCCACGCGCCCGCGGCGAACCAGCCGCGCACGATCGCCGGCGGTTCGATCGCCGCCGATCCGCGGCTCGTCACCAAGATCCTGCTCGGTCTGAACCTGGCGGTGTTCATCGCGGTCCTCGCCGTCGGCGACCGCCTGGTGAACGAGCTGGTGCTGGTCGGCGCCTGGCCGCCCGCCCCCTGGGTGCCGACCGAGGGCGTCGCCGAAGGCCAGTGGTACCGCATGGTCACGTCGATGTTCACGCACCAGGAGATCTGGCACATCGCCTTCAACATGCTCGGCCTGTGGTGGCTGGGCGGACCCCTGGAGGCGGCGCTCGGCCGCGCCCGGTACCTCGCGCTCTATCTGCTCTCGGGCCTGGCCGGCGGCGCCCTGACCTACGTCGTCGCCGATGCCGACCAGGCATCGCTCGGCGCGTCCGGGGCGATCTTCGGCCTGCTCGGCGCGACCGCGGTCCTGATGCGGCGCCTCAACTACGACATGCGCCCGGTCATCGCGCTTCTCGCGCTGAACATGCTGTTCACCTTCACCTGGAGCGGCATCGCCTGGCAGGCGCACGTCGGCGGTCTGGTCGCCGGTGTCGCGATCGCGTACGGGATGGTGCACGCGCCCCGTGAGCGGCGGGCGCTCGTGCAGTGGGGGACCTGTGCCGCGGTGCTGGTCGTGGTCCTGGTCGCCGTGGTCGTCAGGACCGCCCAGCTCGTCTGAGCCTGTGGGTTCCTCGTCTGAGCCCGCGCGTTCCGCTCACCGTTGTCCACAGCGTGTGGCGGATCTTGTGCATGCCGTGGGGAACAACAGTGCCCCTTGTCGCTGACCTGGGTTTCCCCAGGGAGGGCAAGGGGCCTGTGGTGGCTTGCATGGCGATCGTGCAGTCACACCGGCGTCAACACCGAGTGGGTTATCCACAGATCGTCTTTCTTTTTCCCCAGTGTGGATAGCGCTGTGGATAACTCAGGGCAAGGCTTGCTCTCGCCGCTGGAGGATGCGCTGGGGAAGCGGGAGGAACCGCGCTACTTCCACTGCGTGGAGACGCCGAACCCCGCGGCGATGAAGCCGAAGCCGACCACGATGTTCCAGTTGCCCAGCGGGTCGATCGGCAGCTTGCCGTCGGTGACGTAGAAGACGACGATCCAGGCGAGCCCGATGAGGAACATCGCCAGCATCACCGGGGCCACCCAGCTACGGCTGGTCAGCTTGATGTTCGTCGCCTTCTTCGCCGCGGGCGGCGTGTAATCGTCGGCCTTCTTGCGGATCCGTGACTTCGGCACGAGGGTCTCTCCTGTCGATACGGGGAGCTGAGCCCTCCCCCGGGCGTCCGTTAGCGTAGTGCTTCCGCGGCGCTGAAGGAGATAAGGGTACGTTGAGCAATTCTGCCGACTCCCCCACAGGTCAGGGTCGTCGCCCCCGTTGGCGGCCGGTCCGGTTGCTGACGGCTGCCGTCTTCGCCCTCGCGGGCCTCATCTTCTTCACCAGCTTCAACACTGCCAAGGGTACGAACATCCGCACGGATGCGTCCCTCCTGAAGCTCTCCGATCTCATCCAGGAGCGCAGCCACAAGAACGGCGGGCTGGACGAGTCCAACGGTTCGCTGCGTGACGACGTCGAGGCGCTCGCGGAGCGCGACAACGGCGGCACGAAGGCCGACGACGCCCGGCTCAAAGCCCTGGAGAAGAACGCGGGCACCAAGAAGGTCAGCGGCGAGGCCGTCTCCGTCACCCTCACCGACGCCCCGCCCGGCGCCACCGCCAAGCTCCCCGGCTACCCCGAGCCCCAGCCCAACGACCTGGTCATCCACCAGCAGGACCTGCAGGCCGTGGTGAACGCCCTCTGGCAGGGCGGCGCCGAGGGCATCAAGGTCATGGACCAGCGGCTCATCTCCACCAGCGCCGTCCGCTGCGTGGGCAACACCCTGATCCTCCAGGGCCGCGTCTACTCACCTCCGTACAAGGTGACCGCGGTCGGCGACCCGGAGAAGCTCAAGTCGGCGCTCGCCGCCTCCCCGGAGATCCAGAACTACATGCTGTACGTGAATGCCTACGGCCTCGGCTGGAAAGTCGACGACGACGGGGCGGTGACTCTTCCCGGCTACTCGGGCACAGTGGATCTCCACTACGCGAAGCCCGTGGAGTAGCAGGGAGTAGCACCCGGGGAGGGACCGTCCGGTGTCGGTGCGAGTGCTGTTGAGGACGTTCAGCGAACTGTGCATCACCATCGGCACGTTGATCGTGCTCTTCGTGGTGTACGTCCTGTTCTGGACCGGCGTGAAGGCCGACGACGCCATGGACAGCCAGATCGACAAGCTCCAGGACCAGTGGGCGCAGGGCTCGGTGCCTTCCGGGGCGGACGACAAGCCCGCCGGCGACTCCCAGGGGACCTCTCCGAAGAAGCCCGCCCCCTACGAAGACGGCAAGGCCTTCGCGGTCATGTACATCCCGCGGTTTGGTTTCACGTGGAACAAGCCGGTTCTCCAGGGCACGGGCACCGACATCCTTAAGAAGGGGCTCGGTCACTACGGAGACACCGCTCAGCTCGGCCGGCGGGGCAACTTCTCCGTGGCGGGCCACCGCCGCACCTACGGAGACCCCTTCAAGGACTTCCCGAAGCTGCGCCCGGATGACGCCGTGGTGCTGACCGACGGCACGACCTGGTTCACGTACCGCATCGACAACAAGCCCTACAAGACGCTGCCCGGCGACATCGGTGTCATCGATCCGGTACCGCGTAAATCCGGATTCGACGGGCCGGGCCGTTACCTCACTCTTACGACCTGTGAGCCAGAGTGGGGCCACAGCCACCGGTTGATCGTCTGGGCACACCTTGATGCCACCCAGCCCGTCGAGGCCGGGAAACCGGAGGCACTGCGCCGTTAGTCTGGTGCCGTACGGCTACGGAAGGGACGGCATGTACGGCTGGATCTGGCGGCATCTGCCGGGAAACGCATGGGTAAGGGCACTGCTTTCGCTGGTGCTCGTCTTCGCGGTGGTCTACGTGCTCTTCCAGTACGTCTTTCCGTGGGCCGAACCGCTTCTCCCCTTCAACGACGTGACGGTGAACGGCCAGTGAGCCCGGTGAGCCCAGTGAGCACTCAACAGCGTCCCAGCCGCATCCTCGTGGTCGACAACTACGACAGCTTCGTCTTCAACCTCGTCCAGTACCTGTACCAGCTGGGCGCCGAGTGCGAGGTCCTGCGCAACGACGAGGTCGAGCTGCGGCACGCGCAGGACGGCTTCGACGGCGTCCTGCTCTCGCCGGGTCCTGGCACCCCCGAGCAGGCGGGCGTCTGCGTCGACATGGTGCGGCACTGCGCCGACACCGGTGTGCCCGTCTTCGGCGTCTGCCTCGGCATGCAGTCGATGGCGGTCGCGTACGGCGGAGTCGTGGACCGTGCGCCGGAGTTGCTGCACGGCAAGACGTCCCCGGTCGTGCACGAGGGCAAGGGCGTCTTCGCCGGGCTCCCGTCCCCGTTCACCGCGACCCGCTATCACTCGCTCGCCGCCGAACCGGCCACGGTACCGGCCGAGCTCGAGGTGACCGCGCGCACGGAGGACGGGATCATCATGGGCCTGCGCCACCGTGAACTGCCGGTGGAGGGCGTGCAGTTCCACCCGGAGTCGGTGCTCACCGAGCATGGCCACCTCATGCTGGCCAACTGGCTTGTGGAGTGCGGGGACACCGGGGCTGTCGGCCGGTCGAGCGGGCTTGCCCCGGTGGTGGGCAGGGCCACGGCGTGACCGCGCTGCGCCCCGAGCGCGATTCCTCCGGAGTTCCGTACGACGAGCAGTACGCGTCGTACGGGGAGCAGGGGTCGTTCGAAGAGCCCGGGGCGTTCGCGGCGGCAGTCGACCATCTCGCCGATCCGCTGACGGATCCGCTGCCGGGGCAGCATCCGTCGCCGTGGTTCCGCAGCGGGCAGCCCGCCACGGAGCCGGAGCCCGAGCCGCAGCTGCCGGAGCAGGAGTGGTACGACCCTCAGGGGTACGCCCGTGACTGGTACGGGGCGCAGCAGCCCGCCCAGCAGCCTCAGCAGCCCCGGGAACCGACGTACGAGGAGCTGTACGGCGCGTACGCCCCGCAGCCGCCGGCCGACGACGAGACGGTGGGCCTGCGGACGGCGGACACCCGGCGAATAGTCGAGCCAGAGCCAGAGCCAGAGCCAGAGTCAGAGTCAGAGCTGGCGCCGCAGCCGGAGCAGCCCCCCACGGGAGGCCGTGCAGCCCGCCGCAAGGCCGCCAGGAAAGGCGCCCCTCCGGCGGCCTCCAGGGCAGAGTCCGCCGCCCCCCTCTCCCGCGTCGAGGCCCGTCGCGCCGAGCGCGCCCGGAAGCCCTCCGCGGGCACGGTGATCAGCCGGGGCGTCGGCGAACTCTTCATCACCATCGGCGTCCTGATGCTGCTCTTCGTGACGTACCAGCTGTGGTGGACGAACATCCGCGCCCACCAGCAGGCGAACGGCGCCGCCAACGACCTCCAGGAGGAGTGGGCGAAGGGCAAGGGCAAGCCCGGCGCCTTCGAACCCGGGCAGGGTTTCGCCCTGCTGCACATCCCCCGCCTCGACGTGGTCGTGCCGATCGCCGAGGGCATCGACAAGTCGGGGGTCCTGGACCGAGGCATGGTCGGCCACTACAACGAGGGCGGCACCAAGACCCCGATGCCGGACGCGAAGCAGGGCAACTTCGCGATCGCCGGGCACCGCAACACCCATGGCGAACCGTTCCGCTACATCAATCAGCTCGAACCGGGCGATCCCATCGTCGTGGAGACGCAGGACAAGTACTTCGTCTACAAGATGGCGAGCATCCTGCCGCAGACGAGCCCCGGCAACACGAGTGTGATCGGCCCCGTTCCGCCGGGTTCGGGCTTCACCAAACCCGGCCGGTACATCACACTGACCACCTGTACCCCGGAATTCACGAGTAAGTATCGAATGATCGTCTGGGGCAAGATGGTCGAGGAACGGCCGCGCGGCAAGGGAAAGCCGAGCGCGCTCGTCAACTAGCACGGTGAGAACGGGGCAGATCCAGTGGCAGCGACGACCGACCACGCCGACCACGACGAGGAACAGTCCGAGGAACAGTCCGAGGAACAGGCCGAGACGCCCGCCCCGCGGCCGCGGGGCCGCGGGCCCGTCGCCACGGCGGTCAGCGTCTTCGGTGAACTCCTCATCACCGCCGGCCTGGTGCTCGGCCTCTTCGTCGTCTACTCCCTGTGGTGGACCAACGTCGTCGCCGACCGCGAGGCGCACAAGCAGGGCGACCGGGTCCGCGACCGCTGGGCGGGCGGCCCGGGTGACCTGAACACCAAGGACGGCATCGGCTTCCTCCACGTACCCGCGATGGGCGGCGGCGAGGTGCTGGTCAAGGAGGGCACGAGCAACAAGGTCCTCAACGACGGCGTCGCCGGCTACTACAAGGACCCGATCAAGTCGGCCCTCCCTCAGGACAAGGAGGGCAACTTCACGCTGGCCGCGCACCGCGACGGGCACGGCGCGAAGTTTCACAAGATCGACAAGATCAAGAAGGGCGACGCGATCGTCTTCGAGTCCCGGGACAAGTGGTACGTCTACAAGGTCTACTCGACCCTCCCGGAGACCTCGAAGTACAACGTGAAGGTCCTGAACCCGGTCCCCAAGGAATCGGGCACGAAGAAGCCGGGCCGCTACATCACCCTGACGACGTGCACGCCGGTCTACACCTCCAACTACCGCTACATCGTGTGGGGCGAGCTGGAGCGCGTGGAGAAGGTCGACAACAAGCGGACGCCGCCGGCTGAGCTTGCCGACTGACCCCGAGCACGACAGAGCCCCGGTCACCGCTGGCGAGCGGTGACCGGGGCTCTTCTCGTGTACTGCGGAGGGGTCAGTCCCTTCCGCTGCGGAAGCCCGTGCCGCCTCCGAAGAAGGTGCCACCGTCCCCGCCGTTGCCTCCGCCGTTGCCCTGGTCGCCGCCCGCGGTGGTCAGGTTGATCGCCGTGCCCGGCGCGACCTGCTCGTTGGCGCCGGGCTGGGAGAGGACCACGAGGGCATCGTCTTCCTGCGGGCCGGTGATGGTGCCGACGGTCAGATCGGCGTCCTCGATGGCCTTGCGGGCGTCCTTGAGCTTCTGGCCGGTGAGGGCGGGCACGGTGGCCTGCTCGGCGGCCTTGGCTACCTGGATGGTGACCGTCGAGCCGTCGTCGACCTTCGTGCCGGCCGCCGGGGAGGTCTGGATGACCTTGCCCTCCTCGACGCTGTCGCTGGCGACGTCCTCACGCTTGGGGGTGAGACCGTTGTCCGTGATCTGCTTCGCGGCGGCTTCGTAGTCGAGACCGGTGACGTCCGGGACCGGGATCTGCGTCTTCGCCTTGGCGACCTCAAGGGTGATCGTGCTGCCCTTTTGCACCTCGCTACCGGAGACCGGGTCCGAACTGAGGACCTCGCCCACGGGCTGAGGCGACTCCACCCGCTTCGGCACGACCGTGAACTGGTACTTGTCGCCCTCGAGCTCGTCAGTGGCGTCCTCGATGTTGTCGCCGATGACGTTCGGTACCGCCACCTTCGGCGCACCCGTGGAGACCGTCACATTGACGGTGTCGCCCTTGGTGACCGTGGCGTTGGCGCCCGGGTCCTGGGCGCAGATCTCGCCCTTCGGGTACTTCTCGCAGGGCTTGCGCTCCGAGACCGCGATCTCCAGGTCGACGTTCTCCGCCTGCGTCTTCGCGTCCGCGAGCTTCTCGCCCACAAAGTTAGGCGCCTTGATCGAGTCGCTGCCCCCACCACCCCCGGTGAACGCCCACTTCCCGATCAGGATCGCGCCGACAAGCACCAGCAACCCCGCCAGCACCAGCAGCACCGTAGAAGTGCTGCTCTTCTTCTGGCGGCGGCGTGAATGATCGTCGTAGCCGTCGTCCGGGCCGACCGGCGGCATCATCGACGTCTGGGCGCCGCCGGGCTGCGGGCGGAGCATCGCCGTCTGCTGGTCGTCCGGGTGGCCGCCGTAGCCGACCGCGCCCATGGCGGCGGTGGCCTGGACGGGCTGGCCGTCGAGGCAGGCCTCGATGTCGGCGCGCATCTCGTCGGCCGACTGGTAGCGGTAGTCCGGGTCCTTGGTGAGGGCCTTCAGGACGATGGCGTCCATCTCGGGCGTGATCTCGCCGTCGAAGACGCTCGGGGCCTGGGGCTCCTCGCGTACGTGCTGGTAGGCCACCGCTACGGGGGAGTCGCCCACGAAGGGCGGGCGGACCGTCAGGAGCTCGTACAGCAGGCAGCCCGTGGAGTAGAGGTCCGAGCGGGCGTCGACCTGCTCGCCCTTCGCCTGCTCCGGCGAGAGGTACTGCGCCGTGCCGATGACCGCGGCTGTCTGCGTCATCGTCATCCCGGAGTCGCCCATGGCGCGGGCGATGCCGAAGTCCATGACCTTGACCTGGCCGTTGCGCGTCAGCATGACGTTCGCGGGCTTGATGTCGCGGTGGACGATCTGGTTGCGGTGCGAGTACTCCAGGGCCTGGAGGATGCCGATCGTCATCTCCATGGCGCGCTCGGGCAGCAGCTTGCGCCCGGAGTGCAGGAGCTCCCGCAGGGTGGAGCCGTCGACGTACTCCATCACGATGTACGGGATGGAGACCCCGTCCACGTAGTCCTCGCCGGTGTCGTAGACCGCGACGATCGCAGGATGGTTGAGCGAGGCGGCCGACTGGGCCTCGCGGCGGAACCGGGCCTGGAATGACGGGTCGCGCGCGAGGTCAACGCGCAGCGTCTTCACCGCCACGGTGCGTCCGAGGCGGGTGTCGTGCGCGAGGTAAACCTCCGCCATCCCGCCTCGGCCGAGCACCTGGCCCAGCTCGTACCGCCCGCCGAGGCGACGCGGCTCTTCCATAGCTAATCCAGCCCTCTCCGTCAGTCCCGACCGCACCCTTGTGTGGTCCGGCGGTGTGCTGTCCGGGCATACCGTACCCGGCTCGCCCTACGTGACCCGGCCGCGACCGTCACCCGATACAGGACCGGTATCGCAACGTGCACTGATGTGAAGAGGCCGTGACGGGGGTCACTTCTTGCTGTCGAGAACCGCCTGCATCACGTCCCTGGCGATCGGGGCGGCGAGACCACCACCGGAGATGTCGTCACGGCTGGCGGCGCTGTCCTCGACCACCACGGCGACGGCCACCGGCGAACCGGAGTCGGTCTTCGCGTAGCTGATGAACCACGCGTAGGGGTTCTTGCTGTTGTTCAGGCCGTGCTGTGCCGTACCGGTCTTGCCGCCGACGGTGACGCCGTCGATCTTGGCGTTCCGGCCGGTGCCGTCGTTCACGACCGTCTGCATCATGTCCTGGAGCTTCTGCGCGTTCTCCTCGGAGAGCGGCCGGCTCATCTCCTTGGGCGCGTGCTTCTCGATCACGTCCAGGTTCGGCGCCTGCAGCTCGCTGACCATGTACGGCTCCATGAGCGTGCCGTCGTTGGCGATCGCGGAGGCGACCATGGCCATCTGCAGCGGCGTCGCGGCCGTCTCGAACTGGCCGATGGAGGAGAGCGCGGTCTGCGGCTTGTCCATCTTCTCGGGGAAGACGGAGGCGTTCGAGCGGACCGGGATGAACTGCTCGGAGTTGAAGCCGAACTTCTCGGCCGTCTCCAGCATGTCGTCCTTGCCGAGGTCCGAGCCGATCTTGCCGAAGACGGTGTTGCAGGACACCCGCAGCGCCTCACGCAGCGAGGCGTTCTTGCAGGGGATGTCGCCCTCGTTCTTCAGCTCGGTCTGGGTGTCGGGCATCGTCCAGGGCAGCGGGGACTTGGTGGGAGCGTCGATGTCGTCGTACAGACCGTGCTCCAGGGCGGCGGCCGCAGTGACCGCCTTGAAGGTGGAGCCGGGCGGGTACGTCTCGCGCAGCGCGCGGTTGAGCATCGGCTGGTCTTTGTCCTTGTCCAGCTTCCCGAAGACCTCGGCTTCCTTGTTCGTGTTGCCCGCGAAGTCCGACGGGTCGTACGAAGGAGCGGAGGCCAGCGCCAGGATCGCGCCGGTGGAGGGGTCGATCGCGGCGACCGCGCCCTTGCCGCGGCCCTTGAGACCTTCGTACGCGGCCTTCTGCGCGGCGGCGTTGAGGGTCGTGACGGCGTTGCCGCCCTCCTTCTTCTTGCCCGTGATCATGTCCAGGCTGCGGGTGAAGAAGAGCCGGTCGTCGTTGCCGGTGAGGATGCCGTCCTCGAGGCTCTCGATCTGCGTGGCGCCGATGCGCTGCGAGGCGAAGCCGGTGACGGGGGACCACATGGGCCCGTTCTTGTACGTCCGCTGGTACTTGAAGTCGCCGCTGTCGCCCTCTTTGGAGCCGGTGATGGCCTTGCCGTCGACGATGATGTCGCCGCGCGGCTGGGCGTACCGCTGAATGGAGACGCGGCGGTTCTTGTCGTGCTCGGCCAGGGTGTCGGCCTGCACGTACTGGAGCCAGTTGTCCCGGGCGAGCAGGGCGAGGATGAGGAGCCCGCAGAAGATCGCGATCCGGCGCAGGGGCTTGTTCACGGTCGGACCACCTGCGTCATCTCGGCGTCGGGGTTGGGGGCGGGCGCAGGCGCGGGGCGGCGTGCGGTGTCGCTGATACGGATGAGGATGCCGACCAGGGCCCAGTTGGCGATCACGGAGGAACCGCCGTTCGCGATGAACGGCATGGTCATACCGGTCAGCGGGATCAGGCCCATGACGCCGCCGGAGACGACGAACACCTGGATGGCGAAGGCGCCGGACAGGCCGATCGCGAGGAGCTTGCCGAACGGGTCGCGGGCGGCGAGCGCCGTGCGCACACCGCGCTCCACGATCAGCCCGTAGATCAGCAGGATCGCCATGACGCCGGCGAGGCCCAGCTCCTCGCCGAAGGTGGCGAGGATGAAGTCGGAGTTGGCGGCGAAGCCGATCAGGTCGGAGTGACCCTGGCCGAGGCCGGTGCCGAGCACGCCGCCGGAGCCGAACGCCATCAGGGACTGGGCGATCTGGTCGCTGCCCGTGGAGGCGATGACGGCGTCGGAGAACGGGTTCAGCCAGGCGTCGACGCGCTCCTGCACGTGCGGCTCGAAGGTGGCCACACCCACGGCGCCGACCGAGGACATCAGTAGACCGAACACGATCCAGCTGGTGCGCTCCGTGGCGACGTACAGCATCACGACGAACATGCCGAAGAACAGGAGCGACGTACCGAGGTCGGTCTCGAAGACCAGGATCAGGATGGACATCGCCCAGACGACGATGATCGGACCGAGGTCACGGCCGCGCGGCAGGTAGATGCCCATGAAGCGGCGGCTTGCCAGGGCCAGCGCGTCGCGTTTCACCATGAGATAGCCCGCGAAGAAGACCGCGATGACGATCTTCGCGAACTCACCGGGCTGGATGGAGAATCCGGCGACGCTGATCCAGATCCTGGCGCCGAAGACGTTCATGCCGAGGCCCGGCACGAGCGGCAGGAGCAGCAGGGCGAGCGCCACGACCATGGAGATGTACGTGTAGCGCTGCAGGACGCGGTGGTCCTTGAGCAGCAGCAGTACGGCCACGAAGAGCGCGATGCCGATCGCGGAGTACATCAGCTGCTTGGGCGCCGAGGCGCTGAAGGAGCCGGTGGCGGTCTTGGCCAGGCTCTGCAGCTTCTCCGACTGGTCGAGGCGCCAGATGACCACCAGACCGAGGCCGTTGAGCAGCGTCGAGAGCGGCAGCAGCAGCGGGTCCGCGTACGGGGCGAACCTGCGCACCACGATGTGGCCGACGGATGCGAGCAGTCCGAGACCGCAGCCGTAGCCGAGCATGCCGGAGGGCAGTTCGCCGTCGATCGCGAGGCCTACGTTGATGTAGGCGAACAGCGGGATGACGACGGCGAACGCGAGGAGCGCGAGCTCGGTGTTGCGCCTGCTCGGCGCACCGATCGCGCCGATGGTCGACGTGTGTGTAGTGCTACTGCTCATGGTGTGCAAAGGCCCCCAACGGCTGCTTACTGCTTACCGCACAGCGGGACCAGCTTCTTCTCTTCCTCGGAGAGGCTGGGGCCGGGTGTGGGAGTCGGTGCGGTCTTGGACTTGTTCTTGTCGGTGGTGCTGTTCTTGTCGTTCGTGTCGCTTGTGCCGTTCTTGTCCGCCGGGTCGGTCGGGTCGTCGGTGGGGGCCTTGGCGGCCAGACCGGTCGTGCCGCCTGCCTCGCCCTCGCCGGGCTTGGCGTTCTCCCGCTCTGCCTCGCGGCGCTGCGCGTCCTTCTCGCACGCGGAGGCCTGCAGGCCAAGCTCCTCGATCTTGCTCTGGGCGTCGTCGAGGTTGCCCTCGGCGATGGTCGCCTCGACCTGCTTGCGCTGGTACGGCGGCAGGTACTTGAGTTCGATCTCGGGGTGGTCCTTCTCCACCTTGGACAGGCTGACCCAGGCAAGGTCCTGGTCGATGCCTCGGTAGAGCGCGACGTGCTTGTCCTTGGTGCCTACGTAGTACTGCGTCTGCGTCCATCGGTAGCCTCCGTAGAGGCCGCCTCCGATGACCGCGAGGGCCAGCACTGTGTAGAGGGATCTCTTGAGCCACTTGCGGCCGCCGCCGGGCTTCACGAAGTCCTCGTCGCTGAACGCGCCGAAGTTCCCTTCGGGAACGTATCCCGTCGTGTCACCGCTCCCGGGCGGCCCGAAGCCGCCTCCGGAGGGCTGCGGCGGCACCGGCCGGCCGAGGCCGGACGCGCGGCCCGCGGGGGTCTGCATGGCGCCGTCGTCCTGCGCCTGGAGCTGGTTCTCGGCGACCGCGCCGACGACCACGGGGGTGTCGGACAGCTGGCCCGCGAGGGTGTCGCCGCTGTCGATGTCCAGGACATCGGCGACGATCACCGTGATGTTGTCGGGGCCGCCGCCGCGCAGTGCGAGCTGGATCAGCTCCTGCACGGTCTCCTGGGGGCCCTGGTAGCTCGCGAGGGTGTCTTCCATCGTCTGGTGCGAGACCACACCGGAGAGACCGTCGGAGCAGATCAAGTAGCGGTCGCCGGCGCGGACTTCACGGATGGAGAGGTCCGGTTCGACGTGCTCACCACTGCCCAGCGCGCGCATCAGCAAGGAGCGCTGCGGGTGGGTGGTGGCTTCTTCCTCGGTGATCCGCCCCTCGTCGACGAGGCGCTGCACCCAGGTGTGGTCCTGGGTGATCTGCGTGAGGACACCGTCCCGCAGCAGATACGCGCGTGAGTCGCCGACGTGTACGAGGCCCAGGCGCTGCCCCGTCCACAGGAGGGCGGTCAGGGTCGTCCCCATGCCCTCGAGCTGGGGGTCCTCCTCGACCATCAGGCGCAACTGGTCGTTGGCGCGCTGCACGGCCGTGCCGAGCGACGTCAGGATGTCCGATCCCGGTACGTCGTCGTCGAGGGTGACGAGCGTCGAGATCACCTCGGAGCTCGCCACCTCGCCCGCGGCCTGGCCCCCCATGCCGTCGGCGATCGCGAGGAGACGCGGACCGGCGTAACCGGAGTCCTCGTTCCCCTCCCGGATCATGCCTTTGTGCGATCCGGCGGCGAAGCGCAAAGACAGACTCATGCGCACCTCGCCCGTCGGCTCCGGGTACATCCGCACGGTGCCCACCCTCCGGTCGGGAGCGCGCTGGCGTCCAGTGTGTGGACCGCGTCGGCTCGCTCGCTCCGCTCGCTCATTGTCGTACTACTTCCGCAGCTCGATGACGGTCTTGCCGATGCGGATCGGCGCGCCCAGCGGAACGGGCGTCGGGGTGGTGAGTCGGGTCCGGTCGAGATACGTGCCGTTGGTGGACCCGAGATCCTCGACGATCCACTGGCCGTCACGGTCCGGGTAGATCCTGGCATGCCTGCTGGAGGCGTAGTCGTCGTCCAGGACGATCGTCGAATCGTGCGCCCGGCCCAGCGAGATCGTCTGGCCCTGCAGGGCGACCGTCGTGCCCGCGAGGATGCCTTCGGAGACGACCAGCTTGCTGGGAGCGCCACGGCGCTGCCTGCCACCGCCCTGCTGCTGGCGCTGGGCAGGCGGCGCGGCCTGCTGTTGCTGGCGGGCGGCCTGCTGCGGTCGCGCGTTCTCACGGCGCGAGCCGCGCTGTGTGACACGCGTACCGAACAGGTCGCTGCGGATGACCTGGACGGCCACGATCACGAACAGCCACAGAACGGCTAGGAAACCCAACCGCATGACCGTCAGGGTCAGCTCTGACATTGCCCCCGCTTCACCCTTCGGCTTGCCGGTAAACGATGGTGGTTTGGCCCACGACGATCCGCGAGCCGTCGCGGAGCGTAGCGCGGGTGGTGTGCTGCCCGTCTACCACGATGCCGTTGGTAGACCCGAGATCCGCGATCGTCGAGGGCGTTCCGGTCCGGATCTCACAGTGCCGGCGCGATACGCCGGGGTCGTCGATCCGCACATCGGCGTCGGTGCTGCGACCCAGCACCAGCGTCGGGCGGGAGATCTGATGGCGGTTGCCGTTGATCTCGATCCAGCGCCGCACCTGCGCACCCGGAAGTGGCCCGGCGCCGGGCCCCTGGGGGCGGTTCGGCACCGGTGCGGGCGCGGGCCCGCCGGGACGGCCGCCTGGGGGCGGCGCCGCCGGCATGGGGGGAGCGCTCGAGGGCTGCTGCGGGTAGCCGTAGCCACCGCCCGCGGGGGGTCTGCGGTCCGCGGGGCCTGGGCCTGTGGGCGCTGCCGGTGCTGCGGGGGCGCGCTCGGGACTCTGCGACGTGCTGGACGCGAGTGTGCGGCTGCGCACCCGGTACAGACCCGTGTCGAGGTCGTCCGCCTTCTCCAGGTGGACCTTGATGGGGCCCATGAAGCTGTAACGCTGCTGCTTGGCGTACTCGCGCACCATCCCGGAGAGCTCGTCGCCGAGCTGCCCCGAGTAGGGGCTCAGGCGCTCGAAGTCGGGCGCGCTGAGCTCCACGATGAAGTCATTGGGGACGACCGTCCGATCGCGGTTCCAGATCGTCGCGTTGTTGTCGCACTCGCGCTGCAGGGCGCCGGCGATCTCGACGGGCTGGACCTCGGACTTGAACACCTTGGCGAAGGTGCCGTTGACCAGACCTTCGAGTCGCTGCTCGAACTTCTTCATGACTCCCATGGGGCACCTCCTCCGTCGTAGTCATCCTGGTACTGCTTACTGATCGTATCCACGCGCCGGGAAATCGGCTGGTTCCCCCTGTCCGCCCAGTCGACGAGTGTCGCCTCTCACAAGGCATGCCCGCATCAGCGTTCCGCGATCCTTCCGGACTCCTCTGCCAGGGATCGTAGAGGGGGCCTCAAACCAGTGTCCCGCACCCGGCTGCGGACCATTGCCGGGTCCGGCCGAAGCCGGACAGCCGGGCCTCGATCCGCCCGGACCACCTGGGCAGGTGCCCCCGAATACGGATGTGAATCCACCCTCGGCAGCGTGCTAATCTTCTGGATGTCGGCAGGCGCTCGCACCGCAAGTGAGAGACCCAAGGACAAACACCCATGCGCGGGTGGCGGAATAGGCAGACGCGCTGGATTCAGGTTCCAGTGCCCGAAAGGGCGTGGGGGTTCAACTCCCCCCTCGCGCACCATGTGGAGCGGGTCTCCATCAGGATGAAAGTCCTGGTGGGGGCCCGCTTCTCGTTGTTACGGGCGGGCTGTTGCCCGGATGTTGACGTGGCAGGGCCCCGGCGGTGAGCTATCTCACGGTCGGGGCCCCGCTGCTGTGAGGAGCCTCTGTGACGCATCGCGCGGGAGGTGGCCGGCCGTGGGTTATCCACAGGCTCTGACGCCGATCCGCGCCCGGCGGTACCGTCTTGGCCAGGTGCTGTCCGTGGGGGCGACGCCTGGACAGGGCATGCGGGGGCGAGGCAATGACGATGGTCGTGGCGGAGACCGGCGGGACGCGGTCCGGCGAAGTGCGGTCGGCCGGGGCGAGGCTGCGGCAGGTGGACGGCTTCGCCCGGTGGCCGTCCCCGGCCTCGCCCAAGAAGGAGGGCAAGGCGCTGCGGGAGCGGGTGAGCCGCGCCTCGCACGAGCGGTTCGCCGAGGACGACGGGCGGCCCGACCCGGTCGCCGCCGTCGAGGAGTCCAACCGCAGCAGGCTGCCCGAGCTGACGCCCATCCGGATCGGCAGGATGGCCGCGACGCCCTTCGCCTTCCTGCGCGGGTCCGCCGGACTCATGGCGTACGACCTTGCGCGCACCCCAGCGACCGGGATCGGCGCCCAGATATGCGGTGACGCGCACGCGGCGAACTTCGGCCTGTACGCGGACGCGCGCGGCGGCCTGGTCATCGACCTGAACGACTTCGACGAGACGGTGCACGGCCCCTGGGAGTGGGACGTCAAGCGGCTCGCCGCCTCGCTGGTGCTCGCGGGGCGTGAGGCGGGGGCGAGCGAGGACGCCTGCCAGGAGGCGGCCTTCGACGCGGTGGGGGCCTATCGCCGCACGATGCGGCTGCTCGCCAAGCTCCCGTCGCTCGACGCGTGGAACGCCATAGCGGACGAGGAGCTCGTCTCGCACACGGACGCCCGGGACCTGGTCGGCACCCTGGAGCGGGTCTCCGCGAAGGCCCGGCAGAACACGAGCGCCAGGTTCGCCGCGAAGTCGACGGAGCGGTTCGGGGGCGACGACGGCATTCCCGAGGGGCTGCGCTTCGTCGACGCCCCTCCGGTGCTGCGGCGGATACCGGACGTGGAGGCCGCCGAAGTGACGTCGGCGCTCGGCGCGTATCTGGGCACGCTGGCCGAGGACCGGCTGCCGTTGCTCGCTCGGTACGCGATCCAGGACGTGGCGTTCCGTGTCGTGGGCACGGGCAGCGTCGGCCTGCGGTCGTATGTGGTGCTGCTGCTCGACCACCGGGGCGAGCCGCTGGTGCTCCAGGTCAAGGAGGCGCGGCCCTCCGTGTTGCTCCCGCATCTTCCGGTGGCGGGCTTCGAGGTGCCCGAGGTCGCGCACGAGGGGCGCAGGGTGGTGCTCGGGCAGAAGCGGATGCAGGTGGTCAGCGACTTCCTGCTTGGCTGGACGACCGTGTCCGGACGGCCTTTCCAGGTACGGCAGTTCAGGAACCGCAAGGGCAGCGTGGACCCCGCGGAGCTCGCGGCCGACCAGCTGGACGACTACGGCCGGATGACCGGGGCCCTGCTGGCCCGCGCCCACGCGCACAGCGCCGATCCGCGGCTGATCGCGGGGTACGTCGGCAAGGGCGACGAGCTGGACGAGGCGGTGGCGCGGTTCGCGGTGGCGTACGCGGACCGGACGGAGGCGGATCACGCGGAACTGGTGCGTGCGGTCAAGGAGGGGCGTGTGGTCGCGGAGTCGGGGGTGTGATCCCGGGCGTGACGGGTGCGGAGGGATGTGGAGGGACGTGGAGGGACGTGGAGGGGCGCGGAGGGATGCGGCCCGTGGCAGCTCGGGCGGTTCCCCGGTGACCTAGGCTGGACGGGTGACGACCCCGGAAGCCGAGCCGACGCAGCCTGAGACACCTGATCCCGAGTCCGCCGACGCCGACCGCGGAGCTCCTGAGGGGGCTTCTGGCGGGGAGCCGGGGCAAGGGGCCGGTGGGCGTCCCGAGGACCGGCTCGAGAAGGCTGTCCGGGTCGCCGAGCAGGCGCTGATCGAGTACGAGATCGCCGTCGAGACGTTCCGGGTCGAGGTGGAGAACTTCTCCCGGCTGCACCACCAGAAGCTCGGCCCGATGTACGCGCGCCTGGACGAACTGGACGCGGAGATCGCCGAGGCCAAGGCGGCCCGCAGCGGTGACCCGGAGGACCGGCGCAAGGCGGACGAGGCGCGGGCGCGGGTCATGCCGATGCCGGGCGTCGAGGAGCTGTTCCACGGCTGGATGGACGGTGACGGGCTCTACCCGGAGGCCGCCGCGATGCTGACCGATCAGTCGGTGCGGCCCCCGCAGCGGGTGCGGCCGAGCGACGAGGCCCGCAAGCTCTTCCGTGACTTGGTCCGCAAGGCCCACCCCGACCTGGCGCAGGACGACCAGGAGCGCGGCCGCCGCGACGAGTTCATCACGCGGGTCAACGCCGCCTACGCCCGTGGGGACGAGCCCCTGCTGCGCGAGCTGTCCGAGGAGTGGGCCGCGGGGCCGGTGCCCGAGGCACAGCGGCCGAGCCGCAGCGAGGAGCTCTACGCCCGCCTCGAGTGGCTCGCCCGGCGCAAGGAGCTGCTCTCCGTGGTCGCCCGCGAGCTGGAGGAGGGCGCGATCGGCTCGATGCTGCGGATGGCGCCGGACGACCCGGACACGCTGCTCGAAGAGATCGCCGAGCAGTTGCTCGCGCAGGTCGCCGAGCGCGAGGCGGAGCTGGAGCGGCTCACCGCCTAGGCGGTTGACCGTGCGGGGCTCCGACTGCGCGGGGCTTCGGGTAGCGTCGGGGACATGGTTTTCGGTTCTCAGGTGCCCACCGTCGTCGTCGACGATCTCGCGAGCGGTGACTTTCTGCTGGATGTCCGTGAGGACGAGGAGTGGCAGGCGGGTCACGCCGCCGGCGCGCTGCACGTCCCGATGAGCGACTTCGTCGCCCGCTACGGCGAGCTGACCGAGGCCGCGCCGCAGGACGGCACGGTCAATGTCATCTGCCGGTCCGGCGGACGCTCGGCGCAGGTCGCCATGTACCTCATCCAGCAGGGGATCGACGCGGTGAACGTCGACGGTGGCATGCAGGTCTGGGAGGCCTCGGGCCGGCCCGTCGTCGACGAGAAGGGCCAGCCGGGCACCGTGATCTAGTTCTGCGGCCGGTCCCTCATCGATCTAGTTCTGCGGCCGGCCCCTCATCTTCTCCGGCCGCCGCTTCAGCCGAGGGGGTGGGCGGCCAGCAGGTCACCCAACGCCTCCTCGTGCGCCGCGGCCGGGCCGAGGGACAGCTCCAGCTGCTTGGCCCAGGCGTGGTAGCGGTGCAGCGGGTAGTCGGTGTCGGAGCCGAAGCCGCCGTGCAGATGCTGCGCCGTCTGCACCACCCTCCGTACGCCGTCGGAGGCCCAGATCTTCGCGACGGACACGTCTCCCGTGGCGGGCAGGGCACCGCTCGCGCCGGTGCTGATGCGCCAGGCGGCCTGCCAGAGGGTGACCTCCATCGCGCGCAGGTCGATGTAGCGGTCGGCCGCCTGCACCGCCACGGCCTGGAAGGTGGCGACGGGGAACCCGAACTGCTCCCGCTTGCTGGTGTATTCGCCGGTCATCCGCAGCACGCCTTCGCCGAGGCCGAGGGCCAGCGCGCAGGTGCCGGTGGCGAGCAGATCGCGCAGCCCGTCCCAGGCCCCGTCGGCCTCGATGACGTCGGCGGCGCCGATTCGTACGGAGTCCAGGCGCAGTTCGCCGAGCCGCTCCCCGTTCGTGGAGACCTGCTCGCCGAGGGTGAGGCCCTCGCGTACGCGCGGGATCAGGGCGAGCAGGGACCGGCCGGCGGTCGTGTGGGCGGGCACCACGACGATGTCTGCGTTCTGCGCCCAGGGCACGGCCGTCTGGACTCCGTCGAGCAGCCAGGCCTCGCCGTCCCGCCGTGCGGTGACGGCGAGTTCGGCGGGGTCGTGCCCCGTGCGGCCGCTCGCCGCGACCGTCAGGACCAGCTCACCGCGGGCTGCCCGGGACAGGACGCGCCGCTTCAACTCCTCGCCGCCATGGGTCTGTACGGCGTAGGCGGCCGCGCTGCTCTCCAGGAGCGGGACGCGGGCGAGCACCTTCGCCGACTCGCGCAGGACCAGGCAGAGGGCGATCGCGTCCAGGCCCGCACCGTCGTACTCGGGGTCGAGGAGCAGGCTCAGCAGGTCGGCGTCGGCGAGCTTGGCCCACAGCGCGCGGTCGAAGTCCTCGGCGACGGCCCCCGGAGTGAGGGCGGGACTGGGCACTCCGTCCGGTGCGACGGAGGCGAAGACCGCCTTCGCCGCCTCGACGGCCGCCTGCTGTTCCTCGGTGAAGGTGAAGTCCACTGCTTGTCCCTCCGCGCACCGGCCGACCGACGTGCCGTCGTTTCTGACGGGCCGTCAAGATAGAACAGGTTCTACGGGAAGGGAACAGCGACGGACCACTCCGGGGCGCCCGACCGCTCGGCGGGGCGGACGGCGGGCCGGACCACTCAGCGGTCGAAGTCCAGCTCCACCGTGTCCGTGGCGGGATGCGACTGGCAGGCCAGCACATAGCCGGCGTCGGTCTCCTCGGGCTCCAGCGCGAAGTTGCGGTCCATCCGCACCTCACCCGAGACCCGGAAGGCCCTGCAGGTCCCGCACACGCCGCCCTTGCAGGCGTACGGCGCGTCCGCGCGGTTGCGCAGCACGGTGTCGAGCAGGGACTCCCCGTCCCGCACCGGCCAGGTGCCGGAGCGTCCGTCGAGGGTGACCGTCACGGTGCTGTGCGCGGGGGCCGTGGCGGTCACCCTCGACGGA
>NZ_SRIC01000079.1 GCF_004684775.1 Streptomyces sp. MZ04
CCCTCACGCGCCGTCGACTACGTGGGCGACGGCCCACCCACCTACGACGCCGAGCCCACCGTGCTGCCCGCCGCCGACCCCGACGACCTGGCGGACCTGGTCGCCGACACCGTCCTCGACGGCGCGCGCTACGGGACGTCCACCCTGCGGGCGGTCTCCGTGCGCGGGGACTCCGCCCGGTACCGGGGCGAGCCGCGGCGCGACTCGCTGCTCACCGCCCGGTTCGGGGCGGGTGACGGCGCCCTGATCCTGGTCGCCATGGCCACCGGCGCGCGGGCCACGCCGGGCGCCCACCGGGCGGCGGCCGACGCCTGCGCATGGATCGGGCGTGCCGTGGGCCGCAGCCACCAGCGGCTCGCCGAGGACATCAGGGCCGCCCGGCGCGGCGACCTGAAGAGCGGCCTGCACCGCCTCACCGACCGCAGCCTCGGCAAGCTCCGCGCGCAGGCCACCGACCTGGGCGTCGAGCCCGAGGAGTACGCCGCGTCCCTGCGCTGCCTGCTGCTGCCCGCCGACCCCGCCTGCCGCACCCGCGTCTTCTTCGGCGTCGGCGGCGGCGGCCTCTTCCGCCTCCGTGACGGGGAGTGGCAGGACATAGAGCCACGGGTCTCGGACCCCGCGGGCGACGCCGGACCCCCCGTGGTCGGCTTCGGCTCGGTGCCTTCGGAGACCCCCGAGGGCGACCGCCTCACCATGGACATGGGGATCATCACGCCGCCGAGTCCCTATGAGCCCGCCCCGGAGCCGCCGCCCCGCGAGCCGTTCCGCTTCCGCGCCTCCGTCGCCCGCCCGGGTGACGCCCTGCTGCTCTGCAGCGGAGGCCTCGCCGAGCCGCTGCGCGGCGAGCCCGGCCTCGCGGGGCGCCTCACCCAGCGGTGGTCGGACGCCGGTCCGCCCGGCCTCGCGGACTTCCTGTCGGACATCCAGGTCAGGGTGAAGGGGTACGCCGACGACCGGACCGCGGCCGCCGTTTGGGAGGCGTGAGCGCCCGCACTGTGAATTCATGGACCCCAGGAGCGTCAAGGGGACTGAAGGGTTCGTGAAGCCATGGCCAAGCAGAACGTCGCCGAACAGTTCGTCGACATCCTCGTCCGCGCGGGCGTCAAGCGCCTGTACGGAGTCGTGGGCGACAGCCTGAACCCGGTGGTGGACGCGATCAGGCGCACCAAGGGACTCGACTGGGTGCAGGTGCGCCACGAGGAGACCGCAGCCTTCGCCGCGGGCGCCGAGGCCCAGATCACCGGGAGCCTCGCCGTCTGCGCCGGTTCCTGCGGGCCCGGCAACCTCCACCTGATCAACGGCCTGTACGACGCGCACCGCTCCATGGCCCCGGTCCTCGCCCTCGCCTCGCACATCCCGTCGAGCGAGATCGGCCTCGGCTACTTCCAGGAGACGCACCCCGACCAGCTCTTCCGCGAGTGCAGCCACTACAGCGAGATGATCTCCAACCCGCAGCAGATGCCCCGGCTGCTCCAGACCGCCATCCAGCACGCGATCGGCCAGAGCGGCGTCAGCGTCGTCACGCTGCCCGGAGACGTCGCCGACAAGGCCGCTCCCGACAAGGCCGCCGAGACCGCCCTGGTCACCTCCCGCCCCTCCGTACGTCCCGGCGACGCGGAGATCGACAAGCTCGCCGCGATGATCGACGAGGCGGACAAGGTCACCCTCTTCTGCGGCAGCGGCACGGCCGGCGCGCACGCCGACGTCATGGAGTTCGCCGAGAAGATCAAGTCGCCGGTGGGCCACGCCCTGCGCGGCAAGGAGTGGATCCAGTACGACAACCCGTACGACGTCGGCATGAGCGGGCTCCTGGGCTACGGCGCCGCGTACGAGGCCACCCACGAATGCGATCTGCTGATCCTCCTCGGCACCGACTTCCCGTACAACGCCTTCCTGCCCGACGACGTCAAGATCGCCCAGGTCGACGTGCGCCCCGAGCGGCTCGGCCGCCGCTCCAAGCTGGACCTCGCCGTCTGGGGCGACGTACGCGAGACCCTGCGCTGTCTCACGCCGCGCGTCACGCCCAAGGCGAACCGCCGCTTCCTCGACAAGATGCTCAAGAAGCACGCGGACGCGCTCGAAGGCGTCATCAAGGCGTACACGCGCAAGGTCGAGAAGCACATCCCGATCCACCCCGAGTACGTCGCGTCCGTGGTCGACGAACTCGCCGCCGACGACGCCGTGTTCACTGTCGACACCGGCATGTGCAACGTCTGGGCGGCCCGCTATCTCTCCCCGAACGGCAAGCGCCGCATCATCGGCTCGTTCAGTCACGGCTCGATGGCCAACGCCCTGCCGCAGGCGATCGGCGCCCAGTTCACCGACCGCAAGCGCCAGGTGGTCTCCCTGTCGGGTGACGGCGGATTCTCCATGCTGATGGGCGACTTCCTCACCCTGGTCCAGTACGACCTGCCGGTGAAGATCGTCCTGTTCAACAACTCCTCCCTGGGCATGGTCGAGTTGGAGATGCTGGTGGCGGGGCTTCCCTCGTTCGGCACCGCCAACCACAACCCCGACTTCGCCGCCGTGGCCCGCGCCGCCGGTGCGTACGGAGTGCGCGTCGAGAAGCCCAAGCAGCTCGTCGGCGCCCTGAAGGACGCCTTCGCGCACAAGGGCCCCGCCCTCGTCGACATCGTCACCGACCCGAACGCCCTCTCCATCCCGCCCAAGATCAGCTCCGAGATGGTGACCGGCTTCGCGCTCTCCGCCAGCAAGATCGTCTTGGACGGCGGGGTCGGCCGCATGGTCCAGATGGCACGCTCCAACCTGCGGAACGTGCCCCGCCCCTGACGGCTGGTCAGGCGGGCCGCAACCGCAGGGTCAGAATCTGGAACGGGCGCAGCTCGAGCGCCAGGCCCGCGCTGTCCGTATCGGCCGGTCCCTGCGGCCGCTCGAGCAGATCCGTCACCTGGGCCGCGCTCACCGCGAACGACGTGCTGAGCGTGGCCGCCGCGCGCCCGCCCCGCGACTCGTAGAGCCGCACCACGACATCGCCGCTCCCGTCGTCCGCGAGCTTCACCGACTCCACGGTCACGGCCGGGTTGTCGACACTCACCAGCGACGGCAGCACGGGCGCGTCGGCCACCCGCAGCGGCAGATTCAGCGCGAGGCCCTCCGCGACCGCGTCGCCCGTCGTCGCGCCGGGCAGCAGCGCGTACGTGAACCGGTGCGTGCCCAGATCCGTCTCCGGGTCCGGGCTGTGCGGGGCCCGCAGGAGCGTGAGCCGCACGGTGGTGCCGAGCCCGTCCGCGTGCGGCGCGCGCGTCACATCATGGCCGTACGTCGAGTCGTTGAGCACCGCCACGCCGTACGCCTCCTCGGCGACCCGCAGCCACCGGTGCGCGCAGATCTCGAAACGGGCCGCGTCCCAGCCGGTGTTGGCGTGCGTCGTCCGGTGCACATGCCCGAACTGGATCTCGGCGGCGGACCGTTCGGCGTGCACGTCCAGCGGGAAGGCGGCCTTGAGCACCTTCTCCGACTCCCGCCAGTCGACGTCCGTCACCACGTCGACACGCCGGCTGCCGGCCGCGAGCCGGATCTCCTGCGTGATGCGCGAGTCCCCGAAGGCGCGCACCACGCGGACGGCCACCCGCAGCGGCCCGTCCTCCACAAGCTCGACGGACTCGGCGGCCGTGAGGTCGGTGTGCGTGTTGCGGTAGTGCCGGTCCAGGTCCCAGGCGTCGTAGTGCGTGGGATGGTCGGGATGCAGCTGGAGGAGGTTGCCGCGCGATCCGGGGGAGAGGGCCTCGCGGTTCGCTCCCAGATCGCGTACGGAGGTCAGCAGGCCGTCCGCGTCGACGGTGACGCGCAGGTGCTGGTTCGCCAACACGATGACACCGTCGCCGAGTTGAGCCGTGGCGCCGGTGCCCGCCGCGCGGGTGTGCCCGGCGGCGACCGCCAGGCTCTGCGTGCCCAGGGCCGGGACATCGACGTGCACCAGGGCCCCGCCCTCGGCCGTGACGACCTCGCTGCGGGCGTACGGCGACGCGTTGAGCACGGCGGGCTCTCCCGCGCCGAGGGAACGCGCCGCCTCCGTGGTCATCGCGTCGAGCTCCGCGAGGACCGCCGCGTAGGTGTCGCGGGCCTCGCGGTGCACCCAGGCGATCGACGAGCCCGGCAGGATGTCGTGGAACTGGTGCAGGAGCACGGTCTTCCACAGGCGGTCGAGCGCGGCGTACGGATAGGCGTACGACGGGTCCCGCAGCGAGGCCGCAGTGCACCACAACTCGGCCTCGCGCAAGGCGTGTTCGCTGCGGCGGTTGCCGCGCTTGGTCGCCGCCTGCGTGGTGTACGTCGCCCGGTGCAGCTCCAGATACAGCTCGCCGGACCAGACCGGCGCCCGCTCCCCGTACTCCTCCTCGGCGGCCGCGAAGAACGCCGAAGGGCGCTCGATCTCGACGCGCGGCGAACCCTCCAGGGAGCGAAGGCGCCGCGCCCGCTCCATCATCTCGCGGGTGGGGCCGCCCCCGCCGTCGCCCCAGCCGAACGGCACGAGCGAGCGGGAGGCGCGGCCCTTCTCGGTGAAGTTGCGCTCGGCGTGGGCGAGTTCGGTGCCGTGGAACTGTGAGTTGTACGTGTCCACCGGCGGGAAGTGCGTGAAGACACGGGTGCCGTCGATGCCCTCCCACCAGAAGGTGTGGTGCGGCATCTTGTTGGACTGGTTCCAGCTGAGCTTCTGGGTGAGGAACCAGCGGACGCCCGCGAGCTTCGCCAACTGCGGGAAGGCGGCGGTGTATCCGAAGGAGTCCGGCAGCCAGATCTCCTCCGTCTCGACGCCGAGCTCCTCGCGGAAGAACCGCATCCCGTGCGTGATCTGCCGGGCCAGGGCCTCGCCGCCCGGCATGTTGGCGTCCGACTCGACCCACATCGAGCCCACCGGCGCCCAAGTGCCGTCCGTCACCGCCTTCTTGATGCGTTTCCAGATGTGCGGCTGGTGCTCCTTCACCCAGGCGTACTGCTGGGCCTGCGAGCAGGCGAAGACCAGCTCCGGATACTCCTCGGCCAGCGCCGTCACATTGGCGAACGTACGGGACGCCTTGCGCACCGTCTCGCGCAGCGGCCACAGCCAGGCCGAGTCGATGTGCGCGTGCCCGGCCGCCGAGACGCGGTGCGCGCTGGCATGGGCGGGGCTGGCGAGGACCCCGGCGAGCTGGGCGCGGGCGGCGGCGGCCGTGCCCGGCACGTCGTGCAGATCGAGCGCGTCGAGCGCCCGCTCCAGGGCCCGCAGGATCTCGTGGCGGCGCGGCCGGGCCGCGTCCAGCTCGTACATCAGCTCCGAGAGGACCTCGATGTCCAGGGTCAACTGCCAGACGTCCTCGTCCAGTACGGCGAGATCGGCAGACGCGAATCGGTAGATCGGGCGATCGCCCGCGGTCAGTACGTCGCCCAGCGGTGTCGGTTCGAAGTCACGCAGAACGGCCGGGTTGGCCGCCGCCTCCAGGAGCAGGTGCACCGGCTCACCGCCCTGCGCGGGAGCCGCCACAGGGATGTGCCGGTTGCGCGGGTGAACGCCCTTCAGAGGAACACCCGAAGCGTCGTACACCAGACCCTCGGCCTGGAAACCGGGCCCGTCACCGGTGAACCCGGGGTCGACGACCACCTCGACGCGCCGCCCGCGCCATGCGTCGGGCACCTGCCCCCGCAGCCGGAACCAACTGGTTGACCAGGGACTTCCCCACTCCGTCCCGGTCTCGAAGGGCGCGTACGACGCCTTCAGGGCCTCGGCGACGGGCACGGGCTCGCCCGGAGCGTGCCAGACCGAGAGGGCGAGCGGCACACGGTCCGTGTACTGGGCGGGGCGGATGAACTGCCGCAGGGCGCGCTCCAGGCGCCCCTCCACCAGCAGTCGGTCGTCGTGCACGGCGGCTCCTCGTTTCGGGCTCGGACGGACTCACGCGGGATCGTGCGAGATCTGGCGGGATCGATCGGGATCATGCGGGAACGATCCATCGCTTCACTTCCCCGCGGGGCCGGGGCGCACCCGTCCCCTTGATTGACGAATGGACAGGCGTGCCGCCAACCGGGTGGGGCATGCATTCCGTGAACGCGTTCGAGCAGGGAGGAACAGGACTCATTTTGTGGGCGGGGGTCATGACAAGGCAGGTACGAGGGGGTGGTCCCGTACGATCCGGGGCCGCTTCGCCGAAAGCACGGGACGAGCCGACCGACGACATGGTGGGGGAGTCCGACCGGGCTCAACTCCGGCGCAGATTGGGGCGATCAGACCTACGGGCGGTATCCGAGGTGCGCAGGGCACTGCGTGAACTCCTGTGCTCCTGGGGCAAACCGGGAAGATCCGAGATAGCCGAGCTGCTGACCAGCGAACTGGTCACCAACGCACTGGTGCACACCGATCACGACGCGATCCTGACGGCGACCGTGGGGCCGGGCCGACTGCGGGTCGAGGTTCGGGATTTCGTGGGGCGTCGCCCCAAGCTGCGCGTACCGAACGCCGACAACGGTACGCACGGCAGGGGCCTGGTGCTCGTGCAGTCCCTCGCCGATGCCTGGGGCGTACGGGCGCACGGGGTGGGGAAGGTGGTGTGGTTCGAACTGGACGGCGGCCCGGTGTGACCCGGACCGCCGACCGATTCCCACGCCGCTCCCTGGAAGGCGACCTGGAAGGCGACCTGGAAGGCGACTGACATCAACCGAACTGCTGCTCAAGGTCCTTGAGCTTCTGCTCCAGGGAATCGAGCCTCGGCAGTGTCTGTGTGTCGTCCTCGGCCGTGAGGTCGACGGTCACCGGCGTCGCGGTCTCAGAGCCGCTCTTGACGGCCTGGAGGGAGGGGCGGGAGCGCACCGGCAGCTGATCCTGCGGCGCTATGGCAGGGTCCGCGCCGACCTGCGCGGACCCGGCGGCCGGTGCCACGGCCTGCATGTCGACCTGGCGTCCGCCGCGTCCGGGCAGGGCGCGGTGGCCCCGGCTGATCGCCTTGAGCTGCGCGCGCTCCAGCTTCTCCCGGTCCCGCCTGCGGGTCCGCGTCTGCTCCTTCTCGCGCCGGTCCTCACGGACCTCCTCGACCGCCTCGTCCAGGGTGCGTACGCCCTCGAGGAGCATCAGCGACCAGGCGCCGAAGGTCTCGCGGGGTGCCCGCAGCCAGCGCACGATGCGGATCTGCGGCAACGGCCGTGGTACCAGGCCCTGTTCACGCAGGGCCGCACGGCGGGTCTGCTTCAGTGCGCGGTCGAAGAGCACCGCGGCCGAGAGCGACATCCCCGCGAAGAACTGCGGGGCGCCCGCGTGGCCGAGGCCCCGGGGCGCGTGCACCCAGTTGAACCAGGCGGCCGCGCCCGCGAACGTCCACACGAGGAGTCGCGAGCCGAGCGCCGCGTCACCGTGGCTCGCCTCGCGCACGGCGAGCACGGAGCAGAACATCGCCGCGCCGTCGAGCCCGAACGGGACCAGGTACTCCCAGCCGTCGGTGAGGTTCAGGTTCTGCCGGCCGAAGCCGACCAGGCCGTGGAAGGAGAGCGCGGCGGCGACCGCCGCACAGCAGAACAGGAGCACGTACGAGGCCGTGCCGTAGACCGCTTCCTTGCGCCTGCGGCGCTCCTCGCTGCGTTCCCACGATTCGTCGCTGGAGGCGCCGGCGGCCGCTTTCTGTCCGGCCCGCTTGCCGCGTGCGAGCACCGCCACCGCCACCAGCATGCCCAGGAGCAGGACGCAGCCCGGAAGCAGCCAGTCCAGCGATATGTCGGTCAGTCTCATCTGGGGTCCCTTGCGTCGCGGTAGGGCGTTCGGGCGCCATAGTGACCCAATCCCGGTGGCCCTCAGAGGGGTTTCGGGGCAAGAGAACGCCTTGGGGGGTGCAAAGGGGTGCGGCGCGCGCCGTTTTGCTCGAACTCAGCGGCCAGGAGGGCGAGTTGAGTTCGATTAAATGGACACGAAGGGGTGGTTCAGGGGGAAGCGGCTGCGATTTCGGAGACCGTGGTGGCGCGGTGGCGCGGTCAGGCGGCGGCGCTGAGCCGCGCGACGCGCTCCGTGTCGCAGGTGCGCGGACAGGTCACGCAGGTGTCCTCGGGGCGCAGCGTGTAGAACATGCAGCAGCTCGCGCGCTCGCGGGTCGGCAGGGACTCGCCGTTCGGCCCCGTCAGCTCCCGGAACCCGGCCGTTCCCACGTACGGCTTCGTGGCGCCGGGCAGCAGCAGCTCGAGCTCCGCCGTGGCGCGCTGCTCCTCGCCCAGGAGGTGGGCGATGTACCAGAGGCCCTCGACGATCTCGTCGGTGGCGACGCTCCACAGGGCGCGCGAGCGGCGCCGCATCCGGGGCCCGAAGGCGTCGAGCAGGGGTCCCAGGTGCTCGGCGACGGCCGCCCGCACCTCCGCGCGCAGCGCCTCCTCGTCCGGTACGACACGGGCGCCGGGCAGTGCCGCCGCAGGATCGCCCGGCAGGCAGGCGAAGCCCGCGCCGCGGACGGCCATCCGGCCCAGGGTGCGCTGGAAGGCGACGTTCTGTACGGGGTAGCGGGGGACGCGGCGGTGCAGGAACCACGGAACGGTGATCAGGAGCGTGGCCGGCCAGGCGTACCGGTGCAGTCCGAAACTGGCGATGACGTCCGGGCGGCCCCGCTGCCCGTAGTCCTTCAGGACCTGCGCCTCGTCCCACGCCAGAAACGCGTCGAGGTCGGCCCCGCCCTCCGCGAGCCGGGCGGCGGTGACCCAGCCGCCGCCCTGTGGGGCCTGCTCGTACGCGCTGAGGTCACCGAGCTCGGTCACACGCAGCCCGGGGAACACCTCGGTGAGGCGGGCGTAGGCGTCCGCGAGGGCGCTCGGGGGGCGCTTCGCCGAGGCGGGAACGTGCATGCGGGGACCGCCGAATCACGATCGATTGCAGGTTAGCCTAACCTTACCCGACGTGATCGAGGTTTCAACTGCGGGGCTGTCCGCCTATGGTGCCTCTCGTACCTTTCGGACCGAGCGGACTTGGGTGGACCTCGTGGAGCAGGCCAGAGCGCATGACGCGTACCGCCTTGCCGTCCGTGTGCCGGAGCAGCCGCGGTCGGGATCGGCGCGGGGTGAGCACACGCATGCGGACGCGGATGCGGGTGTGGCTGCGGCGGCCGAGTCGCCCGCGCCGCCATCGCCGCCCGCGCCGCGCAAGCCGGTGCAGCGGAGCTCGGTCCGCGGGCAGGTGCTCGACGCGCTGCGCGCCGCGCTGGTCGGCGGCGATCTCGCGCCCGGCGAGGTGTACTCCGCGCCGGTGCTCGGTGAGCGCTTCGGGGTCTCCGCCACGCCCGTGCGCGAGGCGATGCAGCAGCTCGCCATCGAGGGCGCGGTCGAGGTCGTGCCGAACCGCGGCTTCCGGGTGACCGAGCGGAGCGCGCGGGAGCTGGGGGAGCTCGCGGAGGTGCGGGCGCTGATCGAGGTGCCGGTGATGCTCCGGCTCGCCCGTACGGTGCCTGCCGCGCGGTGGTGTGAGCTGCGGCCGCTGGCGGAGGCGAGCGTGGTGGCGGCCGCGGGCGGCGATCTCGCCCGCTACGCGGAGTCGGACCGGGCCTTTCACCGGGCGGTGCTCGGGCTCTCCGGGAACCAGCAGCTGGTGCAGGTGGCGGACGATCTCCACCGGCGGTCCCAGTGGCCGCTGGTGAGCGGGCCCGTCTCCGGGCGCCGCGCCGACCTCATCGCCGACGCGGCGGAGCATGCGGCCCTGCTGGAGGCGCTGGTGGCCCGCGACCTGGTCGTCGTCCAGTCCTTGGTGCGGGAGCATTTCGCGGGGGCGGGGGGCTAAGCGCTCCGCGGGAAGTGCGGTATTCGTCCGCGGGTCCGTCGTGGCTGGTCGCTCCCCCAAGTTCTCGGCTTCGCTCGAACAGGGGGGACCCCCTTCGCGGCGGAGCCGCACATGTCGCGGAGCCGCACATGTCACAGCCCCGCGCCCCTTCGGGGCACTGGGGGAGCCCCGCAGGGCCCCCAGGCCCCCTACGCCGCCGGCGCCGGCGGCGACAATTGCTGGGCCAGCCAGGACGGCACCCCGCCCATCAGGCGGAAGAGACGCGCCGCCTCGGCCCGCAGGCGGCCCGCCTCCGGCTCCGGCTCGGCATCGGCAAGCGCGGCCAGCGCGGGGGCCGTCCCGACCAGGTAGCCCAGCTCCTCCCGAATCCGCAGAGACTCCGCGAAGCCGTGCCTCGCCTCCGCCAACTCGCCCTCCCGCAGGGCGAGTCCGGCCAGGTGTCGCCACGTGAAGGACAGCAGTAACGAGTCGCCGTGCGCCGTGGCCCCGGCGTGCGCCCGCCGGTAGGCGGCCCGCGCCGCCTGCGGCGAGTCCGCGAGATGCTCGGCCATCAACCCGCGACGGAAGTCGAGAAGAGGCCGCCCCGGGGCGTTCGGGGCGAGCAGGGCCGCCGCCCGCCCCAGCGCCGTACGGGCCTCGTCGGCCCGGTCACGCACCGAGAGCACCGTCGCCGCGTACGCCAACTGCCCCCGCTCACAAGCCGCCGCGCCCCGGTCGTCGTCGTCGACGGCCAGCGCCTCGGCCGTGCGCAGACCGTCCTCCGCCTCGCCCCAGCCATCACCCGTGAACAGGCAGCGTTCGACGAGGAGTTGGGTTCTTTGGAGGGCCGCCGCCGGCCCCTCCCGTGAGGCCAGCAGCGCGGCCGCGTCGGTCCAGCAGCCGCGCGAGCGCAGCCGCCATACCGCGGTCTGGAGTGGATCGTGCCCTGCAGTCGTTCCGGTACCAGACATGGCGGTATGCGCCACGTTGCCCTCCCCGAGCACGCCATTGAGCTGTTGAGTCGTGGGCGCATCTCAGCACGGATCGACGCGTCCGGCCAAGGGGCTGGGTGAAAGAATTCACAAAGGGCGTGTCATGAAAGGGGTTTGGGGCCCCGGTCCGCTGTCAGCTCATCCGCAGTGCCAGGAAGAAATCGAGCTTGTCCTCGAGGCGTGAAAGGTCACGACTCGTCAACTGCTCGATACGGCCGACGCGGTAGCGCAACGTGTTGACGTGCAGGTGCAGCCGCGCCGCGCAGCGCGTCCACGAACCGTCGCAGTCGAGGAACGCCTCCAGGGTCGGGATGAGCTCCGCGCGGTGGCGCCGGTCGTAGTCCCGCAGCGGGTCCAGGAGGCGGGCCGTGAACGCCCTGCGGACGTCGTCCGGCACGAAGGGGAGCAGAAGTACGTGCGAGGCCAGCTCCTGGTGGCCGGCCGCGCAGACCCGGCCGGGGCGCGCCGCGGCGACCCGGCGGGCGTGCCGGGCCTCCTCCAGGGCGCCGCGCAGGCCCTCGGCCGAGTGCACGGAGGCGCTGACGCCCAGGGTCAGGCGGCCGTCGCCGTCGAGGCCCGCCGACAAGGGGTCGCGGACGGACTCCAGGAGGGAGTCCGCGAGCAGGCCCGTCTCCGAGCCGTCCTGCTCAGAGGACACCGCGGGCAGCGGTACGAGCGCGATCGCCTCGTCACCCGTATGGGCCACCGCGATCCGGTCGGACGGCTCGGGGCCCGCCGACAGCGGGTCCACCAGGATCTCCTCCAGGAGGGACTGGGCCACCGGGCCGCCCTCGATCTCGTCGCCGTCCCACTCGACGCGGGCCACCACGACCTGCCAGTGCGGCGCCGCGCCGAGGCCCGGCAGGAGCACCGGGGCGGCCACCCGGAGGCGTGCGGCGATCTCGGCCGGGGCCGCGCCCGTCTGGACCAGTTCGAGGACCTCCTGGGCGAGGCGGCGGCGCACCGTGCGGGCGGCGTCCCGCCGGTCCCGCTCGACCGCGATCAGCTGGGTCACGCCCTGCAGCAGGTCGAGCCGCTCCTCGGGCCAGTCGCCCGCGTCGGCCTCGACGGCGAGGAGCCAGTCCGACAGGACCGTCTCGCGCACGTCGCGCGATGCCGCCGTACCCGCGCCCGCGGAAGCTCGCCCGCTGCTCCGAATGGGGAACAGCGAGTACGTGACGCCGTTCACCAGGACCCGGTGCGGCCCGCGCCGCCCGGTGCGTGCCGCCGCCAGGTGCTCGCCCGCGAGGCGCGCGCAGACCTCGGCGGGCAGGGCGGGTCCGGCCGCGCTGGAGCCCGCGATGGGGCGGCCCGCGGGGGAGAGCACCCAGGCCCGCAGGTCCAGGTCGGAGCCGAGCAGGTCCAGGACGACGTCGGGGCCGCCGCCCGCCGGGCCCGAGGTCATCAGGCGGCGGTGCCGGTCGACGACCGCCGCCAGGTCACCGGCCCGCTCGCCGGAGACCTGCCGTACGACGTGCTCGGTGATCGTCGCGAAGGCGACCCGCTCGTTGACGGCGAACAGCGGCAGGCGGTGCCGTGCGCAGGCCTCCACGATGTCGTCGGGGATGTCGCCGAGCTCGGCCTCACCCGCGGCGAGCGCGGCCACTCCGGCGCTCGCCAGGATCCGTACGAAGGGTTCCGTGTCCGAGGCGTCGTGGCGCCAGGCGAGGCCCGTGAGGACCAGCTCGCCGCCGGTGAGGTAGCGGCTGGGGTCCCGCAGGTCGGTGGTCATCACACCGCGCACCGTGCGGTCGAGCTCGTCCTCACCGCCGAGCAGCCTGAGGCCCAGCGCGTCGGTGTCAAGGAGTGCGCGCAGCCGCATGGTGTCGTCGCCGCCGATCTGTCTCGAATGGGATGTACAGGTAGTTCGCGTCCGTGGACCCGGGGTCCTGTGCCGTAAGGCGTCTCCGGCTTCCAGGGGGAATCCGCGAGGCCAGTGAGGACCGTTCTTCATACGAATCTACAAGACGCGCGGCTTGGCCAGCCAACTCCTTCATGGTTTCGGTGACTGACCCCATCGGACGACCTGGCGGTGTACTTGCCCCACTCCGCGTTAACAGCACATGAACGAGCAGTCGAGAGGCCTCCGGCCCGGCTTGGCTGGATCACCTCCGATGAACGACCCACGATACGAAGAAGAGAGCCTCATGGACTTCCTTCGCCCCGCCAGCTGGGAGGAGGCGCTCGCCGCCAAGGCCGAGCACCCGACAGCTGTGCCGATTGCGGGTGGCACCGATGTGATGGTCGAGATCAACTTCGACCACCGTCGTCCCGAGTACCTGCTTGACCTCAACCGCATCGTCGAGCTGCGCGAGTGGGAGGTGGGCGAGGAGACGGTCCAGCTGGGCGCTTCTGTCCCGTACACCCAGATCATGGAGGAGCTGCGCACCGAGCTCCCCGGGCTCGCGCTGGCCTCGCACACGGTCGCGTCCCCGCAGATCCGCAACCGCGGCGGCGTCGGCGGCAACCTCGGCACGGCGTCCCCGGCCGGTGACGCCCACCCGGCGCTGCTCGCCGCCGACTGTGAGGTCGAGGTGGAGTCCGTACGCGGCTCGCGCCTCATCCCGATCGACGACTTCTACACTGGTGTCAAGCGCAACGCGCTCGCCGCCGACGAGCTGATCAAGTCCGTCCACATCAAGAAGGCGGACGGCCCGCAGCAGTACTCGAAGGTCGGCACCCGCAACGCGATGGTCATCGCCGTGTGCGCCTTCGGCATCGCCCTGCACCCCGAGACCCGGACGGTACGGACCGGCATCGGTTCCGCCGCCCCGACCCCGATCCGCGCCAAGGCCGCCGAGGAGTTCCTGAACGCGGCGCTCGAGGAGGGTGGCTTCTGGGACAGCAAGAAGATCATCACCCCCTCGATCGCCAAGCAGTTCGCGGAGCTCGCCTCCGGCGCCGCCAACCCCATCGACGACGTACGCGGCACGGCGAGCTACCGCCGCCACGCCGTCGGGATCATGGCCCGCCGCACGCTCGGCTGGACCTGGGAGACGTACCGCGGCAAGGGCCGCAGCACTGAGGGAGTCGCGTAATGCGTGTCAACTTCACGGTCAATGGCCGTCAGCAGGAAGCCGATGACGTCTGGGAGGGCGAGTCCCTTCTGTACGTGCTGCGCGAGCGCATGGGGCTTCCGGGCTCCAAGAACGCCTGTGAGCAGGGCGAGTGCGGTTCCTGCACCGTCCGTCTCGACGGCGTGCCGGTGTGTTCGTGTCTGGTCGCGGCGGGCCAGGTGGAGGGCCGCGAGGTCACCACCGTCGAGGGCCTGGCCGACTACGCCAAGCACCGCGAGGACGCCCACCCGGGCGGCGGCTGCGCCTCCGGCGCGTGCGGTGTCTCCCTGGACAGCGCCCAGCGCTGGCAGGCCGAGGGCACCGACGGCCAGACCGGCGAGGGCACCGAACTCTCCCCGATCCAGCAGGCGTTCATCGACGCGGGCGCCGTCCAGTGCGGCTTCTGCACCCCCGGTCTGCTCGTCGCGGCCGACGAGATGCTGGAGCGCAACCCGCAGCCGACCGACGCCGACATCCGCGAGGCGCTCTCCGGCAACCTCTGCCGCTGCACCGGATACGAGAAGATCCTGGACGCCGTGCGCCTCGCGGCCGCCCGCCAGGATCGCCAGGAAGAGGCGGTCTGACCATGGGATCCACCCGTACGACCGGCGCCCCCACCAAGATCACCCAGGGGTCGCAGACCAAGGGCGGCATCGGCGAGTCGACGCTGCGGCCCGACGGCACCCTGAAGGTCACCGGAGAGTTCGCCTACTCCTCGGACATGTGGCACGAGGACATGCTGTGGGGCCAGGCCCTGCGCAGCACCGTGGCGCACGCCGAGATCGTGTCGATCGACACCTCCGAGGCCCTCGCGATGAGCGGCGTCTACGCCGTCATGACCTACGACGACCTGCCGGCCGAGATGAAGAACTACGGCCTGGAGATCCAGGACACGCCGGTTCTCGCGCACGGCAAGGTCCGCCACCACGGTGAGCCGGTCGCCCTCGTGGCCGCCGACCACCCGGAGACCGCGCGCCGCGCCGCCGCGAAGATCAAGGTCGAGTACCGGGAGCTGCCGGTCATCACGGACGAGGCGTCCGCGCTCGCTCCCGACGCCGTGCTCGTGCACGAGGGCCGCACCGACAGCCACATGGGCCACGTCCCGCACGCGAACATCGTGCACCGCCAGCCGATCATCCGCGGCAACGCCGACGAGGCCGCCAAGAAGGCCGACGTCATCGTCAAGGGCGAGTACACCTTCGGCATGCAGGACCAGGCCTTCCTCGGCCCGGAGTCCGGCCTCGCCGTGCCGTCCGAGGACGGCGGCATCGAGCTGTACGTCGCCACCCAGTGGCTGCACTCCGACCTCGAACAGATCGCCCCGGTCCTCGGCCTGCCCGAGGAGAAGGTACGCATGACGCTCTCCGGCGTCGGCGGTGCCTTCGGCGGTCGCGAGGACATCTCGATGCAGATCCACGCGTGCCTCCTCGCGCTGCGCACGGGCAAGCCGATCAAGATCGTCTACAACCGGTTCGAGTCCTTCTTCGGCCATGTGCACCGCCACCCGGCGAAGCTCACCTACGAGCACGGCGCCACCAAGGACGGCAAGATCACGCACATGAAGTGCCGGATCGTGCTCGACGGCGGCGCCTACGCCTCCGCGTCCCCGGCCGTGGTCGGCAACGCGTCCTCGCTGAGCGTGGGCCCGTACGTGATCGACGACGTCGACATCGAGGCCGTCGCGCTCTACAGCAACAACCCGCCCTGCGGCGCCATGCGCGGCTTCGGCGCGGTCCAGGCGTGCTTCGCCTACGAGGCGCAGATGGACAAGCTCGCCGACAAGCTCGGCATGGACCGGATCGAGTTCCGGCAGCTCAACGCCATGGAGCAGGGCACCATCATGCCGACCGGGCAGCCGGTCGACTCCCCGGCCCCGGTCGCCGAACTGCTGCGCCGCGTCAAGGAGATGCCGCTGCCGCCCGAGCGCCAGTGGGAGTCCAGCGAGGGCTCCGACGTACGGCAGCTGCCCGGCGGTCTGTCCAACACCACGCACGGCGAAAGCGTCGTACGAGGCATCGGCTACGCGGTCGGCATCAAGAACGTCGGCTTCTCCGAGGGCTTCGACGACTACTCGACCGCCAAGGTGCGCATGGAGATCGTCGGCGGTCAGCCCGTCGCCACCGTGCACACCGCGATGGCCGAGGTCGGCCAGGGCGGCGTCACCGTGCACGCCCAGATCGCCCGCACCGAGCTCGGTGTCACGCAGGTGACCATCCACCCCGCCGACACCCAGGTGGGCTCGGCCGGTTCGACGTCCGCGTCCCGTCAGACGTACGTCACCGGCGGCGCCGTCAAGAACGCCTGTGAGCTGGTGCGCGAGAAGGTCCTGGAGATCGGCCGGCGCAAGATGGGCTCGTACCACCCCGCGTGGGCGACGGCCGAACTCCTTCTCGAAGGCGGCAAGGTCGTCACCGACGGAGGCGAGGTCCTCGCCGATCTCGTCGACGTACTGGAGGACGAGACCGTCGAGATCGAGGAGGAGTGGCGCCACCGGCCCACCGTCGCCTTCGACCTGGTCACCGGACAGGGCAACGGCCACGTCCAGTACACCTTCGCCGCGCACCGCGCCGTCGTCGAGGTCGACACCGAGCTCGGCCTGGTCAAGGTCATCGAACTGGCCTGCGCCCAGGACGTCGGCAAGATGCTCAACCCGCTCTCCGTCATCGGCCAGATCCAGGGCGGCACCATCCAGGGCATGGGCATCGCGGTCATGGAGGAGATCGTCGTCGATCCCAAGACGGCGAAGGTCAGGAACCCGTCCTTCACGGACTACCTGCTCCCCACCATCCTCGACACGCCGACCATCCCCGTAGACGTGCTCGAACTCGCCGATGAGCACGCCCCGTACGGGCTCCGTGGCATCGGCGAGGCCCCGACCCTTTCGTCGACTCCGGCCGTCCTCGCGGCGATCCGGAACGCGACGGGTCTGGAGCTGAACAGGACGCCGGTACGCCCGGAGCACCTCACCGGCGCCTGATCCCACAGACTCTCCGGGCGGTGCGTGCCTCCCATGGAACGTCACAATTCCTCAGCCCGCGCCGCCCGGAGAACACAAGTACCGCACCGCTCGCGGTCAGCGCAGTACCCACGCAGTACCCACGCTCTTAGGAGCCCCCGTTCGTCTCGGGCCGTCCCCCGGGTCGTGCAGCCAAACGCACCATCCCAAATCCCGCAGTCTCCACAGGCCTACCCAGCTCGACCGCCTGTTGCGGGTGCCCCTTTGAACCTTGGGAGTTAGGCACCATGACCCAGCAGTCAACGGAGCCGAAGACCACGGCAGAGGACGCGGGCAACGGCTCACGCGTCCCGGCCGGCAGGTCTTGGCTCGACCGGTACTTTCACATATCCGTGCGGGAATCCACGGTCGCGCGTGAGGTGCGCGGCGGTATCACCACCTTCATGGCGATGGCGTACATCGTCCTGCTCAACCCGCTGATCCTGTCCGGCAAGGACGCGGCCGGCGACACCATGGGCCAGAAGGCCCTGATCACCGCGACGGCGCTCGCCGCGGCGGTCACCACGCTCCTCATGGGCTTCGTCGGCAAGGTGCCGCTCGCCCTGGCCGCCGGGCTCTCCGTGTCCGGAGTGATCGCCTCGCAGGTCGCACCCCAGATGACCTGGCCGCAGGCCATGGGCATGTGTGTGATGTACGGCGCGGTGATCATGCTCCTGGTGGTCACCGGGCTGCGCGAGATGATCATGAACGCGATCCCGCTCGCCCTCAAGCACGGCATCACCATGGGCATCGGGCTCTTCATCGCCCTGATCGGCCTCGCCAAGGGCGGCTTCGTCCACCAGGGCAAGACCACGCTCGTCACGCTCGGCCCCGCCGGTGAGCTCACCGGCTGGCCGGTCCTGCTCTTCGCGGGCACCCTGCTCCTGATCTTCATGCTCCAGGCGCGCAACACCCCCGGCGCGATCCTGGTCGGCATCATCACCGGCACGATCGTGGCCGTCGTACTCAACGCGCTCGACGTGATCGACCCCAAGCAGTGGGCGAACGGCGCCCCCGAACTGCACGGCAGCGCGGTCTCCGCACCCGACTTCTCGCTCCTCGGTGACGTCAAGTTCGGCGGCTGGGACGAGGTCGGCGCGATGACCGTCGGCATGATCGTCTTCACGCTCGTGCTCGCCGGCTTCTTCGACGCGATGGCCACCATCATCGGCGTCGGCACCGAGGCCAACCTGGCCGACGAGAAGGGCCGGATGCCCGGCCTGTCCAAGGCGCTGTTCATCGACGGCGCCGGCGGTGCCATCGGCGGTGTCGCGGGCGGCTCCGGCCAGACCGTGTTCGTCGAGTCGGCGACCGGCGTCGGCGAAGGCGCCCGCACGGGCCTCTCCTCGGTCATCACCGGCCTGTTCTTCGCGGCCTGCCTCTTCTTCACGCCGGTCACGGCGATCGTGCCGCAGGAGGTCGCGTCCGCCGCGCTCGTCGTCATCGGAGCGATGATGATGATGAACGCCCGGCACGTCGACTGGGCCGACCGCGCCACGGCCATCCCGGTCTTCCTGACCGTCGTGCTCATGCCCTTCACGTACACCATCACGACCGGTGTCGCGGCGGGTGTCATCTCCTGGGTGGCCATCAAGGTCGCGCAGGGCAAGGCCCGCGAGATCGGGGCCTTCATGTGGGGCCTGACGGTGATCTTCATCGTCTACTTCGCCCTCAACCCCATCGAGAACTGGCTGGGCGTCCACTAGGCGCCAAGCCCTCCACACACCCGCAGAACCTTTGAGGAGGCCGAGATGCTGGACATCGCCGAAGAGCTGAACCGGTGGGTCGAGCAGGGACGCGACTTCGCCGTCGCCACCGTGGTGGCGGTCGGCGGCAGCGCGCCCCGGCAACCAGGAGCGGCGATGGCCGTCGACTCCGACGGAACGGCGATCGGCTCGGTCTCCGGCGGGTGTGTGGAAGGCGCCGTCTACGACCTGTGTCAGCAGGCCCTCGAAGACGGCGAGAGCGTCGTCGAGCAATTCGGATACAGCGACGAGGACGCCTTCGCCGTGGGCCTGACATGCGGCGGCATCATTGACATCCTGGTCACCCCGGTCCGCGCGGACTCCTCCGTGCGGCCGGTTCTCGCTTCCGCGCTCGCCGTGTCCTCCTCGGGGGAGGCCGCGGCGGTCGCCCGGATCACGTCCGGACCCGCGGAGCTCGTGGGCCGCGCCCTTCTCGTACGTTCCGACACCGATGCCGACACCGACACCGACACCGGGTACGAAGGCGGGCTCGGCGGACATCCCGAACTGGACCGCACCGCGGCGGGGGAGGCCCGCGCCATGCTCGACGCCGGACGCACCGGCACCGTCGAGATAGGGGAGGACGGCTCGCGCTGCGGGCAGCCGATCACCCTGCTCGTCGAGTCGAGCGTGCCGCCGCCCCGCATGATCGTGTTCGGGGCCATCGACTTCGCGTCCGCCCTGGTCAGCATGGGCAAGTTTCTCGGCTACCGCGTGACGGTGTGCGACGCGCGCCCCGTCTTCGCGACGAAGACCCGCTTCCCGGACGCCGACGAGATCGTCGTCGAGTGGCCGCACACCTACCTGGAGCGCACGGAGGTCGACGGGCGCACCGTGCTGTGCGTCCTGACGCACGACGCCAAGTTCGACGTGCCGCTGCTCGAACGGGCGCTGCGCCTTCCGGTCGCGTACGTGGGGGCGATGGGATCGCGCCGTACGCACGAGGACCGCAACAAGCGGCTGCGCGAAGTCGGCGTGAGCGAGCTGGAGTTGACCCGCCTGCGCTCACCCATCGGCCTCGACCTGGGCGCGCGCACTCCGGAGGAGACGGCCCTGTCCATCGCCTCGGAGATCGTCGCCAACCGGCGGGGCGGCAGCGGGGTCTCGCTGACCGGCGCGCATACGCCGATTCACCATGAAGGAAACCGGACGGCGACGGGGCGGATCGGTTCGGTCGCCTGAGATCGCCTGAGATCGCCTGAGATCGCCTGACGCCTGATTCCCCTGTGGCCCCTCGCCGACGTCAACGCGTCGGCAGGGGGCCATTCTTTGTGCCCTGACCCTTAGATCCACGGACCGGCCCACCCGCCTTGCTACGTTGCGTCATAAACAGCCACTTTGTGTCGCAATGGGAGCATCTGTGAAGGTCGCCTGCGTCGGCGGCGGACCCGCCGCCCTGTACCTCTCGATCCTGCTCAAGCGGCAGGACCCGTCCCACGACATCACCGTCCACGAGCGGAACCCCGCCGGGTCCACGTACGGCTGGGGGGTGACCTACTGGGGCGGCCTGCTCGACAAGCTACGGGCCGGTGACCCCGAGTCCGCGCACGCCGTCGTCGAGCACTCGGTCCGCTGGAGCGACGGCATCGCGCACGTGGGGGACCGCACGACCGTGCACCACGGCGACGAGGGCTTCGGCATCGGCCGCCACCGGCTGCTCGACATCCTCACCCGGCGGGCCCGATCCCTCGGCGTACACGTCGAGTTCGAGAGCGAGATCACGGCCGCGGACATGCTCTCCGACGCCGACCTGGTCGTCGCGGGCGACGGCGTCCACAGCGGTCTTCGCGAGCGGCACGCCGGGCACTTCGGCACCGAGGTCGCGGTCGGCCGCAACAAGTACGTCTGGCTCGGCACCACCAAGGTCTTCGACTCCTTCACCTTCGCCTTCGTCGAGACCGCGCACGGCTGGATCTGGTGCTACGGCTACCGGTTCAGCGACGAGCGGAGCACCTGTGTCGTCGAGTGCTCCCCGGATACGTGGACGGGCCTCGGTCTGCACGAGGCGGGCGAGACCGAGAGCCTCGCCCTCCTGGAACGGCTCTTCGCGGGGCCGCTGGACGGGCACCGCCTGATCGGCAGGGCGCAGGCCGACGGCAGCGCGCAGTGGCTCAACTTCCGTACCCTGACCAACCGGACGTGGCACCGCGACAACCTCGTCCTGCTCGGCGACGCCGCGCACACCACGCACTACTCGATCGGCGCCGGCACCACCCTCGCCCTGGAGGACGCCCTCGCCCTGGCGGCGGCCCTGCGCGGGAGCCCGCGCCTCGAACCCGCCCTGGACGCCTACGAGCGCGAGCGGAGATCCGCACTGCTCTCCGTCCAGAGCGCGGCCCGCTACAGCGCCCAGTGGTACGAGAACCTGCCGCGCTACATCCGCCTCGCCCCGCCCCAGATGTTCGCGCTCCTGGGCCAGCGCCACTCCCCGCTCCTTCCGCACATCCCGCCGCAGCTCTACTACCGGATCGACCGGGCGGCCGAGCAACTGGAGCCGCTGCGGCGGATGAAGCGCTGGCTCGGCCCGCGGGTCGCGCGCACGCTGCATGCTCGTACGCGGGCGTCTCGCGCGTAGCCGCCGGTGCGGCAAGGGTGGCGGGGGCGGAGGGGTGTGCACCTAAGATGATCTTGAGTGAGTGCGCGTCTCCCCACGTCTCGTACGGGGCGGAGACGCTGCGCGAGCGCGGTTCCGTCGCGCTCGTCGAACTCCCCGACGGCATACGGGCCTGGGCGCCCACCCAGTACGACGTCCTGAAGAGCCTCCTCGCCGACGACCGCGTGTCGAAGGACCCGAACCAGCACTGGCCGGCCTGGATCGGCGGCGAGTTCCGCGAGACCTGGGTCAACTCCTGGGTGGGCGTGACCAATATGTTCACCGCGTACGGCACGAACCACCGGCGGCTGCGCAAGCTGGTGTCGCCCGCGTTCACCAAACGCCGTACGGACGCGCTGCGGCCGCGGATCGAGGAGCTGACGGCGGGGCTGCTCGACGCGATGGCGGAAGCCGCGGACCCAGCGGTGGATCTGCGGGCCGCGTACGCGCATCCGCTGCCGATGCAGGTCATCTGCGAGCTGTTCGGGCTGCCCGAGCACCGGCAGGCTGACACGGCCAGGCTCGTGGAGTCGATCATGGATACGACGGCGACGCCGGAGCAGGCCGCGGCGACCTGGCAGGAGGTGCACCAGCTGCTCGCCGGTCTGGTCGCCCTCAAGCGGGCCGAGCCCGGCGACGACATGACGAGCGTGCTGATCGCCACCCGCGACGAGGAGGGCTCGGCGCTCACCGAGACCGAGCTGATCGACACGCTGCTGCTCGTCATCGGGGCGGGGCACGAGACGACCGTCAGCCTCATCGGCAACGCGGTGCACGCGCTGCTGAGCCACCCCGAGCAGCTGGAGCGGGTGCTCGGCGGGGAGGTGCCGTGGAGCGATGCCATCGAGGAGACGCTCCGGTTCGCGCCCTCGATCGCCAACCTGCCGCTGCGGTACGCCGTTTCGGACATCGAGCTGCCCGACGGTTCCGTGATTCCACGGGGGGACGCGATTCTCGCGGCGTACGGGGCCGCGGGGCGGGATCCGCTGCGGCACGGGCCGACCGCCGGGCGGTTCGACATCACCCGTACGGACAAGGAGCACCTGGCCTTCGGGCACGGGGTGCACTACTGCGTGGGGGCGCCGCCGGCCCGCCTCGAGGCGGCGGTGGCGCTGCCGGCGCTGTTCGCCCGCTTTCCGGGGCTGCGGCTGGATGCGGGGGGCGCGCTCCCGCAGGAGTCGTTCATCGGGGACGGGTTCGCCGCGCTGCCGGTTCGGCTGAAGCAGGCGGCACCGTCGGCCACCGGCTTCGCCGTCCTGGACGCGCTCGCGCACGCCTGCCGGTAGGTAGACGCGCGTCTCAATCCGTCGTCCAGCGATGGAGCTTCTCGGGGTTGCGTACGACCCAGATGTGCTTGATCCGGTCGTCCGCGACCTCGAAGGCGTACACAGACACGATGACGCCGTCCTGCTGAGCCACCAGACCGGGCTGACCGTTGACCGTCCGCTCCAGGAACGTCATGGTGTCGGGCCTGTGGCGGGCGATGTCCCGCCAGGCGTGCGCGATCTGCTCAGCGCCTTCGATGGGGTGCGGGAAGGTGATGGCAAGGCCACCGCCGTCGGCGATCGCCGTGGCTTCGGGGTCGAGCAGGCCGATCAGGGCGTCGATGTCCATGGTCTCCCAGGCTTGCTTGAAGTCCCTGACGACCGCGGTGCGTTGGGCTGCCGCAGTCGTGGAAGGCTGCGCGGCCCGGATGCGGCGGCGGGCCGAGGAGGCCAGCTGGCGGCATGCCGCCGGGGTACGGCCGACGATCTCGGCCACTTCGGCGAACGAGTGGCAGAAGACGTCGTGCAGGATGAACGCGACGCGTTCGGCCGGGGTCATCGATTCGAGCACGACCAGGAAGGCCAGGTTGACCGACTCGTCCAGGGTGACCCGGTCGGCCGGATCGGCCGTCGCACCGGCCGCCCGCCCACTGATCCACTGCGAGTGCTCGGGCAGTGGCTCGGGGATCCATTCGCCCACGTAGGTCTCTCGCCTGGCCCGTGCCGAGCCGAGCAGGTTGAGGCAGATGCGGCCGGCGACTGTCGTCAGCCAGGCGCCAGGGTTCTCGATGGCGTCCTGCTGCTGCCGTGACAAGGCGTACCAGCGGGTGTAGGTCTCCTGGACGGCGTCCTCGGCCTCGGCCAGGGAGCCCAGAATCCGGTACGCGAGATTGATCAGTTGGCGCCGCTCGCTCATGAGGGCGTCAAGGCCCGGATCGGGCCGGCCGTGTCCTGGCTCGGATCGGGTGCTCATGGTGCCGACGGTTCCCTTCGTCGTATCTGCCTTACCGGTTCGACAACACAGCCCCGCGGAATGTGAGGCAACGCACCGACCTCACATTCCGCGGGGCTGTGTTGTCGAACCGGTGAGCTGAGCAAGGGCGGCAACGCTGTTCACCGGCCCGGCGCTCCAGGGTCGGCGGCGCTTGAGTGGATGAGGAGGTTCCATCATGGTCACCAGAAGGCTGGGATCCGTCGGCGTGCACGAGAGGGAGCGGAGGAGCGACAACGCACGAGCGTCGCTCGCGAAATTCTTCGCCATTGCGCTGGTCACCGCTTTGGTCGGCGTCTCTGCAGTGAACAGCGCAGACGCCGACACTCCGGAAGGGCGACAAGTCGAGGTTCTCGAACTCGAGGTTCAGAACGATCAGTACACGCATACCGATCTCGGCCCGAAAGGGCCGAGCCTCGGTGATATGTACGTCTACTCCGGCACCGCGATAAAGGACGGCCGCAGTGTCGGACGTGGGGGTGGGTCGTGCCAGGTCATCCGCGTCGATGGCGAAGAACTCACGACGCAGTGCCTGATCACGATGGAAATCAAGCGTGGCTCTCTGACGATGCAGTCGCTCTGGGTGAGCGGAACAAGCTCGCTCGACATGGCCATCACCGGCGGTACAGGCGACTTCAGTAATGCGCGGGGCGTCGTTCGCTACTGGGACATCGCAACACCGAAAGAGAGGGTGCGGGCCGAGATTCTGCGCTGACAGGTGAAGCGTAATCCGCAGAGCGGGTCAAGAACCGGGCGCCCGTCTTCACGTTCTTCGAGAGCGTTACCGACGTCTTGCGATGGATCACGGGCACCGGCCCCGACCCACCATCCCCTCGCCGCGCGCGCGGCCGCACAACCATGGAGGAAGCCATGAGCGAAACCGGAAACACCGCCCCCGCGACCACCTCGATTCCGGGCTATGTGGCCGGCACGTGGAAGGTCGACCCGGCGCACTCCGAGATCGCCTTCTCCGTCCGCCTCCTCATGATCAGCAAGACGCGGGGCCGGTTCACCACCCACGACGTCACGCTCGTCACGGACAAGGACCCACTGCGCTCGTCGGTCACCGCGACGATCGACCTCGCATCCATCGACACCGGCAACGAAAAGCGCGACAACCATCTCCGCGCCACCGACTACCTCGACGTCGACACGTACCCGACGATGAGCTACCGCTCGACCGGCGTCCGCCAGACCGTCGACGGTTGGGCCGTCGACGGTGAGCTGACCTTGCACGGCGTCACACGGCAGGTGCCGCTGACCCTCAAGGTGAACACCTTCAGCTCGGACCAGCGGGAGGGACAGCGGGCCGGCTTCTCCGCGACCGCGGAGATCAACCGGCGCGACTTCGGCATCGACGCCGGTGGCGTCGCGCTCAGCAACAAGGTGTCGATCAGCCTCGAAATCCAGGCCGTTCTCCACAAGTGACCCGCCCAGGACTGAGCGGGAGAACATCCGGGAGTCCACTCTCGAAGGTCTGGACGCCGCGGCCCGCTAGGGCCTGTCCGATGGGTCAGGCCGGCCTTCGCGCCGGGCGCCGATTGACCAGGGGGCGCGACCCCGGCAGGACCCATCGGACAGGCCCTAGGGGCAGAGCCGTCCGGCAGCGCGACCGCAGCCCCAAGTAGTTACTCAGCGCCAGGGAAGGGGCGAGGCGGGGGAGACTTCAGCAGCGCCTCCACCGCCCGTCCGAACATCCACCGCGCCGCCACCCTCAACGCCCCGTCGCAGACGGCCGGCAGCCACCGCACCCGCAGGTCCTCGCGCCAGGTGATGAGCGAACCGGTGCCTCCGGCCCTGGGGGACACCTCGATCTCCGCCCACCCCGTCACGAACGACCCCCGCTTCTCCAGCCGGCACAGGCCCGCGCCGTCCGGGCTGCCCGGCGGGTGCCACACCACGACCTCCATGACGTCGTCGAATCCGATGCGGCGCCCGAGGCCGGTGTGCGCGACGAACACCGTTCCCTCGCCCGTCGGTTGCGGCGTCCTGACGACGACCCGCGTGAGCGGGACCACGTCGCCGTGCCGCTCCCACGCGGTGAGCCGCCGCCAGACATCACGGCTCGGCAGGGACGATTCCTGGTCGATTCGGAAGAGAGCCACCCGGCGATCCTGCCAGGCCGCGGGCTACCGGTAGACCTTCCCCGGCTCCGCCTTGCCCGGTGCGAGCAGCTGCGGCACGGTCACGAAGACGAAGCCCCGCTTCTTCAGGCCGTCGATGATGCCCGGCACCGCGGGCACCGTGCCCTTGTAGATGTCGTGCAGCAGGATGATGCCGTCCCGCTCGGTCTGGTCCAGGACGCGCTTCTGGATCAGCGCGGAGTCGTTCGTCGTGTAGTCCTTGGCGGTGACGCTCCAGAGGATCTCCGAGAGGCCCTCCTCGCGGGAGATCTTGTTCACCTCGTCGTTGGTACGCCCCTGCGGCGGGCGCATCAGCGTCGGCTTGTGGCCTGTCAGCTTCTCTATCGCCTCGTTGGGCCTGCGCAGCTCCGCACGCGCCTCGTCGGGGTCGAGGTCGGTGAGGATCTTGTGCGACCACGTGTGGCTCGCGACCTCGTGCCCTTCGGCGTCCATGCGCTTCACGAGCTCGGGGTACTTGGCTATGTGGTTCTTGCCGAGCGTGAAGAAGGTGGCGGGCACCTTCTCCTCCTTGAGGATGTCGAGCAGCCGCGCCGAGTTCTCGCTCGGTCCGGCGTCGAAGGTCAGCGCGACGCACTTGGCCTTGCGGCAGTCGACCGTCCCGAGCTTCACCTGGTTCACGGCTTTCGCGGCCGCTCCGTCCTCGCGGACGGTGCTGGGCGAGGTCGTGTCCAGCTTGGTGCATCCCGTGAGGGCCATGGCGAGGCTGAGGGCGGCCGCCGCCATAAAGGTGGGAGCTGAAAGCAACCGGTGGGCGCGTGTCTTCATCTTGTTGTTCGCAACAGCAGGCATGCGATAACTATACACAGTGTGTATACATCAAGTGTATAGAGGTCGACGGGTGCCCCTGAGACGGCTTCGCCCCGGGGCCTGGCGGGCCTCGGGGCGGGAGATGGCTTCCGGTGGTCGCGGTGCGTCTAGGGCCTGTCCGATGGGTCAGGCCGGCCTTCGCGCCGGGTGCCGATTGATCAGGGCCGAGCGGGCCCTGGTGCGTGCAGCTGCAAGGCGGAGGAGGGCGACAACGCGGAGCGTTGGCAACCGACGACAACGCGGCAGATGTGCGTGCCAGGGGTCGCGACCCCGGCAGGACCCATCGGACAGGCCCTAGCGGGCGCCGCCCGCCAGGCCGTCCATCCAGGACTCGACCTCGTCCGCGGTGCGTGGCAGACCCGCCGACAGGTTCTCGTTGCCGTCGGCGGTGACCAGGAGGTCGTCCTCGATGCGGACGCCGATGCCGCGGTACTCCTCGGGCACGGTCAGGTCGTCCGGCTGGAAGTACAGGCCGGGCTCGACAGTGAGGACCATGCCCGCTTCGAGTACGCCGTCGACGTACTCCTCGGTGCGCGCCTGGGCGCAGTCGTGGACGTCGAGGCCGAGCATGTGGCCGGTGCCGGCCATGGTGAAGCGGCGCTGCAGCCCCAGCTCGAAGACCCGGTCCGGGTCGCCGTCGAGCAGGCCCCACTCGACGAGCCGGTGCGCCAGGTGCCGCTGCGCCGCGTCATGGAAGTCGCGGTAGGCGGCACCCGGCTTCACGGCGGCGATGCCCGCCTCCTGTGCCTCGTACACCGCGTCGTAGATCTTGCGCTGGAGCGGCGTGAAGGTGCCGTCGATGGGGAGGGTCCGGGTGACATCGGCGGTGTAGAGGGAGTGGGTCTCCACGCCCGCGTCCAGGAGCAGGAGTTCACCGGGGCGTACGGGGCCGTCGTTCTGGTCCCAGTGCATGATCGTGGCGTGCTCGCCCGCCGCGCAGATCGACCCGTAGCCGATGTGGTTGCCCTCCAGGCGGGCGCGGCGGAAGAAGGTGCCCTCGATCCAGCGCTCCGACGTGGCGATCGCGGTCGCCAACTCCCGTACGACATCGGTGAATCCGCGCACCGTGGAGTCCACGGCCTTGCGCAGCTCGCCGATCTCCCAGTCGTCCTTGATCAGCCGCAGCTCCGAAAGGGCCTCGTCGAGCTCGGCGTCGCGCTCCTCGTCCGTCGTCACGGCCGCCTCGAGCGCCGGATCGTGGCCGCTCACGATGCGGGTCGGCCCGGCGGATCGCGCCAACTCGGCGGAGGCGTCGCGGACATCGCGGCAGGGCAGGCCGAGCAGCAGCTCGGACTCGGCGAGGCTGCGCCGGCGGCCCATCCACAGCTCGGCCGTCATGCCGGTCCAGAACTCGTCGCTGTCCCGGCTGTCGCGGGGGAGTTGGTAGAGGTGCGCGTCATGGCCGCCGCCGGGGAGCGGTTCGAGGACCAGGGCGCAGTCCCTCGCCTGGTCGCCGGTCATGTGGACGTACGCGGAGTAGGGGCGGAAGGGGTAATGGCTGTCGTTCGAGCGGGTCTTGAGGTTTCCGGAGGGGATCACGAGGCGCTCGCCCGGGAAGCGTGCGGACAGGGCGGCGCGGCGGCGGGCGGCGTGCGCGGACTGCTCGGCCGGGCGCAGGTCGCGCTGCTCGGTGTCGGCCCAGCCTGTCCTCATCAGGGCGGAGAGCTCTTCGGAGATGGCGGGGTAGAGGCCGTTCTTGCGGCCCTCGGGCTTGGGTGCCGGCTCGGGTGATGCGGGCACGGGTGTCGGCTCGGGCTGCCTGGACTCGGTCATCTGGTTCACCTTTTCTGCAGATACGGGTCTCGTGTTCTGCCGGTCAGGGGGTCTCGTGCGGGCGTTGCGCCACGGCGGTCCTGTCAGCGTAGATACCCTTGGCCCAGAAAGGAATATGTGACATAGTACTGATGTGACCAAGCGGCTGACCTGCGATGTTGTGGTTGTCGGCGCCGGGATGGTGGGCGCCGCATGTGCGCTGTACGCGGCGCGTGCCGGGCTGTCCGTCGTCCTGGTGGACCGCGGTCCTGTGGCCGGCGGTACGACCGGATCGGGCGAGGGTAATCTGCTCGTCTCCGACAAGGAGCCAGGCCCCGAGCTCGAACTGGCCCTGCTCTCGGGCCGGTTGTGGACGGAGCTCGCCGCCGAGCCCGGCCTCGGCGAGGCCATCGAGTTCGAGGCCAAGGGCGGCGTCGTCGTGGCCTCGTCCTCGGAAGGGCTCGCGGCGCTGGGGGAGTTCGCCGCCGGACAGCGGGCGGCGGGGGTCGACGCGCGTGCCGTCGCGGCCGATGAGCTGCGCGCACTCGAACCGCACCTCGCCCCTGACGCTGTCGGCGGCGTCCACTATCCCCAGGACAGTCAGGTGATGCCGTCCCTCGCGGCGGCCCAACTGGTACGCATCGCAAGGTCGTTGGGCACCGAACTGTTGACCGGCTGGACCGTCACCGCCGTGCTCCGCACCGCGGACGGTGCGGTCCGCGGTGTCCGCACCGACCAGGGGGAGATCCACGCCCCGGCCGTCGTGAACGCGGCGGGCACCTGGGGCGGCGATCTCGCCGCCCTCGCGGGAGTGCGCCTCCCCGTCCTGCCCCGGCGCGGCTTCGTCCTGGTCACGGAGCCGCTGCCGCGCATGGTCCGGCACAAGGTGTACGCCGCCGACTATGTGGCCGACGTGGCCAGCGGATCCGCCGCCCTGCAGACCTCGCCGGTGGTCGAGGGCACGGCCGCGGGGCCGGTCCTGATCGGGGCGAGCCGCGAACGGGTCGGCTTCGACCGGAGCTTCTCGCTGCCGGTCATGCGGGCCCTCGCAGCCGGGGCGAGCCGCCTCTTCCCGTTCCTGGAGAACGTCCGCGCGATGCGCGCCTATGTGGGGTTCCGCCCCTACCTGCCGGACCACCTGCCCGCCATCGGCCCGGACGCGCGGGTGCCGGGGCTGCTCCACGCGTGCGGACACGAGGGCGCGGGCATCGGACTGGCCACGGGGACGGGGTACTTGATCGCGCAGGTGCTCGGTGGGGCGAGCCCGGACCTGAGGCTCGACCCGTTCCGCCCCGACCGATTCGCCGCGGAGGTGTCGTGAGTAGGCGCACCGGCGGCACCGTGCGGTCGGCGGTCGTGAGGGGTGTCGGATTGGCGGCGGGGGTGGGGTGCTTGGCCGCCGAGGTGCTCGGTGGGGCGAGCCCGGACCTGAGGCTCGACCCGTTCCGCCCCGACCGATTCGCCGCGGAGGTGTCGTGAGTAGGCGCACCGGCGGCACCGTGCGGTCGGCGGTCGTGAGG
>NZ_SRIC01000007.1 GCF_004684775.1 Streptomyces sp. MZ04
CGTCGCCGCCCCGGCCGCGCCCGCCGCGGCACCCGCGGCCCCCGCGCCCGGCGCCGGGAAGATCAACCTGGACAAGGGCCGCGTCAGCCTCCAGAAGAACCAGACGGTGTCCCTGGTCAAGGGCGGCAAGCCACTGCTCTCGCAGGTCAAGATGGGCCTCGGCTGGGAGCCCGCGTACGGCGGCAAGGACATCGACCTGGACGCCTCGGTCATCGCCTACGGCCCGCAGCGCAACCACGTGGACAGCTGCTACTTCGGCAAGCTGTCGATCGTGAACGGAGCGATCAAGCACTCCGGCGACAACCTCACGGGCGAGGGCGGCGGTGACGACGAGGTGATCGTCGTCGACCTCGGCCGGCTGCCGCAGGACGTGACGGGTCTCGTCTTCACGGTGAACTCGTTCTCCGGCCAGAAGTTCACGCAGGTCGCCAAGGCCTACTGCCGCCTCCTGGACGCCGCGACGGGCGAGGAGCTGGTCCGCTTCGACCTCACCAACGCCGAGGCGCAGACGGGCGTGATGATGGCCAAGCTGATCAAGCAGTTCACCGGCGAGTGGGAGATGACCGCCATGGGTGACTTCGTGAAGTCACGCACCGTGCGCGGCATGGTGAAGCCGGCGGCGCAGGCGCTGTAGCCGCCGAGGGAATGCGCAGGGGCGGCCGCCGGGAGGATCGACTCCTCCTGGCGGCCGCCCCTTTGTCGTACGCAGATCAGTGGATCAGAGCTTGGCCAGCTTCGGGTACGGGCTCAGGAACCTTCCCTGGCGGCCCGCGAAGTCGATGACCACCGCTTCCTCGCCTTCGACTCCGACGATCCGTCCGAGTCCGTACTGGTCGTGCGAGACCCGGTCGCCCACGGCGAACTGCTCGATGGGCGGTGCGGGCGGCGGCGGAACGTTGAAGGGACTGTTCGGCAGGTGGCGTCGGGTACCGGGGGGCCTCGTCATGTCCTGAGTATGCGCCCCCGGGAGCCCACCGCACCATGCTCCGAGCTCACACGGTCCTCACATCGGCATCAAACCGACACACAAACACGGCTTCCCCGTAGCGGTCCGTAGCCACTCCGTCGCACCACGCGCACATTTGTGCCCCACGGGACTCCGTCAACGCCGATTTATCCGTTCAGGAACCCCCGTCACATCCGTCGGGGAAATTCCGGCAGATCGGTGAGGGGCCGCCACCTCACTTCATCCAGGGCCAGTCGCTCGAAGCCCCCTGCTCGAGCAGCTGCACCATCCGGAAGGCCGCGTCCGAGAGCCCGCCGAACACATGGCGGTTGCCCGTGCCGGACGCGCCGTGGCCCGCGCGGTAGCCCGCCAGGTTCCACGTGTAGACCGGGACGTTCGCCGGAACCTGCTCGGTCGGGTCGCCGTGGTAGTTGTACGCCGCCTGCTCGTCGGTGACGATCAGGACCGCAACCGGGCTCCTGTTGGCCGGCGGCGCGGGGCAGCTCATCGGCTTCGGCCCGGCGGACGGCGAGCAGCGCTGGCACTTCCCCACCGCCGGGCTCGGCGCGAGCTGGCGGCGGCTGCCCGGCGGTGGGCACGGCCCCGTCACCGCCGACGGCGTCCTGCTGCACTGGACCAACGAGAAGACCCTGCAGGCCATCGACCTCGGCAGCGGCAAGAGCCTGTGGCTCGAGACGTTCGGCGCGACCGCGACGCTCCCCCCAGCCGTCGCGGACGGCACCGTGTACGCCACCGCGGGCGGCGTCTGCAAGGCGCTGACCCTGCGCGGCGGCAAACGGATCGCGCAGTGGCCGGTCGACGGCGAGATCACCGACCTCGCCGCCGACTCGTCCGGCTGGTACGCGCGCGTCGAGAACGACTCCGTGCGCGCGGTCAACGCCCCCGGCGGGGCCTAGCCGCGCTGCCTCCGCCACGGCCCCGTGATCGCCAGCATGATGCCCGGCGTCTGGATGTTGGCGTAGAGCGTCTTGCCGTCGGGCGAGAACGTGACGCCGGTGAACTCGCTGTAGGAGGGCTTCTCTGGCGTGCCCGCGTTGAGTTCGTTGCGTGCGATCGGGTACGTGCGGCCGCGCTCGGTCGCGCCGAAGAGGTGCTGGATGCCGTCGCCGTCCTCGGCGATGACCAGGCCGCCGTACGGGGAGACGGTGATGTTGTCCGGGCCGTCGAAGGCGCCGTCCTTGGCGGGGTCCTGGTTGACGCCGAGGAGGACCTTCAGGGTCAGGGTGCGGCGGGCCGGGTGGTAGAACCACACCTGTCCGTCGTGCTGGACGGGGCTCTCGTCACGGGCGAACGACGCGACGATGTAGACGCCGCCGTCGCCCCACCACATGCCTTCGAGCTTGCGGGCACGCGTGATGTCGCCGTCGTCGAACTGCTCGCGCACCGGGACCGTGCGGGCGTCACGGTCCGGGACCTCGACCCAGTCCACCCCGTACACCGTGCCGATCTTCGTCGCGCGGGACAGGTCGTCCACGAAGCGGCCGCCGGAGTCGTAGCACTTGGGGGCCTTCAGTACGCCGGCGTCGTCGGCGAGGGCGCGCAGCTTGCCGCGGCCGTGCTCGAAGCCGTGCGGCGGGGTCCAGCGATAGAGGAGGCCGTTGGGTCCGGATGCGTCCTCGGTGAGGTAGAGGTGGCCGCGCTTGGGGTCGACGACGACGGCCTCGTGGGCGTAGCGGCCGAGCGCCTTGATCGGCTTGGGGGCCTGGTTGGCGCGCTTGTCGAGGGGGTCGACCTCGAAGACGTAGCCGTGGTCCTTGGTCATGCCGTTCTCGCCGGCCCGGTCCTCGGTCTCCTCGCCGGTCAGCCAGGTGCCCCAAGGGGTGCTGCCGCCCGCACAGTTGGTGGCGGTGCCCGCGATGCCGACCCATTCGGCGACCTGTCCGTCGCGGCGGACCTCGACGACGGTGCAGCCGCCGGACGCGGCCGGGTCGTAGACGAGGCCCTCGGTGAGCGGGACCGGGTGCTTCCACTTGGAGCGGGGGCCGCCCAGCTCGTGGTTGTTGACGAGCAGGGTCACACCGCGCGGGCCCTCGAAGGTGGCCGTGCCGTCGTGGTTGGAGGGCGTGAACTCGCCGGACTCCAGCTTCGTCTTGCCGCTGTAGGTGAGGACGCGGTACGAGAATCCGGCGGGCAGCGCCAGCAGGCCCTTCGGGTCGGGGACGAGCGGGCCGTAGCCGGGGGCGCCGTACGTCGCGTCGGCGTCTTCCGCTTCGGCGCCTTCCGTCTCGGTGGCGGCGAGCGCACCGGGTGCGGTGGCGAGCGCGCCGACGCTGCCGGCCAGCGCGACCCCGGCGCCGGTGATCGCGGAGCGTCTGGCGAAGTCCCTGCGGGTGAGCGACATGATCTCTCCAAAGGCGCGTACGGGCGGACTGCGGACGGGGTGCGTGGGGGCGGTGCGTGGGGCTCGGTCGCAGGCGGCGAGGATCGGCCGGGCTGCTGTCGGCGTCACGTTCCCGCTCGCGTATAAACGGCGGTTGAACACCGTCCGACGTCAAGGGGCTTCCTTCCATGAACCTGCCGGCCACCGGCCGCCGTGTCCTGATCAGCGGAGCCTCCCGAGGCCTGGGGAGAGCCCTCGCGCAGGCCTTCGCGGAGAACGGGGACCGGGTCGCGGTGCACTACGGCTCGCGCGAGGAGGAGGCGCGCGCGACCCTCGACTCGCTGAACATCGGCTCGCGCGGCGCCTTCCGCGGAGAGCCGGATCATCCTGCCTATGGGGCGACGAAGGCCGCCGTGCACGCGCTCGGCCAGTCCCTCGCGGTGTCGCTCGCGCCGTACAAGATCGCGGTGGCCTCGGTCGTGCCCGGCTTCTTCGAGACAGGGGCCCCTGCTCCTTAAGAGCTTGGGGGAGGGTGGCGCACCGGCTCAGCGGGGAGGAGGGTGCGGCGATCCGTGCGCAGAGCCCGTTCGGGCGTCCGCGTACGTGAACATCCGCGTACCTGAACGTCCGCGCACCCGAACGAGTGGTGGGAAGAATCTTCGTAAAGAAGGTCAACAGGCACGGATCACCCGTAAAGCCAAGATTTCGTGCGGTACGCCTTGACCCGCGATCCGCACGGCAATAGACATCCCCCTACCTGCATCACCCGTTGGGGGAGGCGAGCCGCGTGGACGCACAGCAGGCACGCAGCCTCCATGAGGACCGGCTGATGAAGCTGGCCAATGTCACCGGCGTCGGCATCGGTAAGGACGAGTACTCGGGGGCGGACGTGATCGTCGTGTTCGTCACCCGCACAGTGCCCCGTGACCGGCTCCGTGACGAAGACGTGATTCCGGATCTGCTCGAAGGCGTCCCCGTACGCGTGCTCGCCATCGGCGAGACCGCGGCGCAGTAGGACGAGGCGCAGGTAGGACGACTGCGGAAGCGGCCCGGAACTCCACCCTTCAACCAAGGGGAAGAGGTGGCCTGGCGTGGTGAGCCAGCCCGAATTGATGCGAGGACCCACCGGCGGTCAGCTCAGTGACAGCTCACGTCAGCAGGCGAAAGGGGACTTCCTGGGCCCCCAGACGTCGCTGGCCAACGTCGTCGGCTTCGGCCACGGCGTGAAGTGGACCGAGGGAGAGCCCACCGGCGAACCCGCGGTCATCGTGTTCGTGACCCAGAAGGTCCCGGAGTCCATGCTCCCGGAGCGGGACGTCATCCCGCCCCAGATGGACGACGGCACCCCCACCGACGTCGTCGCCGTCGGGCATGTCGCCGCCCAGCGGCAGCAGCGAAAGACAGGCCGCGGCGAGGACCGCGCCTCGGTGACGTACGGCCCCGACGGCGGAGTGAGCGAGCAGCTCGCGGGCCTCTCGCAGCCCATGCTGGAAGAGCTCGGCGGGCTCGGCGCGTTCGAGCCGCAGCTCCTCAGGCGCCGGATGCGCCCGTGCCCCTCCGGCTTCTCGGTCGGCAACGTCCGCGTGACGGCCGGCACGCTCGGCAGCGTGGTCTACGACTTCCTGCCCGGCGCCTCCGTCGACCCGCCGGGCTCCGGCCTCGGCGTACCGGCGAAGTTCTACATCCTGTCCAACAACCACGTGCTCGCCGACTCCAACCGCGCCCAGCTGGGCAGCGCGATCGTGCAGCCGGGCATCTTCGACGGCGGCCAGGACCCTGCCGACCGCATCGCGACGCTGGAGCGCTTCATCACGATCCAGTTCGCCCCGCAGATTCCGCTGGAGCGCCACAACAACGTCGTGGACGCGGCGCTCGGCACCGTCGAATTCCAGGACGCGACCCGTGAGACGTACTTCAGCGGTGCGCCGCGCGCCTGGCGCCGCAAGGCGAACGTCGCGGTCGGCGACCTGGTGAAGAAGACCGGCCGCACCACCAACATCTCCTTCGGCCGGATCATCGCCGTCGACGCGACCATCGACGTCAACTACGGCACGGCGGGCACGGCCCGCTTCAAGGACCAGATCCTCACGACGAACATCTCGGCGGGCGGCGACTCAGGGTCCCTGGTGACCTCGCTCGATGACGTCGCGCTCGGCCTGCTGTTCGCGGGTTCCTCGACCGTGACCGTCCTCAACCACATCGAGAACGTCCGCGCGCTGCTGCGGGTCGAGGTCTCCGAGCAACTGGCCTGACCGGTCGCACCACGAGAGGAGGGCTTCCATGACCACTCAGGCACGTAAGCAGAAGGGCCGGGCCCGCGCGGAGCACCGCTTCCACAATCCGCAGGGCGCCGAGGTCAAGACGCGCGACGAGGCGTTCGCCTCGACCCAGGAGGTGTCCGCCGAGGCGGTCTCCACCGCCTGCAAGCTGGAGCTGCACAACGGCGCCATCACCTTCGCCATCGAGGTGAAGTACAACCCGAACACCTACCCGTACGTGGTGACGGGCGGCCAGATCACCGCGGGCATCTGCGGTGCGCCGTGGGACATCACGGGCGGGCAGATCGGCGACACCATCCGCCTGGACGCCAAGCGCGCGGGCCAGGGATCGTGCGCGAACACGATCACGATCGTCGGCGAGTACCAGAACCCTCCGGCGTACCGGGGGACGTACGGCTTCGACGGTGCGACGTCGTCGTTCAAGCACACGACGCTGTATCAGTGCTGAGCTGAACCGGCATCAGTGCTGAGCTGAGCCGGATGCGGGCCGGGCTGAAAAATTCAGCCCGGCCCGCGTTTACGGGAGTGGGGATCAAATCCCTTGCTGCGAACGGGCCTTGAAGGCCGCCTTCCGTGCTTCCTTCGCCACCTTCTTGTCGGGGTGCAGCCGCCCCATCGCCTCGAGGACATCCGCGGTGGCCGGGTGCTCGACCCGCCACGCCGCCGCGAAGAACCCGCTGTGCTGCTCGGAGAGCCCCTCGACCAGGCCCTGCAGCTCGTCCGAGTTGCCCTCGGCGGCGAGCTGCGCGGCGATCGTGTCGATGGTCAGCCAGAACACCATCGCCTCGGACGGCGCGGGCACGTCCGCGGCCCCGTGCTCGGCCAGCCACACCCGCGCGAGCCCGCCGAGCTCCGCGTCGTCGAGCACGTCCCGCAGAGCGGCCTCCGCCTCCACGCCCACCAGCGAGAGCGCCTGCTGGCACCGCAGCCTGCGGAGCGGCGCCCCCTCGTCGCCGCCGCGTGCCGCGGCCAGCAACTCCCGTGCCGCGTCCAGGGGTTCGTGCCGGGCGAGCCACAGCTCGATCTCGGCCTGCGCGGCCGCCTGCGGGAAACCGGCCGTCCCGTCGAGCAGCGTGTCGGCGCCCTTGTCCGCGAGGTCACCGACCGCGGGCGCGTCGACGCCGGCCTCCAGCATCCGCGCCCGCACGCCGTACAGGCCGAGCGGCGTAAGGCGGACGAGTCCGTACCGGGACACGTCCTCGTCGTCCTCCGGCAGCGGCGCCTCCGCCTCGTCGATGTCGACCATCAGGGCCTCGTCGACCGGCTGGTACTCGACGAGGCCCAGCGGCTCGAAGAGCCGGAACTGGTCGTCGAGCTTCATCATCGCGTCCGACACCTGTTCCAGGACGTCGTCCGTGGGCTCGCCCATGTCGTCGGGGACGATCATCGAGGCGGCGAGCGCGGGCAGCGGCACCGGTCCTTCGCTCCCGGCGGCGTCGCTGACGGTCAGCAGATACAGGTTGCCGAGCACACCGTCGAGGAAGTCCGCCTCGGCCTGCGGGTCCCAGCCGAGCTCGTCGAAGTCGACCTCGCCGTTCTCCTCGAGGACGTCGAGGAGGTTGTCCATGTCGGGCACGGTCGCGTCCGCGTACACCGTGTCCAGTGCGCCGAGCCAGACGCCGAGGACGTCCTGCGGGCTGCCGGACGTGAGCGCGGCGAGGTCCTCGCCCACGGTCACCGTGCCAAGGGCGTCCTCCCCGTCCGCCTCGTCTCCGTCCGTGACCTCCACAAGGCCCGTGTCGACGGCCACGCGCCAGGCCTCGCCGGCGTACGCGGCGGAGTCCGGGTCGTCCGCGTCCAGGCCCAGCTCCGCCGCGGCGGCCGGCAGCTGCTCGTCGACGAGTTCGCCGCCGGCCCCGACCCGCGTGTCGGGGCCCGCCCAGCGGGCGAGCCGCGCGGCGCGGGACAGCAGCGGTGTGGCGAGCGCGGCCCGCGCGAGTTCCGCTTCGGGGTGCAGCAGCACCGGCGGCAGGGTGGCGGGACTTACGGACATCGGCTGGTTCTCCTCCGGGGGAAAGCAAACGGTTCGGCTGAGCAGAAGCCTAGACGGATATGGACCCATGCCGCCCGGTTCATGTCCCTGTCAGGAGAGATACACGGCGAGAACACCCGTCGAACCTTGACAACTCCCCTGGCCACACAAGAGATTGACGCGCGTAGAGCAGCGGTCGCACGCCGGTCCGGTGCTGCGTACGTTCCCCCACCCTCCCTCGGAGTCTCTCCATGCCGCACATATCCCGTGCCACCCGCCCCATCGTGAGATCCGCCGCGGTCGCCACCGTCGTCGCCACCGCGCTGGCCGCCGGTCTGCTCGCCGCGAGCTCCGCCGCCTCCGCCGACGAGGTCCGCGTCCACGACATCCAGGGCACCACCCGCCTCTCGCCCCTGAACGGACAGCAGGTCACGGACGTGACGGGCATCGTCACGGGCGTGCGCTCCTACGGCTCCAAGGGCTTCTGGATCCAGGACCCGAAGGCCGACGCGGACCCCGCGACCAGCGAGGGCGTCTTCGTCTACACAGGGTCGGCGGCCCTGACGGTGAAGACCGGCGACGCCGTCCGCGTCTCCGGCACGGTCAGCGAGTACGTTCCGGGCGGCGCCGACTCCGGCAACCAGTCGCTGACCCAGCTCACCAGGCCGACGGTGACCGTCGAGTCCTCCGGCAACGCGCTGCCCGCGCCGGTCACGGTGGACGCCAAGAAGGTGCCTTCCGTGTACGCGCCCGACGGCGACCCGGCGAACGGCTCCAGCATCAACGCGCTGCCGCTGGAGCCCCGCTCGTACGCCCTCGATCTGTACGAGTCCCTGGAGGGCATGAACGTCCGCGTCGGCACCTCGCGCGTGGTCGGCGCCACCGATCCCTACTCCGAGCTGTGGATCACCGTGAAGCCGCACGAGAACGCGGACCGGCGGGGCGGCACCGTCTACGGCTCCTACTCGGCGCAGAACACCGGCCGGCTGCAGATCCAGCAGCTCGCGCCGGTCTCCGAGCAGCCGTTCCCGAAGGCGAACGTCGGCGACGTGCTGTCCGGTGGCGCCGAAGGGCCCCTGGACTTCAACCAGTTCGGCGGCTACACGCTGACGGCGCGGACCCTCGGCAAGGTCACCGACAAGGGCCTCGAGCGGGAGAAGACCCGCCGCCAGGCCAAGAGCGAGCTCGCCGTCGCGACGTACAACGTGGAGAACCTCGACCCGACCGACCCGCAGAAGAAGTTCGACGCGCTCGCGGGTGCCGTCGTCTCGAATCTCGCCTCGCCCGACATCGTCGCCCTGGAGGAGATCCAGGACGACAACGGCGCCAAGAACGACGGGACCGTCTCCGCCGAGGCGACCCTGAAGAAGTTCACGGACGCAATCGTCGCCGCGGGCGGGCCCCGCTACGAGTGGCGGTCCATCGACCCGGAGAACAACAAGGACGGCGGGGAGCCGGGCGGCAACATCCGTCAGGTGTTCCTCTTCAACCCGGAGCGGGTGTCCTTCACCGACCGGGGCGACGGGAACGCGACGACCGCCACGGACGTCGTCGCCTCCTCCTCGGGCGGACGGGCCGAGCTGACCCTCTCACCCGGGCGCATCGACCCCGCCAACTCCGCCTGGGCGGACAGCCGCAAGCCGCTGGCCGGCGAGTTCGGCTTCCGGGGGCGGACCGTGTTCGTGGTCGCCAATCACTTCGGCTCGAAGGGCGGCGACGAGGGTCTCACCTCGCACCACCAGCCGCCGGTGCGCTCGTCCGAGAAGAAGCGGGTGCGGCAGGCCGAGGCCGTGAACTCCTTCGTGCGGGACGTACGGAAGGTGCACAAGAGCGCGGACGTGGTCGTCCTCGGCGATGTGAACGACTTCGAGTTCTCCGCGACGACGAAGGCGCTGGAGGCGGGCAGCGCGCTGAAGTCCGCCGTCAAGTCCCTTCCCCGGTCCGAGCGTTACTCGTACGTCTACCAGGGCAACTCCCAGGTCCTCGATCAGATCCTGACCAGCCCCGGGGTGGGGGGTGCCGGGGACTTCTCGTACGACAGCGTGCACATCAACGCGGAGTTCGCCGAGCAGAACAGCGATCACGACCCGCAGGTGCTGAGGTTCCGCCCGTAGTGCCCTGGGGCGTGACCCATCGGACAGGCCCTAGGCGTACAGCCTGTCGAGCCAGTCCCGCCAGGCCAGTTCGGTGCCCTTGGGGTCGGCGTGCGGCGCGAAGTCGTGGACGCTGATGGCCACGGGGGCGCCGAAGCGGTTGCGGCCGAAGAAGCGGTACAGCGCGGAGTCCGTGCGCAGGCCGATGAAGTGGGGCGTCCGGAAGTCCACCACCGCGTCCAGCGGACCGCCGGGGGCGTCCACCCGTACACGGGCGCCTTCCCGGGCGTCGTCGGGCAGGCCCAGGTGGCGGCCGAGCCCGCCGAACGCGTCCGGGGCCGTGGCGGCCGGCGGGCCCTCCAGGGTGGTGAAGGTGGCGGGGCGGCCCGTGAAGTGGGTCAGGTACTGGCGCAGGGTGTGCAGGTAGAAGTCGGTGTGTTTGCTCGCCCCGTCGTACTGGTTGGCCCAGTCGTCGGTGAAGACACCGCTGTGTACGTAGCGGACCCAGGAGCGGCGGCCGCCGTCGCGGGGCTCGATGATGTGGTCGAGCTGGTTGAGGACCTGGCCGTCCGGCAGGCCTTCCGGGTCCTCCACCCGTCCGGTGAGGCGGTGCGGCGGATCCCAGCGGGTGACGGTGCCGCCGAAGGGGGCGGCACCGCCTTCGCGCGGTTCGTACCGCATGGGCCACAGCCAGCCGCCGGTGCCGGTGGTGAGCGCGTCCCAGACCTCCACGGGCGAGGCATCGACCTCGAACTCCCGCGCGATCTCGAACTCCTTGCCCGTGCTGGTCGTCATGCCGACTCCCTCGTGATGGTGGTTTCGAGGTGGTTCCCGCCCCGGCCACGGGACGGGTTCCCGCCCCGGCCACGGGACTTCACGGCGCCCGCTCGGACATCACCACCGGCCCAAGAGTCGGCCGCTTGGCCTCCCGTCCGTCCCCCGACGACCGCCCCCGCAGCCGCCGCCAGGCCCACGGCCCCATGAACCCCGCGAGCCACCGCGCCTCCACCACCGCCGCCCGCAGCGGCGACACCGGCGGGGGCGGCGGCAGCAGCGGTCGCAGCCAGTCCTCGTGGCCCGGGATGCCGAGCGCGTCGGCCATGCCGGCGGCGATCCGCGCATGCCCCACGGGACTGGCGTGCATACGGTCGGCGCACCACAGCCGGGGGTCGGTGGTGACCCGGTGCGGGAAGGTGTCGAGGACGACGACGCCATGGCGGTCCGCGGCCGCCCTGATCCGGGCGTTCAGGTCGAGGACCCGCGGCATCGCCCGGCGCGCGAGCGGCGAGATCCGCCCGATGTCCGGGAACGTCACCGTGGCCACCCGCGCTCCCGCCGCGGTCAGCTCGGTGAACATGTCCTCGATGTCGCGGGCCACCCGCGCCGCGTCGAAACCGGGCCGCACCAGGTCGTTCATGCCCGCCATGACCGTGACCAGGTCCGGCTTCAGGGCCAGCGCGGGCGCCAGCTGCTCCGCCTTGATGCCCGCGGTCAGCCGGCCCCGCACGGCGAGGTTGGCGTACCCGATGTCCGGGTTGCCCTCGGCGAGCAGCTCGGCGAGGCGGTCGGCCCAGCCGCGGTAGCCGTGGGTCTCGTCGCCGTCTCCGATCCCCTCCGTCTGGCTGTCGCCCATCGCGACATAACGCGCGTATGGATGTGTGCTCATGGCCTGAGCCTCCTCTGGCGGCCCGGGGTCGTCAACGCGGACGCGGGGGCGGCCCGTCGGGGCGGGTCACAGAAGGTGGCCGCCGCCGTCCACCAACAGGACCTCGCCGGTGATGTACGAGGCGTTGGCCAGGTCGAAGACGGCCTCCGCGATGTCCTGCGGCCTGCCCACGCGGCGCAGCGGCAGCCGGGCCGCCGTCTCCTCCATCGCGGACTCGATGCCCTCGACCCCGTCGAACCACGGGGTGTCGATCATTCCGGGCGCGACCGCGTTGACCCGCACGTCCGGGCCCAGGGTCTTGGCCAGGAGCTTCGTCATGTGGTTCACGGCGGCCTTGCTGACCGAGTACGGGATCGAGCTGCCGCCGGGGCGGACACCCGCCTGCGAGGAGATCGTGACGACGCTGCCCGCGCCGCTCGCCCGCAGATGCGGGACGGCGGCCGTGATCGTCTGCCATACGCCGATGACGTTGATGTCGTAGAGCTCGCGCCAGACCTGGGGGTTCGCGGACTCGAAGTCGTCGTGGGCGATGAACCGCGTCGCGCCCGCGCAGTTGACGAGGATGTCCAGGCGTCCGTAGGTGTCGACCGCCGTCCGGACCAGGCGTACGGCGTCGGCCTCGTCGGCGACGTTCGCCCGGACGTAGACGGCCTCGGGGAGTTCGGCGGCCAGCTTCTCGCCGGCCTCGACCGAGTTGGCGGAGTTGACCACGACGCGGATGCCCGCCGCGGCGAGGCGGCGGGCCACCTCGGCGCCGATCCCCGATGACGAGCCCGTCACCAGGGCGACGCGCTCGTCCTGTGCTTGCGTTTCCCGTGCCTGCGTTCGATTGTCGTTGTTGTTGCTCATCAAGCCTCATGTCTTGTCATGTCGGCCTGTCACGCCCCGCGCCGATCATGCCAGACGGCGCGCGGCTAGTTCCGTTCGTCCCCTGCCAGCCGGGCCTGCCCCACCCGGCGTCCACAAGCAGCGAGGCCCGCGCCCCGCAGCCGCACGGCCGCACCGTCGCCGTACGCACCCGCGCAGTGTGCCTCGTCGAGCACGGCGTAGGGCAGGGCGGCGCCCAGGGAGACACCGGTGAACCCGGCCCGGGTGCCGTCCTGGGACAGCACCCGGGTGGGCGATCTTGTATCCGGTCGGCGGCTCCTTCGGTCGTTCCTCGGGGAGCCGCAGCCTCATCGGGTAGCCGGCACCTCGACCGCCTCCTGGACCTCTTCGACCCGATCGGGATCGAGCACCGCGTCCTCGATCCGCTCTTCGGTCCGCTCTTGGGCCGGCTGCTCATCGGCGATACCGGTGGCGAGTGCCTTGCCCAGCCTCATGACGCCTCCTGTGCCCGGCCCTGCGGCCGTCCGTCGACTACCGTCCCGCCATGGTGGCCCATACAGGGGCGAGTTGGCACTAGTGCCCGCCGGGTTCAGCGTCCACCACGTAGTCCACCTCGTAGCGTTCCTGCCCCCTATCTCGTAGCAGAATTAAGTGGAGCTTCACGGCCGGCATACCGACACTGCCCCTATGACCTCACCCTCATCGGCTCCTGTCCTCGGCCGCGCGCTCTGCGCGATGGTCACGCCCTTCACGGACGACGGTCTGCTCGACCTCGACGGCGCGCAGCGGCTCGCCAGGCGTCTGGTGGACGCCGGCTGCGACGGGCTCGTGCTCTCCGGCACCACCGGCGAGTCGCCCACCACATCCGACGCCGAGAAGTCCGCCCTTGTACGGGCCGTCGCCGAGGCCGTCGGCGACCGGGCCACGGTCGTCGCGGGGGTCGGCAGCTTCGCCACACGGCACACCGTCGAGCTGGCGCTGCAGGCCGAAAAGGCGGGCGCGGACGGCCTGTTGGTGGTCACGCCGTACTACAGCAAGCCGCCGCAGGACGCCGTCGAGGCGCACTTCCGCGAGGTCGCCGACGCCTCGGGCCTGCCGCTCGCGCTGTACGACATTCCGGGCCGCACCGGAACGCGGATCGAGCCGGAGACGATGCTGCGACTCGCCGAGCATCCCCGGATCGTCGCCGTGAAGGACTGCGCGTACGACCTGATGGGCACCCAGAAGGTGCTCGCGCGCACGGACTTGGCGTACTACACGGGCTGCGACGAGTACATCCTCGCGATGTACGCGATCGGCGGCGCCGGATACATCAGCACGGTGGCCAACGCCGTGCCGCGCCAACTCCGGGCGATCATCGACGCGTTCGACGCCGGAAACACTGCGGAGGCTGCGCGCCTCCAGCAACGGGCCATGGCACTCATCGAGTTGATGATGGGCGCGGGCCTGCCCGGCACCGTCACGTCCAAGGCGCTGCTCGGCGAGCTCGGCCTTCCCGGCGGTCCGGTGCGGGCACCGCTGTTGCCCGCCGGCCGCGAGGCGACCGACGGGCTGCTGGCTGCGTACGAGACGCTGCGGCAAGGCTCAGCGGGCGGCGAACATCGGCGACCAGCGGCCCGGATAGTCGTCCGACGCCCTGCGGAAGTCGCTGAGCGGCACGACCTTCTCGCTGCCGACGGTGACCAGCAGGAGCTGGTTGCGGAACTCGCCCTTGCCGTCGCACTTCTTCGGGTCGCAGCCCCAGGCGATGAGCCGCTTGCTGTCGGCCCAGGCGAGCTGCTGCTGCCCCGGCACCGTGGTGATCTTCTTGCCGGTCCTCGGGTCGAGGATCGGTGAGCCCTTGTCGTTGCCGTCGTCGGCAAGGAGCTTCCCGTCGGGCGAGAGCCCGGCCTCGGGCCAGCCCGCGTACCGCTCGGCTGCGGGCGCCTCGGTCTTCTTGCCGTCCAGCGTGTACCAGGCGCGGTTCTTTCCGTCGGGACCCATCGCCAGCTGTACGTAGAGCAGCTTGCCGTCATGGCTCCAGCGCAGGTCCTCGCGCGGGTTGCCCTCGAAGAAGCCGTACTTGCCGCTGCTCTTCTGCGACAGCTCACGGAAGGGTCCGAGCTTGCCGGACGAGGCGTCGACGACGAAGAATCCGGTGCGGCTGGCGTGCCGCTGGGCCGATGCCACCGGCCCACGGCCTTGACCAGCGCGTTCTGCAGCAGGTCCTCGGCGGCGTGCCGGTCGCCGCCGCTGAGCAGCACGGCGGTCCTCAGGAGTGCGGCCGACCTGTTGTCCACGAACTCCCGGAAGCTTTCCTGGCCTTCGGCATCCATCGCCACCTTCTCGTGTCCTGCGTTCCGGCGGGCCTCACTGCCCCTCTGCCTGTGATGACGCGCGCGGCGCCGCCCCGCTATGCCTCGCCTGTGTGTCTGCCCCTACATACGCGTGGGCGGCCCGCACCGGTTTCGGTGCGGGCCGCCCAGGCGGAGTGTGCGGCGTACGTCAGTTGTGGCTGTGCAGGATCTCGTTCAGGCCGCCCCACACCGCGTTGTTCGGGCGGGCCTCGACGGCGCCGGAGACCGAGTTGCGGCGGAAGAGGATGTTCGAGGCGCCGGAGAGTTCGCGGGCCTTGACGATCTGGCCGTCGGGCATGGTGACGCGGGTGCCCGCGGTGACGTACAGACCGGCCTCGACGACGCACTCGTCGCCGAGGGCGATGCCGACGCCCGCCTCGGCGCCGATCAGGCAGCGCTCGCCGATGACGATACGGACGTTGCCGCCGCCGGAGAGGGTGCCCATGGTGGAGGCGCCGCCGCCGATGTCCGAGCCGTCGCCGACGACGACACCGGCGGAGATGCGGCCCTCGACCATGGAGGTGCCGAGGGTGCCCGCGTTGAAGTTCACGAAGCCCTCGTGCATGACGGTCGTGCCCTCGGCGAGGTGCGCGCCGAGCCGGACGCGGTCGGCGTCGGCGATGCGGACGCCCTTCGGCGCGACGTAGTCCGTCATGCGCGGGAACTTGTCGATGGAGGTCACGGCGAGGTGCAGGCCCTCGGCGCGGGCGTTGAGCCGGACCTTCTCGACGTCGTCGACGGCGACCGGGCCGAGCGAGGTCCAGGCGACGTTGGCGAGCAGGCCGAAGAGGCCGTCCAGGCTCTGGCCGTGCGGCTTGACCAGGCGGTGCGAGAGCAGGTGCAGACGCAGGTACGCGTCGTGGGCGTCCAGCGGCTTCTCGTCGAGGGACGCGATGACCGTACGTACGGCGATGATCTCCACGCCACGGCGGGCGTCGGGGCCGATCGCCTTGGCGGCGCCGTCGCCGAGCAGCTCCACGGCGCGCTCGGCGGTGAGCCGCTCGGTGCCGGACGGGCCGGGCTCGGCGGTGAGCTCGGGCGCGGGGAACCAGGTGTCGAGGACGGTGCCGTCGGCGGTGACGGTGGCAAGGCCTGCGGCGACGGCGCCGGTGGTGCGGGAAGCGTTCGTGTCGGTCATGGGGGAAACCTAACCGGCGGGGCGCCGCGCGGGCGAACCGGTCTCAGTGGCCGAGCCGGGAGCGGGCCGCGGGTCGGGGCCGCCGCCCTTCTCGGCCGACGGCGATCTCGCCCCCGCGGCGAGCACGACGCCGCCCGCCACCGCCGCGAGGACCGCGCACAGCGGCCAGAGCAGCCCGGGCGCCACGGTGTAGAGCGCGCCGCCGAGCGGCGCGGCGAGCACGACTCCGCTCACCGACACACCCGAGTACAGGCTCTGGAAGCGGCCCTGCACATGGGCGGGCGACTGGTCGGCGATGTACGCCGCGGCCGGGGTCTTGTAGAGGATCTCGCCCGCGGTGAGCAGCAGCATCATGGTGACGGCGGTCCCTACTCCGGTGCCCAGCGCCAGCGCGCCGTATCCGGCGCCGACGAGCAGCAGCCCGGTGCCGATGATCCGCAGGGGCGCGCGGCCGCGCAGGGCGAGGGCGGCGGGGAGTTCGAGGAGCAGGATGGCGCCGCCGTTGATCGCGAGGAGCCAGCCGTAGACGCCGGTGTCCAGGCCGTGCCGGTCGAGGTCGACGGGGAGCGTCGAGTACTGCTGGCGGTAGACGAGGTCGGTGACCAGGATCGCGGCGAGCAGGATCAGGACGGTGGGGCGGCGGCGCAGGGCGGCGAACACTCCAGGGGCGCCAGGATCGTGGTCGGCGGCGGTGCGGGCCGCGCCGTGGGCGGGCAGCACACGCCAGGCGTACGCGGCGAAGGCGAGCGTCCCGAGGCCGTCGACGACGAAGAGCCAGCTGTAGGAGGCCTGCGCGATGAGCAGCGCGCCCAGCGGGGGCCCGACGGTGAAGCCCGCGTTGGTCGCGCACCGCATCACCGCGAAGGCCTGGCGCCGCCCGCCCTGGGGCACGGTGACCGCCAGAAGCGCGCCGTTGGCCGCGCGCACGCATCCTCCGGCGTACTGGCCGAGCAGCGGCACGACGTACAGCAGCGCGACCGGAAGCACGGGCAGCGCGAGCACGCCCGCGCCGCTGACGACCGATCCGGCTAGCAGCACCCGGCGGTGGCCGTACTTGTCGCCGAACCAGCCTCCGGTGAAGTTGCCCGCGACCATTCCGGCGCCGCCGATGCCGCTGATCAGGCCCGCCTGGGCGACGGAGAGGCCGCGCTCGTCCGTCAGATAGACGAAGAAGTAGACGAAGGTGAAGGCGACGACCATGTTGAAGAAGCCACCCGCGGCCAGCAGCCACGCGGTTCTCGGTACGTCACGCAGGCCGCGCAGCATGCCACCCCCAGCAAGCCGGTGAATTCCCCTTGGGAACTGACTATGCCAGCCGGTCGAGCCGCGCGGGATCATCCTGCGGAACCCCCCGGGGATCATCCGGCGGAACCCCGGGGGATCATCCGGCAGAACCCCGAGGGATCATCCGGCTGAACAGTTCCCGTGCGTACGGCTCGTCGTACGGATCGTCCGTGAGCAGCACCTGCAGACAGATCCCGTCCATGAGCGCGGCGAGCGCCCGCGCGGTGACGGGATCGGTGCGCTGCTCCAGGACCTCGGCGAGGCCCACGCCGCACTCGGCGGCGACGGGCCGCAGCGCGGGTTTGCGCAGGGCGGCCAGATAGAGCTCGTACTCCAGCTCCACCTCCGTGCGGTCCCCCGCGAGCCACTCCCCGAGCAGGGCGGCGAGCTCACCGGCGAGATCGGCGCGGGGGTCCTCGAAGGCGCTCCTCGCGGCGACCGCCTTGGCGAAGCCCTCGTTGGCCTGCCGCAGCGCGGCCACCATCAGCTCGTCAAGTGTCTTGAAATGATAGGTCGTCGACCCGAGCGGCACATCGGCCTCCGCGGCGACCGACCGATGGCTGAGCCCGCCGATCCCCTTCTGCCCCACCACCCGGATCGCCGCGTCGATGATCCGCTGCCGCCGCTCGGGGTCGTACCGCCGGGCCATCAGTGCGCACCGCCGATGTTGAGCACGACGACGCCCGCGATCACGAGCGCGATCCCCGAGACCTTGACCAGACTGGTCGACTCCCCCAGGAACAGCATCCCGATACCGGCGACCGCGGCGGTCCCTATCCCCGCCCAGATCGCGTACGCGGTCCCCACGGACAGCGTCTTCAACGTCTGCGCGAGCAGCGTGAACGCGATCAGATATCCGGCGACGGTGATCAGCGAAGGCCAGAGCCTGCTGAACCCTTCGCTGTACTTCATGGCCGTCGTCCCGGCCACCTCCGCCGCGATCGCCGCGGCCAGCAGTCCGTATCCCATGCGTACGAGTGTACATAACGTTGTGTACGGGCGTACGCAAACCCGGGGAGCAAACCGGCTAAGGTGACGCGATCACTGTGGGGGGCCACAGCGAGCACACGCGGAACACCACACGAAGCTACGGAGCACAAGAGCGATGTCAGACACATCGGGGTGGGGACCACAGGGGGGACCACAGACGCCCCACGGCGGGCCGCCGGGGCCGTACGGCGGGCCACCGCCCGGCTGGGGCTGGTACGGCGGATGGGCGCCGCCGCCCCCGCCGCCCAAGCCGGGAGTCATCCCCCTCGCACCCCTTGGCGTCGACCATGTCATCGGCGGCGCGTTCGCGACGATGCGGCGGTACGCGAAGCCGCTGTTCGGCGGCGCTTTCGCGGCGTACGGCGTGATCGCGGCCGTGACGGCGGGGGCGGCCGCCCTCGCCTACGCCGTCACGCGGGAGCACATCCAGGCGGTGTACGCACCCGGTGCGACCTTCTCCTGGGACCACGTCAGGCCGATCCTGATCGCGTTCGGCGCGGTGTGGCTGGTGGCCATGCTCGCCACACTGGCCGTCAACTCGTTCATCCAGGCGGCGTGCGCCGCCACCCTGCACGAGGCGGTGCTCGGGCGCCCGGCGACGTTCGGCGCGGTCTGGCGCAGGGCGTGGTCGCGGACGCCGCCCGTGATGGCCGTGACGCTCCTGCTGGCCTTCATCCTGTTGCTGCCGACCGCCGTGTGCGCGCTGCTGTTCGTCTCGCTGTTCATCGCGCTCCTGACCGGCTGGGTCGTCCCCCTCGGCCTGCTGTTCCTCCTGCTCGTCGTCGTGACCGCGCTGGCGGCCTGGCTGTACGTCCTGTTCGCCTTCGCGCCGGCGGCCACGGTCCTCGAATCGGCGGGCCCGCTCCAGGCGTTGCGGCGTTCCGTGCGTCTGGTGCGCGGCGCCTGGTGGCGCACGTTCGGCATCTCGCTGCTCGCGGGCCTCATCATCGTGGGGGTGTCCCTGGCGGTGCGGCTCCCCCTGCAGTTCGCCACGCCGAACCCACCCACGGTGGACCCGGGCAGCTCCACGTCCACCGTGCTCCTCGACCAACTGCGGTCCCAGTTCGGCCTGTACGCCGTACTGGGACTGGTGGGCACGTTCCTCACCCAGCTGGTCGCGAGCGTGTTCCTGCCGCTGGTGACGGCCCTGCTGTATATCGACCGCCGCATCCGCAAGGAGGGCCTGGCCCACACGCTGACGGAGGCGGCGTCGGCCGAGGAGCCTGCCTCGTAAAAGCGGTTCGGCCCCCCGCGCACGAAGCGCGGGGGGCCGAATCACTGGTCACGTCTCAGACGTCGAACCCTCAGACGTCGACCCCTCAGACGTTGAACCCGAGCGCACGAAGCTGCTCGCGGCCGTCGTCCGTGATCTTGTCCGGGCCCCACGGCGGCATCCAGACCCAGTTGATCCGCAGCTCGTTGACGATGCCGTCGGTGGCGGACTTCGCCTGGTCCTCGATGACGTCCGTCAGCGGGCAGGCCGCCGAGGTGAGCGTCATGTCGATCGTCGCGATGTTCGCGTCGTCGATGTGGATGCCGTAGATCAGGCCGAGGTTGACGACGTCGATGCCCAGTTCGGGGTCGACGACGTCGTACAGCGCCTCGCGCACCTCTTCTTCGGAGGCGGGCTTCGTCAGCGTCTCGTTCTCGCTCATGCGGTCTTCCTCTCAGCGATCCCGGCTCCGGCGCCCTCGAGCGCCTGGGCCGTCGCGTCCTTCCACGCCATCCAGCTCAGCAGAGCACACTTCACACGCGCCGGGTACTTGGAGACACCGGCGAACGCGACCGCGTCCTCCAGGATCTCCTCCATCGCGTCGTCCGGCTCCAGCTTGCCCTTGGACTGCATCAGCTCCAGGAAAACCGCCTGAATCTTCTGCGCCTCCGCGAGCTCCTTGCCGACCAGGAGGTCGTTCAGGACGGACGCGCTGGCCTGGCTGATGGAGCAGCCCTGGCCCTCGTACGACACGTCGGCGATCGTCGACCCGTCGTACTTGACGCGCAGCGTGATCTCGTCGCCGCACGTCGGGTTGACGTGGTGCACCTCGGCGTCGCCATCACGCAGACCGCGCCCGTGCGGGTGCTTGTAGTGGTCCAGGATGACTTCCTGGTACATCGAATCCAGCTTCACGTTCCCAGCCAGCCCCTCAGCCGAAGAAGTTCCGTACGTGCTCCAGGCCGTCGATCAGCGCGTCGATCTCGCCGGGCGTGGAGTACAGATAGAACGACGCTCGCGTGGTCGCAGGAATTCCGTAACGGAGGCAGACGGGGCGGGCGCAGTGGTGACCCACGCGGACCGCGATGCCTTCCTCGTCCAGGACCTGGCCCACGTCGTGCGGGTGGATGTCGCCGAGTACGAAGGAGATCGCGGCGCCGCGGTCCTCCGCCGTGGACGGGCCGATGATCCTGAGGTCGGGGACCTCGAGCAGCCGCTTCACCGCGTACTCGGTGATCGCGTGCTCATGCGCGGCGATCTTGTCCATGCCGATCGCGGACAGGTAGTCCACGGCCGCGCCCAGGCCGACGGCCTGGGAGACCGGGGGCGTGCCCGCCTCGAACTTGTGCGGCGCGGGAGCGTACGTCGACGAGTGCATCGACACGGTCTCGATCATCTCGCCGCCGCCGAGGAACGGCGGCAGGTCCTCGAGGAGCTCCTGGCGTCCCCACAGCACGCCGATGCCCGTCGGGCCGAGCATCTTGTGGCCGGTGAAGGCCACGAAGTCGGCCTGCAGCGCCTGCACGTCGAGCACCATGTGCGGGGCGGCCTGCGAGGCGTCGATCAGCACCAGGGCGCCGACCTCCTGCGCGCGGCGGACGATCGCCTCGACGGGGTTGAGCGTGCCCAGGATGTTCGACACGAGCACGAAGGAGACGATCTTCGTCTTCTCCGTGATGATCTCGTCGATGTTGGACAGGTCGAGCCGGCCGTCGTCCGTGAGACCGAACCACTTCAGCTTCGCGCCCGTGCGCTGCGAGAGCAGCTGCCACGGCACGATGTTGGAGTGGTGCTCCATCTCCGTGATGACGATCTCGGTCTCGTGGTCCACGCGGTAGGGCTCGTCGGCCCAACCGAGCATGTTCGCCACGAGGTTGAGCGACTCCGAGGCGTTCTTGGTGAAGATCACCTCGTCGCGGCTCGGCGCGTTGATGAACGCCGCGACCTTGTCACGGGCGCCCTCGTACAGCGCCGTGGCCTCCTCCGCGAGGACATGCACGCCGCGGTGGACGTTGGCGTTGTGCTTCTCGTAGTACTCGTTGAGTACGTCGAGCACCTGGCGCGGCGTCTGCGAAGTCGCCGCGTTGTCCAGGTACACGAGCTTCTTGCCGTCGTGGATCGTGCGATCCAGGATCGGGAAGTCCTTGCGGATCGCCTCGGTGTCGAGGAGGCCCGGCAGCTGCGTCACGCTGATACGCCACCCTTCGTGTAAGCCTCGTAGCCCTCGGCCTCGAGCTTGTCGGCGAGCTCCGCGCCGCCGGACTCGGCGATGCGGCCGTTCGCGAAGACGTGCACGAAGTCGGGCTTGATGTAGCGCAGGATGCGCGTGTAGTGCGTGATCAGCAGGGTGCCGACCTCGCCCGTCTCACGGACGCGGTTGACGCCGTCCGAGACCTGGCGCAGAGCATCGACGTCCAGACCGGAGTCCGTCTCGTCGAGGATCGCGATCTTCGGCTTGAGGAGCTCCATCTGGAGGATCTCGTGGCGCTTCTTCTCACCGCCGGAGAAGCCCTCGTTCACGTTGCGCTCGGCGAAGGCCGGGTCCATCTGGAGCTGCTCCATCGCGGACTTGACCTCCTTCACCCAGGTGCGCAGCTTGGGGGCCTCGCCGCGGATCGCGGTGGCCGACGTACGCAGGAAGTTGGAGACCGAGACGCCGGGAACCTCGACCGGGTACTGCATGGCCAGGAACATGCCGGCGCGGGCGCGCTCGTCGACGGACATCTCCAGGACGTCCTCGCCGTCGAGGGTGACGGTGCCCTGCGTGATCGTGTACTTGGGGTGGCCCGCGATGGAGTACGCGAGGGTCGACTTGCCGGAGCCGTTCGGGCCCATGATGGCGTGGGTCTCGCCCTGCTTCACGGTCAGGTCGACACCCTTGAGGATTTCCTTGGTGCCGTTGTCGACCTCGACGGTGACGTGCAGGTCGCGGATTTCAAGCGTTGCCATGTGCCTCAGGACTCCTGGGTGACGGAGACGAGCACATCGTCCCCTTCGATCTTTACGGGGTATACGGGGACGGGGCGCGTCGCGGGAAGGCCGGACGGCTTGCCGGTGCGGAGGTCGAAGCTGGAGCCGTGCAGCCAGCACTCGATCTGACAGTCCTCCACCTCTCCCTCGGAGAGGGAGACGTTCGCGTGCGAGCAGATGTCGTAGATCGCGAACACCTCGCCCTCGGTGTGGACGACCGAGACCGGCGTGCCGTCGAGTTCCACCCGCTTCGGGGTGTCCTCCGACAGCTCGCTCAGGCCACAGGCGCGTACGAATGTCATGCGACCGACGCCTCCAGCTCCTCTTCGATCTTGGCGAGGAGGCGCTCTTCGATGTCGGGCAGGCCGATCTGCTGGATCAGCTCGGCGAAGAATCCGCGGACCACGAGGCGGCGCGCCTCGTCCTGCGGGATACCGCGCGACTGCAGGTAGAAGAGCTGCTCGTCGTCGAAGCGGCCGGTCGCCGAGGCGTGTCCGGCGCCGACGATCTCGCCGGTCTCGATCTCGAGGTTCGGCACGGAGTCGACGCGGGCGCCGTCGGTCAGAACCAGGTTGCGGTTCATCTCGTACGTGTCCGTGCCCTCGGCCGCGGCCTCGATGAGGACGTCGCCGATCCACACCGCGTGGGCGTCCTGGCCCTGGAGCGCGCCCTTGTAGACGACGTTCGACTTGCAGTGCGCGGCGTTGTGGTCGACCAGGAGGCGGTGCTCCTGGTGCTGGCCCGCGTCGGTGACGTACAGACCGATGAGCTCGGCCTCGCCGCCCGTGCCCGCGTACTCGACGCGGGGGTGCAGGCGGACGACGTCGCCGCCGAAGGTCACGACGACCGACTTGAAGGAGGCGTCCCGGCCGACGAGCGCGTTGTGCTGCGCGACGTGCACGGCCTTGTCGTCCCAGTCCTGGACGGAGACGACGGTGAGCTTGGCGCCGTCGCCCAGGAGGTAGTCGACATTCGCGGCGAGCACGGCGTCACCGGTGTGGTCGATGACGACGAGGGCCTCGGCGAACGCGCCGAGCTCGATGACCTGGTGCGCGAAGGCGGTGCCGCCCTCGCCGTGCACGGCGATGCGGATCGGCTCGGTGAGCACCGTCTCCTTGGGGACGGTCACGACCGAGGCCTTCTCGAAGGACGAGTACGCCTGCGCGGCGACGCGGTCGACGGGCTTGCCCGCCTTGCCCACGCGCGCGTCGTCACGGCCGACGGTCTCCTGGGTCACGCCCGCCGGCGCCGTCACCTCGACGCGGATGCCGCCGGTGGCGACCGCCGTGCCGTCGTGCAGCCCGCGAAGGCGCTCCAGCGGCGTGAACCGCCACTCCTCCTCGCGGCCGTGCGGCACCGGGAAGTCCGCCACGTCGAAGGACGGGGGCGCGCTCATACGGGTGGCGACGGTGGACTCGGCGGCCACCGCGATGGATCCGGCGGTGGTGGATCCCACCGGGATGTTCTGAGCCTCAGCCATGGCTGTCGTCGTGCTCTCTCTCTGCGTTAAAGAAGTCTGCTCGCTGCGGGGACGGACGGGGGCGGCCGGGGCCTCAGCCCACCGAACCCTCCATCTGCAGCTCGATCAGCCGGTTCAGCTCCAGGGCGTACTCCATGGGCAGCTCCTTGGCGATCGGCTCGACGAAGCCGCGGACGATCATCGCCATGGCCTCGAACTCGGTCATGCCGCGGCTCATCAGGTAGAAGAGCTGGTCGTCGGAGACCTTGGAGACCGTCGCCTCGTGACCCATGGACACGTCGTCCTCGCGGACGTCGACGTACGGGTACGTGTCCGAGCGGGAGATCGTGTCGACGAGCAGTGCGTCACAGAGCACGTTCGACTTCGAGCCGTGAGCGCCCTCGCCGATCTCGACGAGACCGCGGTAGGAGGTGCGGCCGCCGCCACGCGCCACGGACTTCGACACGATGTTGGAGGACGTGTTCGGCGCCATGTGGACCATCTTGGAACCGGCGTCCTGGTGCTGGCCCTCGCCGGCGAAGGCGATGGACAGCGTCTCACCCTTGGCGTGCTCGCCCATCAGGTAGACGGCGGGGTACTTCATCGTCACCTTGGAGCCGATGTTGCCGTCGATCCACTCCATGGTCGCGCCCTCGTACGCCACGGCGCGCTTGGTGACCAGGTTGTAGACGTTGTTCGACCAGTTCTGGATCGTCGTGTAGCGGCAGCGGCCGCCCTTCTTGACGATGATCTCGACGACCGCGGAGTGCAGCGAGTCCGACTTGTAGATCGGCGCCGTGCAGCCCTCGACGTAGTGGACGTAGGCGTCCTCGTCCACGATGATCAGGGTCCGCTCGAACTGGCCCATGTTCTCCGTGTTGATGCGGAAGTAGGCCTGGAGCGGGATCTCGACGTGCACGCCCTTGGGGACGTAGATGAACGAGCCGCCGGACCAGACGGCCGTGTTCAACGACGCGAACTTGTTGTCACCGACGGGGATGACCGTGCCGAAGTACTCCTTGAAGAGCTCCGGGTGCTCCTTCAGCGCCGTGTCCGTGTCCAGGAAGATGACGCCCTGCTCCTCCAGGTCCTCACGGATCTGGTGGTAGACGACCTCGGACTCGTACTGGGCCGCGACACCGGCGACGAGGCGCTGCTTCTCCGCCTCGGGGATGCCGAGCTTGTCGTACGTGTTCTTGATGTCCTCGGGCAGGTCCTCCCAGGACTCCGCCTGCTTCTCCGTGGAGCGCACGAAGTACTTGATGTTGTCGAAGTCGATGCCCGACAGGTCCGAGCCCCAGTTGGGCATGGGCTTCTTGTCGAAGAGGCGCAGGCCCTTGAGGCGGAGCTTGGTCATCCACTCCGGCTCGGACTTCTTGGCCGAGATGTCCCGGACGACGTCCTCATTGATGCCGCGCTTGGCAGAGGCACCAGCCGCGTCGGAGTCGGCCCAGCCGTATTCGTACGTACCCAGACCCTCGAGTTCGGGGTGGGCAGTCTCCGTGGGGAGAGTCATGCGGGGTTCCTCCCGGCCGTGCTTGCAGATGCGTTATGTGTGGTCTGTGGGGTGTTGCGGGGAATGAACGTCGTGCAGACGCCGTCGCCGTGGGCGATGGTGGCGAGCCGCTGGACATGCGTTCCGAGCAGGACGGAGAAGATCTCCGTCTCCGCCTCGCACAGTTGCGGGTACTGCTCGGCGACATGAGCGACGGGGCAGTGGTGCTGGCACAGCTGCTCGCCTACCGGAGCGCTGCGAGCCGTAGCAGCGTACCCGTCGCGGGTCAACGCCTTCGCAAGAGCCTCGGTGCGCCGCTCCGGGGGCGCCGCGTCGATCGCTGCGCGGTAGGCCTCGGCCTGTCCCTCGATCCGCTCGCGGGCGAATTCGACGACCGCTCCCTCGCCGTACCGCTCGGTGATCCAGCGCATGGCGTCGGCGGCGAGCTTGTCGTAGGACTGGTCGAAGGCGTCACGGCCGCAGTCGGTCAGGGCGAAGACCTTGGCGGGGCGCCCGCGTGTACGCGTGCCATAGACCCGCTGCTCGCGGGGCTCGACCACGTTCTCGTGGACGAGGGTGTCGAGGTGCCTGCGGACGGCCGCCTGGGTGAGACCGAGGCGCTTCGCGAGGTCCGCGACGGTGGACGGGCCGTGATCCAGGACGGAGCGCGCGACCCGGTTGCGCGTAGACCGCTCCCCGGTCGCGAGTTCCTCCTGCGGAACCTCGCCAACGTTTTTCACAACGCCATTGTTGCGTAATTCCTCAGAGCCTGACAACCCGCGTCCGGATCACGGTCCGGTGCGCTACATCACTTAGGCATACCTAAGATGACCTGCGGAAATGATCACTGATCGATCAAATCGGTGGCGGGCCGTAGCGGGGCCGAGGAGACTCCCGAACCATGCCCACACCCCCTCCCACCGGCCCTTTGTGCACGCGGACGTCTCTCGCCGCCGACCTCCGCGAGCTCGGCGTGCGGCCCGGCGAGACCCTCCTCGCGCACTCCTCGCTCAGCGCGCTCGGCTGGGTCAGCGGCGGCCGGATCGCCGTCGTGCAAGCACTGCTCGACGCCCTGGGCGAAAACGGCACGCTGGTGGTCCCCACGCAGTCCGGCGACAACTCCGATCCGGCCGGCTGGGAGAACCCGCCCGTGCCCGAGTCCTGGTGGCCCGAGATCCGCGCCTCCATCCCGGCGTACGACCCGCGCACGGCCCCCACCCGTGGCGTCGGCGTGATCCCGGAGACCGTGCGGACCTGGCCCGGCGCCGTCCGCAGCGCGCACCCGCAGACCTCCTTCGCGGCGGTCGGCCCGCGCGCCGGGGCCCTCATGGACGGGCACGCCCTTGACTGCCGCCTCGGCGAGCGCAGCCCGCTGGCCCGCCTGGAGGAGTCGGGTGCCCGGGTGCTGCTGCTCGGCGCGGGCTTCGACTCCTGCACCGCCTTCCATCTGGCCGAGTACCGGATTCCCGCCCCCGAGGTCGAGAACTCCTTCGCGGTCATGACACCGGAGGGACGCCGCTGGACGACGGTGCGCGAGCCCTCCATCTCCGAGGAGCGCTTCGACGAGCTCGGCTCGGACTTCGAGCGGGACCGTCCCGTCGTGCGGGGGACGGTGGGCGCGGCAACGGCGCGGCTCTTCCCGGTGGCCGACGCCGTCGCGTACGCCGAGCGCTGGCTGGACACGCACCGCTCGCGCGCCGAGTGGGCCGGCTAGGAGCCCCGTGCCCGCGGGCCTTGTGACCCTCTCTAGACTTCCCGCCATGGGAACTGAGTCCGTCGTCCAGGTCACCGGCCTGGTCAAGCGGTACGGCAAGAAGACCGCGGTGGACGGCCTCGACCTCCGGGTCCGTGCGGGCACCGTCACCGCGGTCCTCGGGCCGAACGGCGCCGGGAAGACCACCACCGTCGAGACCTGCGAGGGCTACCGCAGGCCGGACGCGGGCACGGTCCGCGTCCTGGGCCTCGACCCGGTCACACAGGCCGGCGCCCTGCGCCCCCGCATCGGCGTGATGCTCCAGTCCGGGGGCGTCTACTCCGGCGCCCGCGCCGACGAGATGCTGCGCCACGTGGCGAAGCTGCACGCACACCCCCTGGACGTGGGCGCACTGATCGAGCGCCTGGGCCTGGAGAGCTGCGGCCGCACCACCTACCGGCGCCTGTCCGGCGGCCAGCAGCAGCGCCTCGCGCTCGCGATGGCCGTGGTCGGCAGGCCCGAGCTGGTCTTCCTGGACGAGCCCACCGCGGGCCTCGACCCGCAGGCACGCCGGGCCACCTGGGATCTCGTACGCGATCTGCGGCGCGACGGAGTCTCCGTCATCCTCACCACGCATCACATGGACGAGGCCGAGGAACTCTCCGACGACGTCGCGATCATCGACGCGGGCAAGGTCATCGCCGAGGGCAGCCCCGAGGAGCTGTGCCGGGGCGGCGCCGAGAACACCCTGCGCTTCTCCGGCCGCCCCGGACTCGACGTCGGCTCGCTCCTCAAGGCACTCCCGCCGGACTCCGCCGCCGCCGAACTCACCCCCGGCGCCTACCGCGTGAGCGGCACGGTCGACCCGCAGCTGCTCGCCACCGTCACCTCCTGGTGCGCCCAGCACGGCGTCATGCCGGAGAAGATCGCGGTCGAGCGCCACACCCTCGAAGACGTGTTCTTGGAGCTCACAGGCAAGGAGCTGCGCGGATGAGCGCCGCCGGTACGTACACGCCGGAGCCGGGCGCCGCCCCGCTCCCCCGCATGATCGCCACGCAGGCGGTGCTCGAGACGAAGATGCTGCTGCGCAACGGCGAGCAGCTGCTGCTCACGGTCGTCATCCCCACACTGCTCCTCGTCCTGTTCAGCGCCGTCGACATCGTCGACACGGGCAAGGGCGAGGCCGTGGACTTCCTCACGCCCGGCATCCTCGCGCTCGCCGTGATGTCGACCGCCTTCACCGGGCAGGCCATCGCGACGGGCTTCGAGCGGCGCTACGGCGTGCTCAAGCGGCTCGGCGCCTCGCCGCTGCCCCGCTGGGGCCTGATGGCGGCCAAGACCCTCTCGGTCCTGGTCACCGAGGTCCTGCAGATCGTGCTGCTCACGGTCATCGCGTTCGCGCTCGGCTGGTCGCCACAGGGCAACCCCGTCGCCGTACTCCTCCTCCTGATCCTCGGCACGGCCGCCTTCTCCGGGCTCGGCCTGCTGATGGCCGGGACCCTGAAGGCGGAAGCGACGCTCGCCGCCGCGAACCTGGTCTTCCTGCTCCTGCTCGTGGGCGGCGGCGTCATCGTGCCGCTCGACAAGTTCCCGGACGCCGCCCAGTCGGTGCTCGGTCTTCTGCCGATCTCCGCGCTCTCGGACGGGCTTCGGGACGTGCTCCAGCACGGCGCGGGCATGCCGTGGGGCGACCTCGCGATCCTTGCCGTGTGGGCGGTTCTCGGGCTCGGCGCGGCGGCGAAGTTCTTCCGCTGGGAGTAATCCAGCGTCCGTACGGGAGTAACCGGCGTCACAAATGCGCCGCATACGTCCCCCTCGTGAAGGCGTGCACAAGCGGCCCCCTACGATGGGGCCCGTGCCAAACGTGACCCGAGCCGACGTCGCTCAAGCCGTGCGCAACCCGCTCGCCTACATCGCCGAACGCTGGACCCCGCAGCAGCGGACCGTCCGGCGCGCGGCGATGATCTCGCTCGTGATGACGGTGGGCATCGTGGTCACCGGCGGCGCCGTCCGCCTGACCGGCTCGGGCCTCGGCTGCCCGACCTGGCCCAAGTGCACGGACGACTCCCTGACCGCGACCAGCGAGATGGGCGTCCACGGCTACATCGAGTTCGGCAACCGCATGCTGGCGTACGTGCTGAGCGCGGCCGTCGGCTGGGCCATCATCGCGGCGCGCTCCCAGAAGCCGATGCGGCGCAGCCTCACCCGGCTCGGCTGGGCCCAGTTCTGGCTGGTCATGGGCAATGCCGTACTCGGCGGCATCGTGGTTCTCGTCGGCCTGAACCCCTACACGGTCGCGGCGCACTTCCTGCTCTCCTCCGCCCTGATCGCGGTCGCCGTCACGATGTGGCAGCGCACCCGCGAGGGCGACGCCGAGACGCGCCCGCTGGTCGGCAAGGCCGTGGCGCAGCTGGTGTGGGTCCTGGTCGTGACGTCCGGTCTGCTGATCGCCGTGGGTACGGTCGTGACGGGCTCCGGACCGCACGCGGGCGACTCCAGCGAGGTGCCGCGGATGGGCTTCGACTGGGAGACGGTCAGCAAGGCGCACGCGGTCCTCGCCTGGATCGTGGTGACGCTGACGTTCGCCCTGTGGTTCGTCCTCAAGGCCGTCGACGCGCCCAAGGGCCCGCTGCACCGCACGCGTGACCTGTTCCTGATCCTCCTCGGCCAGGGCGCCATCGGCTACGTCCAGTACTTCACGGACCTGCCCGAGGTCCTGGTGGGCATGCACATGCTCGGCTCGTGTCTGGTGTGGATCGGCGTGATGAGGGTGCTCCTCTCGATGCGCGAGCGCCCGCTGACCACGGTGGAGGTCCCGGCGCAGGCCGACGAGTCCCGCCTTTCGGCCGTCTGAGCCCAACCGTGTGAGGCCGGGGCCCTTCAGCCCTCCTCCGAAAGCCCGTACACACGGCGGGCGTTGCCCGCCGCGACGAGCCCCGCCACCCGCTGCGCGTCCGCCAGCGACCACGCACCCTCCACGACCCAGCCGCCGAGCACCCTGCCCAGCGCCTCCTGGAACAGCCGCGCGCCCACCACGTGCAGCTCGGGAAGCCCGTGCGCGCCGCTGGAGAAGAGCACCTTGCCGAACGGCGCCAGCTCCAGGATCTCCGCGAGCACGGCGGCCGCACGCGCCCCGGTACGCACGAGCGCGGGGCCCAGATCGGCGTACACGTGCGGGAAGTCGCCCGCGAGATGGGCGGCGCCCCGGTGGTAGGGGTAGCCGTGCAGCAGTACGAGATCGGTGCCGAGCCCCGCGGTCGCCCGCGCGAAGCCGCCGAAGTACGCCTGCGGGTCCCCGGCCCCCGCGTGCAGCTGCAGCGGGCGCCCCGATGCGACGGCGATCCACAGCAGATGCCTCAGCAGTACGGGGTCGCCAAGGGCGCCGCCCACCTGCCGCCCCGAGAGCCAGCGCCCCGCGGCGCCCCGCACTTCCCCGGGCCCCGGCGGTTCGGGCGTCAGGGCGAGACCGTGCCGGACGCCGGCGACCGAGGTGAAGGCGACGGCGCCCGCGGCCGCCGCGTGCACGGACTCGGCCAGATTGGCGAGGAAGGAGTCGACGGTGCCGGAGGTGTCGGCGACCTGTTCGGCCAGTAATTCCAGGCGGACGATCTCGTGCGCGTCGGCGGCGCCTGCGGACGCCATCTCGGTGGGCCCGGTGAGATCTCCGGGCAGCCCGGTGTCGACGAGATACGTCGTGATGCCGCTGCCCCGCAACAGCCTCCGGCCCGACTCCAGTACGCCGAGGTCGCGACGGCGGGCGAGATAGCGGGCGGGCGGGCAGTGCGGTTCGAGACCGAGCAGCGGCGGGCACCAGCGGCGTACCGCGAAGCCCGTCTGGGTGTCGAAGAAGGTGGTGCCGGGCGCGGGCGGGCCCTCGCCGCGGCCGAGGTGGGCCTCGAAGGTGCCGAGGCCCAGCTCCGTACGCAGCACGCCATGGCAGTACTGGTCCACCAGGGACGGCGTTTCGATCATCCGGGCTCCCGGTAGGCGGACCGTGCTCCTACGGTCCTAACGGGTGACCCGGGCGTCAGGTGTTGCTTTCGGCCAGTCTGTACGACATCGGCCGCGAGCCGTCAGCCGTTGCTGGGCCCGCCGAGCTGAATGCCCGCCATGCGCGTCCACTCGTAGGGCCCGGTCTTCACCTTGGCCGCGAAATCGCCGTCGAAGTTCTCGTGGACGGTGATCCCGGCCTTCTCCACGGCGCTCTGCGCGATGGCGTAGCTGGGCGCCACCAGGTCGCCCCAGCCGCCGTCCTCGCCGACCAGGACGATGCGGGTGCCCTCGTGCCCGATGTACGCGATCTGCCCCTCGGCACCACCGTGCGCCCGGGCGAAGGTCCCGATCTCCTTCGCCAGCTTGGCCGCCCGGCGCTCGGCCTTGGCGGCCTTCTTGCTGTCGTCCACCTGCTGCGTGTCTGCCATGGGCAGGATGCTACCGACGGGTAGATCGTCTGGCGACAGGCGGGGGGAGTGGCATCGCCCACGCAGCGAACCGCGCCCCGTGAGGGGCGCGGGGAACTGCGCGACCAGCCACCGACGGCCCGCACGTTCCGCACCGGCCTCCCAGCGGAGCGCCTAGCGGAGGAAGGGATCCACCGCCACCGCCACGAACAGCAGCGAGACATAGGTGATCGACCAGTGGAACAGCCGCATCTCCTTGAGCTTGCCGCCCGTGACCTCGGCCCTGGCGCGGGTCTGCAGGCCGTGCGCCTCCCACAGCCAGAAGCCGCCGGACAGCAGGGCGACCACGGTGTAGAACCAGCCGGTGTAGCCGAGCGGCTGCAGCAGCAGGGAGACGGCGACCATGACCCAGCTGTAGAGGACGATCTGGCGGGCGACGACCTTATTGGAGGCGATGACCGGCAGCATCGGCACGCCCACGCGCGCGTAGTCGTCCTTCACCTTCATGGACAGCGGCCAGTAGTGCGGCGGCGTCCAGAAGAACATGACGAGGAAGAGGATGACCGGCGCCCACGACATGGAGTCGGTGACCGAGGACCAGCCGATGAGGACCGGCAGACAGCCCGCGATGCCGCCCCAGACGATGTTCTGCGAGGTGCGGCGCTTCAGGATCATCGTGTAGACGACCACGTAGAAGAGCAGTGCGCTCAGGGAGAGCCAGGCCGAGAGCCAGTTGACGGCCAGGCCGAACAGGAGCGTGGAGATCACCGCGAGCGAGATGCCGAAGACCAGGCATTCGCGGGGGCTCACCATGCCGGTGACCAGGGGCCGTTGCGACGTACGGTCCATCAGCGCGTCGATGTCGCGGTCGATGTACATGTTCAGCGCGTTGGCGCCGCCCGCGGAGAGGTAGCCGCCGACACAGGTCAGCAGGACCAGCCACAGGTCGGGCACACCCTGCTCGGCGAGGAACATCACCGGAACGGTGGTGATCAGGAGGAGCTCGATGATCCGCGGCTTGGTCAGCGCCACGAACGCCATGACACGGGCCCCGAACGGCCGGTGGCTCGGGCTAGAGCTCGTCCCTAGCGACCCCGCTGGACGGGATTCAACGGCCGTCACGCACACCCCTGACAGAGACTTCCCAGCAAGCCGCGTCGGACGTTCAGAGATGAAGATCCGGTAAAGGCTCGCGCGTACCACGCCACTGTAGACGTTGCCCATACCTCGCCCTTCGCGGGGGTGGGGTCGTGTTGAGCGGCGTGTTGGGCGCCCTGGAAACGTCCGGAAACGCGGTGCGACACCCGTTCAGATGAGCGGCCCGGCACTCGTTCACACAGTCCATCTGAGCGGCTCCGACTTCACATGGTGAACGGCGTGGATCCCTTTCGGCAGGCGGATCCCGGCGCGTCCCGGCAGTCTGGAATGACTCGAAAAAATGCACGTCTTTACAGCGGTAGGCTCGACATCGGCCGGTGGGATCTACATCGCCGGCATTCGACATGTGGAGAGGAGCCCTGACCCAGGGTGAGCACCAAGCCGACCGCCACTGACCTCGAGTGGACCGAACTGGACCAGCGGGCTGTTGACACCGCCCGCGTCCTGGCCGCCGACGCCGTACAGAAGGTCGGCAACGGCCATCCGGGTACGGCCATGAGCCTCGCGCCTGCCGCGTACACCCTCTTCCAGAAGGTGATGCGGCACGACCCCGCCGACGCCGAGTGGACCGGGCGCGACCGGTTCGTGCTGTCCGCGGGCCACTCGTCCCTGACCCTCTACATCCAGCTCTACCTGGCCGGCTTCGGCCTGGAGCTCGATGACCTGAAGGCGTTCCGCACCTGGGGTTCGAAGACCCCCGGCCACCCGGAGTACGGGCACACCACGGGCGTGGAGACGACGACGGGCCCGCTGGGCCAGGGCGTCGCGAACGCCGTGGGCATGGCGATGGCCGCCCGCTACGAGCGTGGCCTGTTCGACCCGGAGGCCGCCGATGGCGAGTCGCCGTTCGACCACTACATCTACGCGATCGCCGGTGACGGCTGCCTCCAGGAGGGCATCTCCTCGGAGGCGTCCTCGCTGGCCGGGCACCAGAAGCTCGGCAACCTCGTGCTGCTGTGGGACGACAACCACATCTCCATCGAGGGCGACACGGAGACGGCCGTCTCCGAGGACACCATCAAGCGGTACGAGGCCTACGGCTGGCACGTCCAGCGCGTGGAGCCCAAGGAGAACGGCGACCTCGACCCGGCCGCCCTCTACGCCGCGATCCAGGCCGCGAAGGCGGTGACGGACAAGCCGTCCTTCATCGCGATGCGCTCGATCATCGCCTGGCCCGCGCCGAACGCGCAGAACACCGAGGCCGCGCACGGCTCGGCGCTCGGCGCCGACGAGGTCGCGGCCACCAAGCGTGTCCTCGGCTTCGACCCGGAGCAGAGCTTCGAGGTCGCCGACGAGGTCCTCGCGCACGCCCGCGAGGCGCTCGACCGCGGCCGTGACGCCAAGGCCGAGTGGGAGAAGGGCTTCGCCGCCTGGCGCACCGCTTCCCCGGAGCGCGCCGCGGAGTTCGACCGCATCGCCGCGGGCGAGCTGCCGGCCGGCTGGGAGGAGAAGCTCCCGGTCTTCGAGGCGGGCAAGGGCGTCGCGACGCGTGCCGCGTCCGGCAAGGTCCTGCAGGCGCTCGGCGCGGTCGTCCCCGAGCTGTGGGGCGGCTCGGCCGACCTCGCGGGCTCGAACAACACGACGATCGACAAGACGTCGTCGTTCCTCCCTGCGGACAACCCGCTGCCGGAGGCCGACCCGTACGGCCGCACGATCCACTTCGGCATCCGCGAGCACTCCATGGCCGCGGAGATGAACGGCATCGCGCTGCACGGCGGCACCCGCATCTACGGCGGCACCTTCCTGGTGTTCTCCGACTACATGCGCAACGCCGTCCGCCTGTCCGCGCTGATGCACCTGCCGGTGACGTACGTGTGGACGCACGACTCCATCGGTCTCGGCGAGGACGGCCCGACGCACCAGCCGGTCGAGCACCTGGCATCGCTGCGCGCCATCCCGGGCCTGAACGTGGTCCGCCCGGCGGACGCGAACGAGACCACCGTCGCGTGGCGCGAGATCCTCAAGCGCTACACCAAGGTGTTCGGCAAGGGCGCCCCGCACGGCCTGGCGCTGACCCGTCAGGGCGTGCCGACGTACGACCGCGAGGTCACCGAGGGCGCGGCCAAGGGCGGCTACGTCCTGTTCGAGGCCGACGGCCCCGCCCCCGAGGTCGTCCTCATCGGCACCGGCTCCGAGGTGCACCTCGCCGTCGAGGCGCGCGAGCAGCTGCAGGCGGCCGGCGTCCCGACGCGCGTCGTCTCGATGCCGTGCGTCGAGTGGTTCGAGGAGCAGGACCAGAGCTACCGCGACAGCGTGCTTCCGCCGTCGGTGAAGGCGCGCGTGGCGGTCGAGGCGGGCATCGGCCTGACCTGGCACCGCTTCGTGGGCGACGCCGGGCGCATCGTGTCGCTGGAGCACTTCGGTGCTTCCGCGGACGGCAAGGTGCTGTTCCGTGAGTTCGGGTTCACTGCCGACGCGGTCACCGCGGCCGCCCGGGCTGCATTGGATTCAACTACTGAGATCGACGCCGCTCAGCGCTGACGCCGACATACCATCAAGTAGGAGATGTAATTCCCATGACAGACGCACTCAAGCGCCTCTCCGACGAAGGCGTCGCGATCTGGCTGGACGACCTGTCGCGCAAGCGGATCACGTCCGGCAACCTCGCCGAACTGATCGACCAGAGCCACGTCGTGGGTGTCACCACGAACCCGTCGATCTTCCAGAAGGCGATCAGCAGCGGTGACGGTTACGAGCAGCAGCTCGCCGACCTCGCCGCCCGCAAGGTCACCGTCGAAGAGGCCATCCGCATGATCACGACGGCGGACGTCCGTGACGCCGCCGACATCCTGCGCCCGGTGTTCGACGCGACGGGCGGCCAGGACGGCCGCGTGTCGATCGAGGTCGACCCGCGCCTGGCGCACAACACCGAGGCGACGGTCGCCGAGGCCAAGCAGCTCGCCTGGCTGGTGGACCGTCCCAACACCCTCATCAAGATCCCGGCGACGAAGGCGGGCCTGCCCGCGATCACCGAGGTCATCGGCAAGGGCATCAGCGTGAACGTGACGCTGATCTTCTCGCTCGAGCGCTACCGCGAGGTCATGGACGCGTACCTGGCGGGCCTGGAGAAGGCGAAGGCCGCGGGCCTGGACCTCTCCAAGATCCACTCGGTGGCGTCCTTCTTCGTGTCCCGCGTGGACACCGAGATCGACAAGCGCCTCGACGCCCTGGGCACCGACGAGGCCAAGGCCCTCAAGGGCAAGGCCGCGCTCGCCAACGCGCGTCTGGCGTACGAGGCGTACGAGGAGGTCTTCTCCTCCGACCGCTGGGCCGCGCTCGACAAGGCGCAGGCCAACAAGCAGCGTCCGCTGTGGGCCTCGACCGGCGTCAAGGACCCGGCGTACAAGGACACCCTGTACGTCGACGACCTGGTCGCGCCGAACACGGTGAACACGATGCCGGAGGCCACCCTGGAGGCCACCGCCGACCACGGCCAGATCACCGGCAACACCGTGGCGGGCACGTACGACGCCTCGCGCGGCGAGATCGAGGCCGTCGAGAAGCTCGGCGTCAGCTACGACGATGTCGTGCAGCTTCTGGAGGACGAGGGCGTCGACAAGTTCGAGGCGTCCTGGAACGACCTGCTCAAGTCCACCGAGGCGGAGCTCAAGCGCCTCACCCCTTCGGAGGGCTGACCATCTTGTCAAGCAGCAATCCGCTGCGTGACGCCGCAGACCGACGGCTCCCGCGTATCGCGGGGCCGTCGGGCCTGGTCATCTTTGGCGTCACGGGCGATTTGTCCCGTAAAAAGCTGATGCCCGCTGTCTATGACCTCGCCAACCGAGGCCTTCTTCCGCCGGGCTTTTCCCTTATTGGTTTCGCCCGGCGCGAGTGGCAGGACGAGGACTTCGCGCAGGAGGTGCACGACGCGGTCAAGCAGCACGCGCGCACACCCTTCCGCGAGGAGGTCTGGCAGCAGCTGATCCAGGGCATGCGCTTCGTCCAGGGCAACTTCGACGACGACGACGCCTTCGAGCAGCTCAAGGCCACCATCCAGGACCTCGACAAGGCGCAGGGCACGGGCGGCAACTTCGCCTTCTATCTCTCCGTGCCGCCGAAGTTCTTCCCCGACGTCGTCCAGCAGCTCAAGAAGCACGGGCTCGCGGACGCCCCCGACGGGTCCTGGCGGCGCGCGGTCATCGAGAAGCCCTTCGGGCACAACCTGGCCTCCGCCCAGGACCTCAACTCGATCGTGCACGAGGTGTTCGCCCCGGACCAGGTGTTCCGGATCGACCACTACCTCGGCAAGGAGACCGTCCAGAACATCCTGGCGCTGCGCTTCGCCAACCAGATGTTCGAGCCGATCTGGAACCGGTCGTACGTGGACCACATCCAGATCACCATGGCCGAGGACATCGGCATCGGCGGCCGCGCCGGCTACTACGACGGCATCGGCGCCGCCCGCGACGTCATCCAGAACCACCTGCTCCAGCTGATGGCGCTGACTGCGATGGAGGAGCCCGCCTCCTTCGACGCGGACGCGCTCGTCGCCGAGAAGGCGAAGGTTCTGGGCGCCGTCCGGCTGCCCAAGGACCTCGGCGAGAGCACCGTCCGCGGGCAGTACGCGGCGGGCTGGCAGGGCGGCGAGAAGGCCGTCGGCTATCTCCAGGAAGACGGCATCGACCCCAAGTCGAAGACCGACACCTACGCGGCCATCAAGCTGGAGGTGGACAACCGGCGCTGGGCGGGCGTCCCCTTCTACCTGCGCACGGGCAAGCGTCTGGGCCGTCGCGTCACGGAGATCGCGGTCGTCTTCCAGCGCGCGCCCCACTCGCCCTTCGACCACACGGCGACGGAGGAGCTGGGTCAGAACGCGATCGTCATCCGCGTCCAGCCCGACGAGGGCATCACGGTCCGGTTCGGCTCGAAGGTGCCCGGCACCTCGATGGAGATCCGGGACGTGTCGATGGACTTCGCGTACGGCGAGTCCTTCACCGAGTCAAGCCCCGAGGCGTACGAGCGTCTGATCCTGGACGTCCTGCTCGGCGACGCCAACCTCTTCCCGCGCACGGAGGAGGTCGAGCTGTCCTGGAACATCCTCGACCCGATCGAGGAGTACTGGGACAGGCACGGCAAGCCCGCGCAGTACGCGGCAGGCACCTGGGGCCCGACCGAGGCGGACGAAATGCTCGCACGAGACGGACGGAGCTGGCGTCGGCCATGAAGATCGACCTTACGGACACCACGTCCAGCAAGATCAACAAAGCGCTCGTCATGGGCCGCAGGGCGATCGGCACCCCGGCCGTCGGCATGGTGCTCACCCTCGTCATCGTCACCGACGAGGAGAACGCCTACGACGCCCTGAAGGCCGCCAACGAAGCGTCCCGCGAGCACCCTTCGCGCACCCTGGTCGTCATCAAGCGCGCCGCGCGCTCGCCCCGTGACCGCACCAGCTCGCGCCTGGACGCCGAGGTGCGGGTGGGCGCGGACGCGGGCACCGGCGAGACGGTCGTCCTGCGGCTTTACGGCGAGGTCATCAACCACGCCCAGTCGGTCGTCCTGCCGCTGCTGCTCCCCGACGCCCCCGTGGTCGTCTGGTGGCCGGTGAACGCCCCGCTGGACCCGTCCAACGACCCGCTGGGCGCCCTGGCCCAGCGCCGCGTCACGGACACCTACGCCGCGGAGCAGCCGGTCCACGAGCTGGCCGCGCGCGCCGAGGCGTACCACCCCGGCGACACGGACCTGTCCTGGACCCGGATCACGCCGTGGCGCTCGATGCTCGCGGCCGCACTCGACCAGGTCACCTGCAAGGTCACCTCGGTCGAGGTGGAGGGCGAAGAGTTCAACCCGAGCTGCGAGCTGCTCGGTATGTGGCTCGCGGACCGGCTCGACGTCCCCGTGAAGCGCTCGCTCTCGGCGGGCCCGGGTCTGACCTGCGTACGCATGGAAACCGACTGCGGTCCCATCGTGCTCGGCCGCCCCGACGGCTCGCTCGCCACGCTCTCAGTCCAGGGGCAGCCCGACCGCGCGGTGGCGCTCAAGCGCCGCGAGACGGCCGAGCTGATCGCCGAGGAGCTGCGCCGCCTGGACCCGGACGACACCTACGCCTCCGCGCTGAGGTACGGCGTGGAGCGGCTCGGTGAGCCCGCGGCGCAGACGGCGGCGCCGGCTGCCGAGCAGCCCGCCGACGAGCCGAAGAAGGCGGACCGGGCTCCGGCCAAGAAGGCACCGGCGAAGAAGGCGGCGGCGAAGTGAGCGCGGCCCCGCAGCTCGTCGTGCACCGCGACAAGGAGCTGATGGCGCAGGCCGCGGCGGCCCGCCTCATCACGAAGATCGTCGACGCGCAGTCCGCCAGGGGCTATGCGTCGGTGGTCCTCACCGGCGGCCGCAACGGCAACGGCCTTCTGGCGGCGCTGAGTTCGGCCCCGGCGAAGGACGCGGTCGACTGGTCGCGCCTCGACCTGTGGTGGGGCGACGAGCGCTTCCTGCCGGACGGCGACCCGGAGCGCAACTACACCCAGGCCCGGGAGGCGCTGCTCGACTCGGTGCCGCTCAACCCGGCGCGGGTGCATCCGATGCCCGCTTCGGACGGCGCCTACGAGCCGGACGCGGCCGCCGAGGTCTACGCGGCCGAGCTCGCCGCGGCCGCGGGGCCCGAGGACCACGGCCCGGTGCCGACGTTCGACGTGCTGATGCTGGGCGTCGGCCCGGACACCCATGTCGCCTCGCTCTTCCCGGAGCTGCCCGCGGTCCGCGAGACGGAGCGCACGGTGGTCGGCGTGCACGGCGCGCCCAAGCCGCCGCCCACCCGCATCACGCTCACGCTCCCGGCGATCCGGGCGGCCCGCGAGGTGTGGCTGCTCGCGGCGGGCGAGGACAAGGCGAACGCCGCGGCGATCGCCCTCTCCGGCGCGGGCGAGATCCAGGCACCGGCGGCGGGCGCGTACGGCAGGTCGCGGACGCTGTGGCTGCTGGACGCGGCGGCGGCCTCGCAGCTGCCGCGCGATCTGTATCCGCCGGCTTCGGCCTGACGGCAGCGACGACGCACGCGCCGCGGCCCGGTCCTCCTCGTGGGGACCGGGCCGCGGCGCGTCGTACGTACGGGCAACTCTCGTAGGTACGGTCAACGCCCGTATGCGCGGGCTCACTTGACGGAGCCCGCCATCACCCCCTGCACGAAGTGCCGCTGGAACGCGAAGAACACGACCACCGGGACGACCAGCGAGAGGAACGCACCGGGCGCGAGCACGTCGATGTTGCTGCCGAACTGGCGGATCTGCGACTGCAGTTCCACGGTCAGCGGCTGCGAGGAACTGTCGGCGAAGAGCAGCGCCACCAGCATGTCGTTCCACACCCAGAGGAACTGGAAGATGGCCAGGCTCGCGATGGCCGGACGCCCCACCGGCAGCACGAGCCGCGTGAAGATCCGCCACTCGGTCCCGCCGTCCATCCGGGCCGCCTCCAGCATCTCCTTCGGTATCTCCGCGAAGTAGTTGCGCAGCAGGAAGACGGCGAACGGCAGTCCGTAGGCGACGTGGAAGAGCACCACGCCCGGGATGGTGCCGAAAAGACCCAGCTCGCCGAAGAGTTTGGCCACCGGAAGCAGGCCGATCTGCATCGGCACCACGAGCAGCGCCACCACGAGCAGGAACAGCGGGTCCCGGCCGGGGAACTCCAGCCAGGCGAAGGCGTACGCGGCGAGGGCCGCGATGACGACGACCAGAGCGGTGGCGGGCACCGAGATCAGGACGGTGTTCCAGAACGCCTTCGTCATCCCGGTGTTGTCGAGCAGCGCCGAGTAGTTGTCGAAGGAAAGCTGTGCCGGGCTGCTCAGAGAGGTCCACCAGCCGCCGCTCGCGGTGTCCTTGGCGGAGCGCAGCGAGGAGAGGAAGAGCCCGGCGAGCGGGGTGATCCAGACCAGCGCGACGACCACGAGGAACGCCTGGACCAGGCTGCTGCCGAGCCAGCGGCCGATGCGGCCCTTGGGGCGGGGGCGGGTGGCGGGTGCGACGGCCGCCGGTTCCTTGTCCGGCGTCACGGCCTGCCGGTCGGGAGTGGTGACGGTCATGACTGACTCCTGCGGAAGCGGCGGACGTTGAACACCATGGCGGGGATCACCAGGAGCAGCAGGAGCATGCCGAGCGCGCTGCCGAGGCCCTGGTTGTTGCCGCCGCCGAAGGAGACGAGCCACATCTGGGTGGCGAGGACCGTGGCGTCCTCCTGCACGGGCCCCGGCGCGATGATGTAGACGAGGTCGAATACCTTCATCACGTTGATCACCAGGGTCACGAAGACCACGGTGAGGACGGGCGCGAGCAGCGGCACGGTGATCCGGCGGAAGACCTGCCACTCACTGGCGCCGTCCATCCGGGCCGCTTCCAGGGCATCGCGCGGCAGCGACGCGAGCCCGGCGCCGATGAGCACCATGGCGAAGCCCGTCCAGATCCACAGATACGCGCCGATGATGGCCGGGGTGACGAGGGCCGGGCCCAGCCAGGAGACGCCTTCGTAGGGCGCGGCGAAGTTCTTCGCGGGCAGGTGCACGGTGTACGTCGCACCGGGGTCGAGGTCCGTGAAGCGGAAGGAGCCGTCGGTGCCGGTGGTGGCGCTCGCGACCGTCTCGCCGCCCCGCACCGCCTCCACCCGCATCTGGGGCAGTCCGCTCTCGGCCCGGTCCGTCTCGCCCTGCTTCCCTCCCCCGCCGGGTATGAAGTCCAGGTAGACGACACCGCGCAGCTCGTGCGCGCCGGCCGTCCGCCCGGCCGCCGCGTACGCGGGCTCGGCGTCCTCGGGCAGGTCCTTGGGCGCGACGCCGACGAGCCCGAGGCCGACCGTGTGGCCGGGGGACGCGGCGGCGGTCGTGCGGTACGAGCCGTCGGCGCCCTTGGTCAGGCCCTGGCCGTCACGGGCACGCGCGGTCGGGTAGGAGGAGGTGCCCTCGAAGGCGTCGTGCACGCCCACGACGGCGGCGTTCAGGACGCCCTTGTCGGGGTCCTCGTCGTACGCGAGCCGGAAGATGATGCCCGCGGCGAGGAAGGAGACCGCCATGGGCATGAAGAGGAGCAGCTTGAACGCGGTGGCCCAGCGGATCTTCTCGACCAGGACGGCGAGGATCAGGCCGAGCCCGGTGAGCAGGGTCGGGGCGATGACCACCCAGATGACGCTGTTGCGGATGGCCTTGAGCGTGGCCGGGTCGCGGAACATCTCGGTGTAGTTGTCGCCGCCGACGAACTTCGTGCCGGAGGCGTCGAAGAGGCTGCGTCCCGCCGAGAACAGCACGGGGTAGACGACGAGGGCGCCGAGCAGGAGCAGGGCGGGAAGGACGAAGACGACGGCGATGACCCGCCCGCGGCGCCTGCGCCGGGCGGCCTCGGTGCCCGGGGGCCTCGGGGCCTTGCCGGCGGCGCCCGGCGTCTTGGCGGCCGGCGGGCTCGGCGTCCCGGCGGAGGTGGCGGTCATGGCGATCAGCCCTTGTCGGCCTTGGCCGCCGCGGCTTCGAGCCGCTGCGCCGTGGCCTTCGGGTCCGACGGGTCGCGCAGGAAGTCCTGGAGGAGCTTCCACTCGCCCATGCCCTTGGTGCCGCCGAAGGCCGCGGGGGCCTGGTCGGACATGTCGAAGCGGACCGAATCACCGGCGCCGACAAGGGACTTGGCGGTCTCGCGGGTGACGTCGTCGCCGTACGAGGCGAGGTCGACCTTCTTGTTCGGGGAGAGGAAGCCGCCCGCCTCGGCCCAGACGGCCGCCGCCTCGGGGGTCGCCAGGTACTCCAGGAGCTTCGTGGCGCCCTTCTGGTTCTTGCCGTCCTTCAGGGCGACCGCGGCGTCACCGCCGCTGACCACGGGCGCCTTGCCGCCGTCGACCGCGGGGAAGGGGAAGAAGTCGGCGTCCGCACCGATCTTCTTGTCGAACTGGTCCTTGGCGACACCGGCCACGAAGTCGCCCTCGTAGACCATGCCCGCCTCGGGCTCGGGCCCGAAGACCTTCTCGACGGAGCCCGGGAAGTCGGTGCTCAGGGCCTCCTTCTGGCCGCCCGCGATCAGCTGGTCGTCCTTGAAGAGCTTGCCGAGGGTGGTGAGCGCGTCGACGACGGACGGGTCGGTCCACTTGATCTTGTGCGCGGCGAGCTGGTCGTACTTCCCGGGCCCGGCCTGCGAGAGGTAGATGTTCTCGAACCAGTCGGTGAGGGTCCACCCGTCCTGTCCCGCGACGGAGAAGGCGGCGAGCCCCGAGTCGGAGACCGTCCGGCCCGCCTTGAGCATCTCCTCGTACGTCTTGGGGGTCTTGACCCCTGCCTGGTCGAGGGCGTCGGGGCTGTACCAGACGGTCGACTTGTGCGCGGCCTTGAAGTACAGGCCGTAGAGGGCGCCTTCGACGCTGCCGTACTTCTTCCACACGCTCGCGTAGTTGGCGTCGACGGCCTGCTCGGTCTTCTGGGACAGGGGCGTGAGCCAGCCCTTCTTCGCGAACTGCTTCAGGACGCCGACCTGCGGGACCATCACGACGTCGGGGGCGTTGCCGCCCTCGATCTTGCTGCCGACGACAGTGGAGACGTTGTCACCGGTGGAGACGAACTGGACCTTGGCCCCGGTCTCCTCGCCGAAGGCGTCGAGCACCTTCTGGAAGTTCTTCTGCTCGCTGCCGGACCAGACGCCGGCGACGGTGATCGTCTGGCCGTCGAGCGACTTGTCGCCGCCGCCGGCGCTGACGTCGCCACCGCCGCAGGCGGTGGCGCCCATGGCCAGGGCGAGGGCGGTGCAGCCGGCAAGGGTGATACGTCGTCGCATCATCGTTGATGTCCCTTCGGGGGCAAAGGAGTTGACGGGGTGTCGGATCGAGCGGATGTAACGGATCTCAGGGGTTGGTGCAGTCGCTGATCCACCAGGCGGCGGTGGAGCCGGGAAGGACGCCGGTCGGGCACGGCCCGCTGGACAGCAGCGGGGCGCCGGAGACGGGCGCGGGCACCGGGGCCGTACCGAAGTTGACCGCGCACACCAGGCCGTCGCCGCGGACGAAGGCGAGGACCCCGGGCGGCGTCTGCAGCCAGCGCAGCGAGCCTTCGCCCAACTGGGGCAGCCCGGCGCGCAGTTGGAGTCCGTCGCGGTAGAGGTGCCAGAAGGAGCGGGTGTCGGCGAGGGCGCGGTCGGTGGCGTGCTCGGCGAACCACGCGGGCTGCGGCAGCCACGGCTTGGCGCCCTCGGCCCCGGAGGTGAAGCCGAACGGCGACGCGTGCCCCGACCACGGCAGCGGCACCCGGCAGCCGTCGCGGATCCGGGCCCGGCTTCCGGTGCGGTGGAAGATCGGGTCGGTGAGCACCTCGTCGGGCAGGTCGTCGACCTCGGGAAGGCCGAGCTCCTCGCCCTGGTAGATGTACGCGGCTCCGGGCAGCGCCAGCATGAGCAGCGCCGCGGCCCGCGCCCGGGTCGCGCCGAGGCCGCTGCCCTCGGTGCCGGACTCGCCGTACCGCGTGACCGTGCGGACCTGGTCGTGGTTGTTGAGCACCCACGTGACCGTGGAGCCCGTGCCCGCGATGTCCCGCATCGCCTCCGTGATGACCTTGCGGAAGGCGTCCGCGTCCCAGGGCGCGCCCAACAGGTCGAAGAAGAACGCCTGGTGGAGTTCGTCGGGGCGTACGTACTGGGCGTGTTCGCGGGCGGTCGGCACGGAGACCTCGCCGACGAGGAGGCGTTCGTGGCCGTCGCGCGCGGTGTACTCCTCGCACACCGCCCGCCAGTGCCGCCATACGTCGTGCACCTCGGGCTGGTTCCAGGCGAGGGGGTTGACGGAGTCGCGGGTGCGGGCGTCGGCCTCGGGGTCCGGCGAGTCGGGCAGGCCGGGGTGTTTGAAGAGCCCGGCGGCGACATCGATGCGGAAGCCGTCGACGCCCCGGTCGAGCCAGAACCGCAGCGCGTGCTCGAAGTGGGCGCCGACCTCGGGGTTGCGCCAGTTCAGGTCCGGCTGCTCGGGCGTGAACATGTGCAGGTACCACTGGCCGGGGGTGCCGTCCGGCTCGGTGACGGGGGTCCAGGCGGGGCCGCCGAACATGGCGTGCCAGTTGTTGGGCGGCTCCTCGCCGTGCGGGCCGCGGCCCTCGGCGAAGTGGAAGCGGGCGCGCGCCGCGCTGCCGGGCTCCGCGGTGAGCGCCTCGCGGAACCAGTCGTGGTCGCTGGAGCAGTGGTTGGGGACGATGTCCAGGAGCACCTTGACGCCCAGGCGCCGGGCGTCGGTCATCAGCAGGTCGAACTCGGCGAGGTTGCCGAAGATCGGGTCCACGTCGCAGTAGTCGGCGACGTCGTAGCCGTGGTCGTGCTGGGGCGAGGGGTAGAAGGGGCTCAGCCAGATGCCGTCGACGCCGAGTTTCTTCAGATACGGCAGTCCCGCGCGGACCCCGGCGAGATCGCCGATGCCGTCACCGGTGCTGTCCAGGAAGCTGCGGACGTACACCTGGTAGATCACTGCGTCCCGCCACCAGTGGTGCGTGTGGGGGCGCGCGAGGCCGTCGCCGGCCGGGGCTGTGAGCATGACCCGTTGACCTGTCTACGTGAAGTGCTGGAAGTGCTGGAAGTGCTGGAAGTGCTGAGAAGGCGCGCCGAAGTGCGCGAGGGGTGTGCGGCCGAGAGCCGACCGCGACCCGAGCGGTTATGCATGCATGTTAAGTAGACGTGTCGCGCGGGTGTCAACGAGTAGGCAGAAAGCCGTGGCGAGTTGAGTCGTTATGTCCAGAGTTTTCGGCACCTATGAGGCCCCTGAGGCTCGCCTCAGATACCTAACGTGTAACTAGCGCAGCTAGCGCGAGATGGCCGCAAGCTCCCGGGCGAGGCGCCGCACCGCCGCCTCGGGCGTCTGATGCCCGGCCATGGCGTCATGCACGGCGGCCTGCACGGCCAGGCTCACCTGGTCGTAGCGGGGGCTCTTGGGACGCGGCGCCGCCGCGAGCACGCTCGCCCGCAGCGTCGGCAGATACGGGAACCTCCGGATGAGACCGGGGTCCTGATAGAGCGCGGCCCGCACGGGCGGCAGCGCGCCCCGCGTGAGCACCTGCCGCTGCACCTTCTCGCCGGTGAGATACGCGAGGAGGCGGGCGGCGGAATCGGGGTGCCGCGCATGCGAGCTGACGGCGAGGTTCGAGCCGCCGAGCACACTCGTCCCCGGGCCGTCGGACCCCGGCAGCGGCACGGCACCGATCTTCCCGGCGACCTCGGACTTCTCGCCGGACGCGCTGACGTACGCGTACGGCCAGTTGCGCAGGAAGAGCAGCCTGCCGTCCTGGAAGGCCTGCCGGGACTCCTCTTCCTTGTACGTCAGGGCCTTCTTCGGGATCCAGCCCTCGCGCACCCCGCGGGCGAGGAACCCGATGCCCTCGCGGGCCGCCGCGGAGTTGACGGTGACGCGCTCGCCCTCGTCGCCGAGGATCGTGCCGCCCGCCGAGTAGACCGCCTCGGCTGCGTTCACGGTGAGCCCCTCGTAGGGGAGGAACTGGCCCGCGTATCCGTCGAGCCCGTACTTGGGGGCGACGGTCCTCGCCGCCCGTTCAAGCTCGGCCCAGGTGCGCGGCGGTTCGATGCCTTCCTTGGCCAGGACGTCCTTGCGGTACAGGAGCAGCCCGGCGTTGGTGACGTAGGGAACCGCGTACAGCTTCCCGTCGTACGTGGCCGTGTCCACGACCGGCGGCAGGAAGCTCTTGAGCGGGAAGCCGTCGCGCCGCAGCGGGGAGATCCAGCCCGCTGCGGCGAACTCCGAGGTCCAGGCGACGTCGATGTTGAGCACGTCGAAGCGGCTGTCCCCCGAGCGCAGGTCGGTGGTCATCTGAGCGTGGGTCTCGTCGGCGGAGTCCGGGAGTTCGACGAGGGTGACCTTCTCGCCGGGATGGGTGCGGTTCCAGCCCTCGAGCAGCGGTCCCAGATAACCGGTGAGGTCGCCCGCGGTCGCCAGCGTGAGGGGGCCGCGTCCGTCGCCGCGTGCCGTGTCGGACCGGGTTCCCGATGCGGCGTACCCGGACAGGATCACGGCGATGACCAGGAGTCCCCTACCCGCGGCACGTATCCACCGCATAGGTTCCTCCCTGTACACCGGCGCCCGGCACCTTCGCCCGCGTCAGGGGCCATGTATACCCGTTAGGTATGGGCGATACTAGGGCCTGGAGCACAATACGAGGATGCGAGGAGGAGAGCACGAGTGCGGCTGCCCCTCATGGCCCTCCTGGCGCGAGGCCCGGCCCACGGCTACGAGCTCAAGCAGGACCTTGAGCAACTCCTCGGCTCCGCGTACCCTCAGCCGAACGTCGGCCAGATCTATGTGACGCTGGGCCGCCTCGAGAAGTCGGGACTGATCGACGGCGAGGAGGTCGAGCAGTCGAGCCGGCCCAACAAGAAGATCTACCACCTCACCGACGCCGGGCGGGAAGCGCTGCACGCCTGGTACGAGGAGACGGCGGACGAGCCACGGGTACGGGACGAGTTCTTCATGAAGCTCGCGCTCGCCCCGCGGACCGGTCTCGCCGACCAGATCGCCCTGATCAACAAACAGCGGCGCCAGTACCTGAACACCATGCGCGATCTGTCGAAGCTGTCCGCGGCCGAGAACCGGGACAACCGCATCTCCCACCTGCTGATCGAGGGCGCCATGCTGCATCTGCAGGCCGATCTCGACTGGCTCGAGCGGTGCCAGGAAGAGCTGGAGGAACTGGAGTGAACGACAGTCCCTCCGCGCCGTCTCCCGTGCCTCCCCTGCTCGAGGCCGAGGGCCTGGTCAAGACCCACTACGGCGAGGGCGCACCCGCCCCCGCCGTACGCGGTGTCGATCTCTGCATACGGCAGGGCGAGTTCGTGGCCGTCACCGGGCCTTCCGGCGCCGGGAAGTCGACCCTGCTGCATCTGCTCGGCGGGCTCCAGCGGCCGGACAGCGGCAGCATCCGCCTGGACGGCGAGTCCACCGACTCCTACAGCGAGGCGCGCTGGGCGGTGGAGCGCCGGCGCCGGATCGGCATCGTCTTCCAGTTCTTCAACCTCGTGTCCAATCTGTCGGTCGCCGACAACGTGGAGCTGCCCGCGCTGCTCGCCGGGACCTCGCCGAAACAGGCGCGTGCCGAACGCGAGGAGCTCCTTTCCGAGCTGGGCCTCGAGGGCAAGGAGCGCAGCATGCCGGGCGAGCTGTCCGGCGGCGAGCAGCAGCGCGTCGCCCTGGCCCGCGCCCTGGTCAACCACCCTTCCCTGCTCCTGGCCGACGAGCCCGCGGGCAGCCTGGACAGCAAGGGGACGCGCGAGGTGATGCGCCTGCTGTCCCGCTTCCACCAGCGCGGTCAGACGATTGTGCTGGTCACCCATGACGCACGGCTCGCGAGCTCCGCGGACCGCGTCATCAGCTTCTTCGACGGCCGGATCGCCGACGACGCCGATCTCGGCGGCACGCTGCCGCGCGGCACCGGCATCTCCGGCGTGCTCGAACTGAAGGACTGACCCCATGCGGGCCACCCTGCGCTGGGCGCACGCCGATCTGCGGACACATCGCGGCGAAGCCCTGTTCATCGTGCTCGCCACCACCGGGATCGTCGCCTCGCTGCTGCTCGCCGCGGCCCTCTTCGGGTACGCCACCAACCCCTGGCAGCGCGTCTTCGCCCAGTCACGGGGCGCCCATGTGTGGATCCACACCGGGGCCTCCACCGACGCGGGGCGGCTTGCCCGTATCGGCGGCGTCGAGTCCGTCTCGGGGCCGTACCGGACCGCCGCGACCGCCGTCGAGTCGCACGGCGCCCGTGCCTCCGTCGAACTGCGCGGAGCCACCGGCGCACCACCCGCCACCGGGCGCCCCCTGCTCACCTCGGGCCGCTGGCTGGACCCGGCCACACCGGACGGCGTCGTCCTCGAACACGGCCTCGCCCGCGCGCTGTGGGCCGAGCCCGGCGACACCCTGAAGCTGCCCGGCACCGCGCGCACCCTGACCGTCCTCGGCGTCGCCGACAGCGCCGAGCCCGGCTACAGCCCCGGGGAGCGGTCAGGCCTGGTCTGGGCGCCCCCGTCCGTCGTGCAGCGGACCGACGGACGGTCGGGCCAGGTCGTCGGCCTTCGCCTCGCCGACCCCGACGACACGGACTACGCGGTGCAGCGCGCCGTCACGACCCTGGGCGCCGGAGCGGTCACCCAGGTCTCCCACTGGCAGCAGGCGCGCGCCGAGGCCCAGGGCGGCAACCGGCTGCTCGGCCAGGTGCTCGGCCTCTTCGGCCTTGGCGCCCTGGTCGCCGCCGCCCTCGCCGTGTACGGCGCCATCGACACCCGTATCCGGGGCCATCTGCGCGACATCTCGGTCCTGAAGGCCATCGGCTTCACCCCCGGCCAGGTGGTGCGCAGCTTCCTCGTCCAGCATCTGGCGTACGCGCTGCTCGGCGCCGCGGTGGCGACGGCTCTCATCCAGACGCTGGGCAGCCGTGTCCCGGGGCGGCTCGGCGACGCGGTCGGCGTGTGGCAGGGGCTTCCGGGGCATACGGCGGCGCTGTTCGGTGTGCCGGCCGCCGCGGTGCTCTTCATCGGCGCCATGACGGGGCTCGCCGCGTGGCGGGCCGGGCGGGTGCCCTCCGTGCCGGTGCTACGGGCCGCTGCGGCGCCGGGCGGGCGGCTGTCCGGGGTGGCGCGCGGGGCGCTGGGGCTGCGGCTGCCGCCCGCACTGGTCCTCGGCTGGCACAAGGCGTTCACGCTGCGGCCGCGCTCCCTGTCCGCCATCGCCCGCCTCGCCCTGCCGCTCCTCCTGATCGTGGTCGCGCTGAGCGCCTGGACCACCATCGACCGGTTTCACGACGAGCCCCGGGAGCTCGGCATCGCCGCCGCGCTCACCGCCCGCGCCGACGAGGACCTGACCGACTCCGGGGCGCGGGACCTGCTCGCCGGAAACCGGCAGGTCACCGCGGTCCATCCGGGCATCGAGGTGGCCGCCCTCGTCCCCGGCCAGACCGGCACCATCGCGCTGCGCGGCCTCGGCACGTACAAGAACCCGTACCCCTTCACCCTGGCCGAGGGCCGCCCGGCGCGTGGCCCGGACGAGGCGGTGGCCGGACAGGGGCTCCTCGACGCGCTGGACGTACGCGTCGGTGACTGGGTGCGGATGACGGTGGGCGGACGCCCGCAGATCCTGCACATCGTGGGCCGCAACATCGAGCCGGAGAACGGCGGCCGGGTCATCTCCACCTCGCTGGACACGCTGCGGGAGAACGACCCGAAGCTCCGGCCCACGCTCTACCAGCTCCAGCTGCGCCCCGGCGCGGACCCCGCCGCGGTCGGCGCCGAGCTGACGAAGACCTCGCGGGGACAGCTCGATGTCCACGCCGTGACCAACCCGGCCGACGGGCTCTCGCCCCTGCGCTCCGTGGTCATCGGTCTGATCGCCGTCCTCGCCCTGATCGGGCTCATCGAGCTGCTGACCGCGATCGGCGGCACGGTGCGCGAAGGGGAACGGGATCTGCTCGCCCTCAAGGCGATCGGCCTGTCGCCACGGCAGATCACGGCGGTCGCGGTGACGGCGACGGGGTGCACCGCCCTGGCCGCCGCGCTCACCGGCACGGCCCTTGGGCTGCCCCTCGCGCACTGGCTGATCGACGCCCAGGGGCGGTCGAACGGCATCGGCGCCGGCATCGCACGGGTGCCGTCCCCCGCTCTGCTGATGCTCTTCGGCGCGGCAGCGGTTCTGGGCGCCGCCTCGCTGGCCGCGCTCCCGGCGTCGCGGGCGGCCCGGCGCCGCCTCGCGGACACGCTGAGCGCGGTCGCCTGACGCCTGAGGCGCCCGAGCGACCGCGCCCTCAGGCTCAACGCCCGCGCAGATCCCGGTACTTGGCGACCAGCGCGGTCGTCGACCCGTCCAGGCCCGGCACCTCGGCACCCTCGGTCAGCGCGGGCTCGATGCGCTTGGCGAGGACCTTGCCGAGCTCGACGCCCCACTGGTCGAAGGAGTCGATGTTCCACACGGCGCCCTGCACGAACACCTTGTGCTCATAGAGCGCGATGAGTTGGCCGAGAACCGACGGTGTCAGTTCCTTGGCGAGGATCGTCGTCGTCGGGTGATTGCCCCGGAACGTCTTGTGCGGGACGAGCTCCTCCGGCACACCCTCGCCGCGCACCTCGTCCGGCGTCTTGCCGAAGGCCAACGCCTGCGTCTGCGCGAAGAAGTTGGCCATCAGGAGGTCGTGCTGGGCGACCAGACCCGACAGCAGATCACCGACGGGCTCGGCGAAGCCGATGAAGTCCGCGGGGATCAACTTCGTGCCCTGGTGGATGAGTTGGTAGTACGCGTGCTGCCCATTGGTGCCCGGCGTGCCCCAGACGACCGGACCTGTCTCCCAGTCGACCTGCTCGCCGTCACGGCCCACGGACTTGCCGTTGGACTCCATGTCCAGCTGCTGGAGGTAGGCGGTGAACTTGGAGAGGTAGTGCGAGTACGGCAGGACCGCGTGCGCCTGGGCGTCATGGAAATTGCCGTACCAAATACCCAACAGGCCAAGAAGGAGCGGCACGTTGGACTCTGCGGGCGCGGTGCGGAAGTGCTCGTCGACGAGGTGGAAGCCGTCCAGCATCTCGCGGAAGGCGTCCGGGCCAATGGCGATCATCAGCGAGAGGCCGATCGCCGAGTCGAACGAGTAGCGGCCGCCGACCCAGTCCCAGAACTCGAACATGTTGGCCGTGTCGATGCCGAAGTCGGAGACCTTCTCGGCGTTCGTCGAAAGGGCCACGAAGTGCTTGGCTACCGCGCTCTGGTCGGCGCGCAGGCCGGTCAGGAGCCAGTCGCGCGCGGAGGTGGCGTTCGTGATCGTCTCGATGGTGGTGAAGGTCTTCGAGGCGATGACGAACAGCGTCTCGGCCGGGTCCAGGTCCCGCACGGCCTCGTGCAGGTCGGCGCCGTCGACGTTCGACACGAAGCGCACGGTGAGGTCGCGGTCGGTGAAGGAGCGCAGGGCCTCGTAGGCCATGGCGGGACCGAGGTCCGAACCGCCGATGCCGACGTTCACGATGTTCTTGATGCGCTTGCCGGTGTGCCCGGTCCACTCGCCGGAGCGGACCTTGCCGGCGAAGGCGGCCATCTTGTCGAGGACGGCGTGCACACCCGGCACCACGTTCTCGCCGTCGACGTCGATCACCGCGTCGCGCGGGGCGCGCAGCGCGGTGTGCAGGACCGCGCGGTCCTCGGTGGTGTTGATCTTCTCGCCGCGGAACATGGCGTCCCGCAGCCCGAAGACGTCCGTCGCGGCGGCCAGCTCACGCAGCAACGTCAGCGTCTCGTCGGTGACGAGGTGCTTGGAGTAGTCGACGTACAGATCGCCGACCTGGAGCGTGTATCCCGTACCGCGCGCCGGATCCTGCGCGAACAGCTCGCGCAGTCGCACCTCCCCCAGCTGCTCACGGTGCTTGCTGAGCGCCGCCCACTCGGGCGTCTGGTTGAGCCTGGCGCGGCTTTCTGCGTTCATCTCGGACTTCAGCCTTCTCTCGTACCTATGTACGTACCTTGCCCCGCTGCACGTTCCAACCTAATTGATCAGGGCCCGGTATGAGATGTCTGCAGCTGTCTGTCCGCACACGTGACGGTAAACGTCACGTGAAAAGCGCAGCGGCCGAACACCCGCAGGTGTCCGGCCCGTCGCAAGTCCTAGATCTCGCCCCGCAGTTTGGCGAGTGCCTCCGCGAGAATCGCCTCGCCGTCCGCGTCGCTGCGCCGCTCGCGGACGTACGCCAGGTGCGTCTTGTACGGCTCGGTGCGCGGCGGGTCCGGCGGGTTGTCCCGGTCCTGACCTGCCGGGAAGCCGCAGCGGGGGCAGTCCCAAGTATCGGGAACCTGCGCGTCGCTGGCGAAGCTGGGCACCGTCTCGTGTCCGTTGGAGCACCAGAAGGAGATGCGCAGTCGCGGCGCGGACTCACCGCGCTCAGCTTCGCCCATCGGCCCCGCCCCGACCCGACTTCCTCGGATCGCGTTGCCACTTGCCACGGTCGTAACTCCCTGCGTGATGGTGCTGCTGCGGGCGCCTCAGTCTACGTAAGGCCCAACGCGCGTCCAGTGTTTGGAGTTACACCCCTCCCCGAGACGCAAGCCCCATGATAATCCGCGCTGGTGAGCACGCACCGTACATGGGGCTTTCAGCGAAGCTTTCGCAAGGTGGAAATCAGGCCGCTTTTCGCGGTCAGTTGTTCACCTTCATCAGCAGGCCGAGCACGACAATGCACGCGAACCAGAGAAGACCGACCACGACGGTGATGCGGTCGAGATTGCGCTCGGCGACCGACGAGCCGCCGACGGACGACTGCATGCCGCCACCGAACATGTCGGAGAGGCCGCCGCCCTTGCCCTTGTGCATCAGCACCAGCAGCATCATCAGCAGGCTGAAGACGATCAGGGCGATCGAGAACCCCATAACCACGGCTGGACCAACTTCCTCGGATCAGAATCGACGACGGGGGCCGGAGCTCCTTTTCGTAGCCTCAAGCTAGAAACCAGAGCCTCCGACCCCCGCAAGGGTACGTCGTAACGCCGCTACCGCATACTCACTGGTCGCTGAAGCGGACGATCTTGACGAACTCGTCCGTGTCCAGCGCGGCACCGCCCACCAGGGCGCCGTCGACATCGGGCTGCGCCATGATCGCGGCCACGTTGCCGGACTTCACGGAGCCGCCGTACTGGATGCGGACCTTGTCGGCCAGCTCCTGCGAGTACAGCTCGGCGAGGCGGCCGCGGATGGCACCGCAGACCTCCTGGGCGTCCTCGGGGGTCGCGACCTCGCCCGTGCCGATCGCCCAGACCGGCTCGTACGCGATCACGATGGACTCGGCCTGCTCGGCCGGGATGTCCTTGAGGGCGCCGTCGAGCTGGTTCAGCGTGTACTGGACCTGCTGGCCCGCCTTGCGGATGTCCAGGCCCTCGCCGACGCAGAGGATCGGGGTCAGGCCGTGCTTGTAGGCGGCCTTCACCTTTCCGTTGCAGATCTCGTCGGTCTCGTCGTGGTACTGGCGGCGCTCGGAGTGGCCCACGGCCACGAACGTGCACTTCAGCTTGGAGAGCATCGGGCCCGAGATCTCACCGGTGTACGCGCCGGAGTCGTGCGCCGAGATGTCCTGGGCGCCGTACTTGATCTTGAGCTTGTCGCCGTCGACCAGGGTCTGCACGGAGCGCAGATCGGTGAAGGGCGGCAGGACGGCGACCTCGACGGCCTCGTAGTCCTTGTCGGCCAGGGCGAAGGCGAGCTTCTGGACGTGGGCGATGGCCTCGAGGTGGTTGAGGTTCATCTTCCAGTTGCCCGCCATCAGCGGGGTACGCGTAGTCATCAGGTGTCAGTTCTCCAGTGCCGCGAGTCCGGGGAGCGTCTTGCCCTCGAGGTATTCGAGGGAGGCTCCGCCGCCGGTGGAAATGTGGCCGAATGCGTTCTCGTCGAAGCCTAGGTTGCGGACGGCCGCGGCGGAGTCGCCGCCCCCGACCACGGTGAAGCCGTCGCAGTTGAGCAGGGCTCGTGCGACGGCCGACGTGCCCCCGGCGTAGTCGGGGTGCTCGGCGACGCCGACCGGTCCGTTCCAGAAGACGGTCTCGGCGTCCGCGATCTTCGTGGCGAAGAGCTCGCGGGACTTGGGGCCGATGTCCAGGCCTTCCATGTCCGCGGGGATCCGGTCCGCATCGACGGTCTTGAAGTCGGCCGGGGCCTTCGTCTTCAGGTCCGGGAAGTCCGTGGCGACCAGGACGTCGACCGGGAGAACGAGCTCGACGCCGTTCTTCTCGGCGCGCTCCATGTACTCCGTGACGACCGGGATCTGGTCCTCCTGGAGGAGGGAGATGCCGACCTCGTACCCCTTGGCCTTGAGGAAGGTGTAGGCCATGCCGCCGCCGATCAGCAGGCGGTCGGCCTTGCCGAGCAGCTCGTCGATGACGGCGAGCTTGTCGGAGACCTTGGCGCCGCCGAGGATGACGGTGTACGGGCGCTTCACGTCCTCGGTGAGCTTCTTGAGGACGCCGACCTCGGTGGCGATCAGGTAGCCCGCGTAGCGCGGCAGGCGCGCCGGAAGGTCGTACACGGAGGCGTGCTTGCGGTGCACGGCACCGAAACCGTCGCCTACGTAGACATCGGCCAGGGCGGCGAGCCGGTCGGCGAACTCGCCGCGCTCGGTGTCGTCCTTGCTGGTCTCACCGGCGTTGAAGCGGAGGTTCTCGATGACCGCGACCTGGCCGGGCTGCAGGCCGTCCACCGCTTCGTGCGCGGCGGGGCCCACGGTGTCCTGCGCGAACGCGACGGGCGCGCCCAGGAGTTCACCGAGCCGCTCGGCGGCGGGAAGGAGTGAGAACGCCGGGTCCGGGGCGCCCTTGGGGCGGCCCAGGTGCGAGGCGACGACCACCTTGGCGCCCGCGTCCGCGAGCGCCTTGACGGTCGGCAGGACGGCGCGGATGCGGCCGTCGTCGGTGATGGTGCCGTCGGCGAGCGGCACATTGAGGTCGGCGCGGACGAAGACCCGCTTGCCTTCGACCCCTTCGGCGAGAAGTTCGTCGATCGTCTTCATGGCTGGACTCCAGGACTCCTTAAAGAGGGCTGACGTGCAACAAGGCCCGGACCACGCAGTATCGCGCGGTCCGGACCCTGTGCTCACATCGAGGTGCCTGCTCCGCTGATCAGAGCTGACCGCCGACGAAGACCGTGAGGTCGACGAGGCGGTTCGAGTAGCCCCACTCGTTGTCGTACCAGCCGAGGATCTTCACCGACTTGCCGTCCTGGACCATGGTCAGGGACGAGTCGAAGGTGCAGGACGCCGGGTCGCCGACGATGTCCGAGGACACGATCGGGTCCTCCGTGTAGTAGAGGACGCCCTTCAGGTCACCGTCGTCGGCGGCCTTCTTGAACGCGGCGTTGACCTCGTCCTTGGTCACATCGCGCTGCAGCTCCACGACGAGGTCGGTGGCCGAACCGGTCGGGACCGGGACGCGCATCGCGATGCCGTCGAGCTTGCCCTTGAGCTGCGGCAGGACCAGAGCGGTGGCCTTGGCGGCACCGGTCGTGGTCGGGATGATGTTCTCGGCGGCGGCGCGGGCGCGACGCAGGTCCGAGTGCGGGAAGTCCAGGATGCGCTGGTCGTTGGTGTACGCGTGGACCGTGGTCATCAGGCCCTTGACGATGCCGAAGTTCTCGTCGAGAACCTTCGCCATCGGCGCCACACAGTTGGTGGTGCAGGACGCGTTCGAAATGATGTTGTGCTGCGTGGGGTCGTACTTGTCCTGGTTGACGCCCATCACGATCGTGATGTCCTCGTCCTTGGCCGGAGCCGAGATGAGGACCTTCTTGGCGCCGCCGGCGATGTGCTTCGCGGCGTCGGCCTTCTTGGTGAAGATGCCGGTGGACTCGATCACGATGTCGACGCCCAGCTGGCCCCAGGGAATGTCCGCGGGGTTGCGCTCGGAAAGGACCTTGATGGTGTGACCGTCGACCGTGATGGTGTCCTCGGTGTGCGACACCTCGGCCTTGAGACGGCCCAGGATGGTGTCGTACTTCAGGAGGTGCGCCGTCGTCGCGGTGTCACCCAGGTCGTTGACAGCCACGATCTCAATGTCCGCACCCTGCTCGAGCAGCGCCCGGAAGTAGTTGCGCCCGATGCGGCCGAAGCCGTTGATGCCTACGCGGATCGTCACGAACCGATCTCCTCGTTGGTACGCCGGTTTCAGACGCCGGCGAGATGTATGGGATGTCCCCGACCGCCTCCGACCCTACCTCTCTGATGGCCCCGAAGTGACATCGAGAGGGACCTGTGCGGCAGGTTGGCCCGTACCAGCCAGTAGGGGTACGGGCCGCCCTTTCGTCACGGAGCGTCAGCGGCTCAGATGTGCCAGGGAGGCGCCCATTAGAGCGGTGCGCTCTGGGCTTCCGGGCACATGCTCGAACCCGAAGCCGAGGAGCACGCTGTCACGCGCTGTGACGGCCGCGTAGGGCTTGTAGAGCTCCCCGGTGCGCGCCCAGTCGCCTGTGATATTGGGGCTCCCGGCCGGGGCCGGCGAGACGGCCCAGACGCCGAGCCCGGACTCGAATCCTTCGGTCTCCGTGACGTTGCCGCCGACGACGATCTGCGCGTTGTCGGCGAAGAGGCCGCGGCCTCCGCTGGAGGGGTCGGTGACGGAGCTGAGCGACACCTCGACCTTCTTGCCCGCATAGGCGCTGAGGTCGAAGGCGACGGGCTTGAAGGCGCCTGCGGCGCCGGTGAAGCTGTTCCAGGCGCCGCTGCTGCCGGTGGCCGCGCAGCCGGTGGCCGTTTGCGTCAGGTAATGGCGCAGGAACGGGTGGCCGTTGATGAAGAACCCGGCCCCGCACTCCGCGGGCACCTCCGTCTTGGAACCCCCGTTCTTGTCCGGCAGCGTGGTCCAGTCGTCGGCGCCCGGAGTGTGCGCCTCCAGGATGCCGTGGTCGTAGCCGGGCTCCAGGTTCCAGTTGAGCGCGAACCGCAGCTCGGGCTTCTCCGCGGCCGAGACCCCGGTCAGGTCGATGGTGCGGGTCAGCCGCTTCCAGTCCTGGTCGGCGTGGGTCGCCGATGCCATGCCCTGGCCCTCGAAGGGTGCGTACGGATTGCTGAGCCCGGGGTAGCTTCCGGCGGCCGCGCTCTTGAACTGCGGGAAGTCGTCGGCGGGCAGGTTGTCGGACGTGACGGTGTAACGGCCCGCCCTGTCGAGGGGGTTGGTGCCGGCGGCGGCGAGCGGGGTCTTCACTCCGTCGAGCGCGCCGCTGCCGGCGAAGCTCGTGGCGCCGGGCGCGGAGAGACGCTCGTACGCGCCGAGGTAGTACTGCGCGAAGTCGTCGGTGAGCGCGTCACCGAGGTCCACGTTGCCGCCCGTGCGCTCGCCGGACTCGATCAGCTTGCCGCCCTCGTTGAGGTAGGCGCGCAGGGCGAGTTGGGTGGGCGCGCCGGGGACCGGGTCGCCGGTGTAGTGCACGACCGTCGAGAAGTGCGACAGGACGCCGAGCGGATGCGGGGCGCCCTTCTCGGCGACGTCCCAGACCGCGGCCGAACGCCCGTTGCCCTTGAGGGCGTCGACGTACTTCTGGGCCTGTGTCGCGGTGGCACCCTCCTCGGCGACGACGAGCGTCTTCGCCTTGGGGCGTTCGGCGACGGTGTACGTGAAGTGCTCGCTCTCCGTACGGCCCTTCTTGGTGCGCCCGGTGAACCACACCTCCACCTTGTCGCCCACGCGCGCGTGCTCCACGTCCGCGCGGTACTGGTCGAAGTGCAGGTTGTCATCGCCGCCGTACGTCTCGCCGCCCTTCCAGGCCTCGAGGCTCTCATTCTGCGTACGGCCGCCGTTGACGCGGTAGTCGATCTCCTTGTCGCGCACCGACTTGCGGGCGGTGACGGCGACCTCCTGGCCGGCTCCGCGCGCGTACGACGTCGTGAAGGCGTCCGGGGTGAAGTCGGGGGCGTCGATGCCGGCGACGGAGACCGGCTGGTCGGGGTGGGCGGCCGTCTCGGCGACGGCGAGCGCGAAGGGGATGTTCTTCGCGAACTCCTGCTGGATCAGCTTCTCGTCGTCCGGGAAGGTGAAGACCGAGGCGCAGTCCTCGGGCTTCCAGGGGTCGTTCGGGTCGAGCGCGGAGACGGTCTGGCAGGTGGACATCTCCGGCGTGAACATCGAGATGCCGTTGATGTTGCCCGCGTGGCCGTCCGCCTCGCCGTTGGTGGTGTAGAGCTCGGAGGCGACCTGCGGGTGGTAGCCAGGGATCGCGGGCTTCTCCGGGGTGCCGGCGAGGGCCTTGTAGAGCACGTCGTCCGGGGTGGGCGTCGCGACCTGCCAGCCCACTCCGTAGAGGATCAGTTCGGCCGCCGAGTGGTAGTTGATGCCGTACTCGAAGCCGATGCGCTTCTGGAAGCGGTCGAGCGCCTTGGTCTCGGGCTCGGACATGGGCCCCGTGCCGCGGTACGTCTCCGAGGAGGGCTCCGGGGACGAACCCTCGTTGTCGTAGCCCCACTTGTAGGCGAAGTTGCGGTTGAGGTCGACGCCGTCGCCCGCCGCGATCTTGCCGTCGCCGTCGATGTCGCGGAGGTTCTTGCGCCACTGGCGGTTGCCGTCGGCGGCGTGGGTGAAGTCGTAGCCGTCGGGGTTGGCCGAGAGCACGAACCACAGCTCGGTGGAGTCCACCAGCTTGGTGATGCGCTGGTCCTTGCCGTAGTTGTCGAGGTAGTGGTGCAGCAGGCGGCGGTTCATCTCGGGGGTGATCCACTCGCGCGCGTGCTGGTTGGAGAGGTAGAGCGTGGCGGGCTTGGAGCCGTCCTTCGACTTGCTCGCGCCCTTGGAGAGCTTGAGCGCGAGGATGTCCTGGCCCCCCAGTGTCTTGCCGATGGAGACGACCTTGGTGAGGCCGGGATGGGCCTGCCCGGTCTTGACGATCTCCTCCTTCAGGCCGCCCTTTCCGCTGTACGGCCGGAAGACGCCGTCCCCCGCGGCCTTGAGCTTCTTCTCCGTGCTCGCCGAGACCTTGTGCTCGGTGAGTTCGATGCCCTCGCGCTCCACGCCCTTGGCCTGCGCCTCGGTCAGATAGACCTGGACGCGGGCGGTGCCGCGTTCGGGCGCCTGGCCCGCGAGTTCAAGGGCGTCCTGGCCCGCCTTCACCAGGACGGTGATCTGCTTCTTGGTGACGTCCGCTTCGTAGACCTTCACGGCCGCCGGATCGTCGGCGGCCGGAGCCTTCGGGTCGGCCTGCGCGTGCGGCGCGGCGACGAGTCCGCCGACGAGCAGCGCGCCCGCGGCGACGACCGATCTGAAGCCCGCTCTGGATCTCGCTCTTCGTCTCATGAGCCCCCCTTGCGGTTGTCCGGCACATATGTGCGGGACGCCAGGCTCGTGACTCTTCATGATCATGTCAATATGGCGGGAAGAGGGACAAGGGGCGTTCAAGACGGGCATACGTAAACCGCCGGTGCCCTGTGGGACACCGGCGGCTTACGTGACGTATGTGACAGGTGGTGCTCAGACCGGGAAAGCGGTGCTCAGACCGCCATGTTGTCGGCGAGGCTGTCGGCGAGATCCTCGCTCAGGTTGGACTCCGTACCCGGAATCCCCAGGTCCTGGGCCCGCTTGTCGGCCATCGCCAGCAGCCGGCGGATACGGCCCGCGACCGCGTCCTTCGTCAGCGCGGGGTCGGCGAGCGCGCCCAGCTCCTCCAGGGAGGCCTGCTTGTGCTCCATGCGCAGCCGTCCGGCGGCCGCCAGGTGCTCGGGCACCTCCTCGCCGAGGATCTCCAGGGCGCGCTGCACCCGGGCGCCCGCGGCGACGGCCGCGCGGGCCGAGCGGCGCAGGTTGGCGTCGTCGAAGTTGGCCAGGCGGTTGGCGGTGGCGCGCACCTCGCGGCGCATCCGCCGCTCCTCCCAGGCCAGCACGGACTCGTGGGCGCCGAGTCTGGTGAGCAGCGCGCCGATCGCGTCACCGTCCCGGACGACGACACGGTCCACGCCGCGCACCTCTCGGGCCTTGGCCGCGATCTGCAGCCTGCGCGCCGCGCCGACCAGGGCGAGCGCCGCCTCCGGGCCCGGGCAGGTCACCTCGAGCGAGGAGGAACGGCCGGGCTCCGTCAGCGAGCCGTGCGCCAGGAACGCCCCGCGCCAGGCGGCCTCCGCGTCACACGTGGCCCCCGAGACCACCTGCGGCGGCAGCCCCCTGATGGGGCGGCCCCGGCCGTCCACGAGACCCGTCTGGCGGGCCAGCTGGTCGCCGCCCGCCACCACCCGTACGACATAGCGCGAGCCGCGGCGCAGCCCGCCGGGAGCCATCACGATCAGTTCCGAGCTGTGCCCGAAGATCTCCAGGATGTCCCGCTTCAGCCGCCGTGCGGCCATCGCCGTGTCCAGCTCCGCCTCGATCACGATGCGGCCGCTCACCAGGTGAAGGCCGCCCGCGAACCGCAGGATCGCCGAGACCTCCGCCTTCCTGCAGCAGGTCCGAGTGACGGGAAGCCGGGAGATCTCGTCCTTCACCGCTGCCGTCATCGCCATGGGCCGATCCTTCCATGCATCCGAAAAATACGGTCGTACGCGGTGGCCAGGAGCTCCGGATCGTGCCTCGGAGTCCCGTCGGGCCGGGCCACCGGCGCCAGCTCGACCGTGGCACCGAGCCGCTTGGCGGCATCGGTCAGTGACTCACGGTCGGGCACGGCGGCGTCGTCGGCCAGCACCACGTCCAGGGCGAGTTTAGGGGCGTGTCGGGCCAAAACCTCCAAATGACGCTGCGGAGAGAAGCCATCGGTTTCACCGGGTTGCGGCGCGAGGTTCAGCGAGAGCACCCTGCGGGCCTTCGTCTCGATGAGCGCGTCGAGCAGTTCGGGGACCAGCAGATGCGGGATCACCGAGGAGAACCAGGAGCCGGGGCCGAGCACCACCCAGTCCGCGTCGAGCACGGCGGCGACCGCTTCGGGGACGGCCGGCGGGTCGTGCGGGACGACGTGCACGGACTGCACCTCGCCCGGTGTGAGCGCCACCGTGGCCTGCCCGCGCACCGTGTCCACATCGTCCGGGCGCTCCGGGTCATGGCCCTTGACCAGGGCCTGGAGCTCCAGCGGAACGGCCGACATCGGCAGTACGCGGCCGTGCGCGCCGAGCAGCTTGCCGACCAGGTCGAGCGCCTGGACATGGTCGCCGAGCTGCTCCCACAGGGCGACGATCAGCAGATTGCCGACCGCGTGCTCGTGCAGATCGCCCTGAGACTGGAACCGGTGCTGGATGACGCGGGACCAGGTCTGGCCCCAGTCGTCGTCACCGCACAGGGCGGCGAGCGCCTTGCGCAGGTCGCCGGGCGGCAGCACGCCCAGCTCGTCGCGGAGCCGCCCGCTGGAGCCGCCGTCGTCGGCGACGGTGACCACGGCGGTGAGGTCGCCGGTGATGCGGCGCAGCGCGGCGAGCGAGGCCGACAGGCCCATTCCGCCGCCGAGCGCCACCACCTTGGGCTGGGTGCCCCGCTTGCGGCCCAGTCGGTTCAGCCGCAGGGAAGCCTTCACTCTCGCCCCATGTCCCGATGGACGAGGACGGTCTCTACGCCCTCGGAAGCGAGGCGCGCCGCGAGCTTCTCCGACATGGCGACGGAGCGGTGCTTGCCGCCCGTACAGCCGACCGCGATCGTCACGTAACGCTTGCCCTCGCGGCGGTACCCCGCTGCGATGAGCTGGAGCAGCTCGGCGTACCGGTCGAGGAACTCCTTGGCTCCGGGCTGGTTGAAGACGTAACCGGAGACCTCTTCGTTGAGCCCAGTGAAGGGGCGCAGCTCCGGGACCCAGTGCGGGTTGGGCAGGAAGCGGCAGTCCACGACCAGGTCGGCGTCGACCGGCAGGCCGTACTTGTAGCCGAACGACATGACCGTGGCCCGCAGCTCGGGCTCCTCGTCGCCCGCGAACTGGGCGTCCATCTTGGCGCGCAGCTCGTGCACGTTCAGGCTGGAGGTGTCGATCACCAGGTCGGCGTCGCCGCGCAGCTCGCGCAGGAGCTCGCGCTCGGCCGCGATGCCGTCGACGATGCGGCCGTCGCCCTGCAGCGGGTGCGGGCGGCGCACCGACTCGAAGCGGCGCACCAGGGCGTCGTCCGAGGACTCCAGGAAGACGATCCTGCGGGTGACCTGCTTGGACTCGAGATCCGAGAGGGACTGGCGCAGATTGTCGAAGAAGCGGCGGCCGCGGACGTCGACGACGACCGCGATCCGTGCCACGTTGCCCTGCGAGCGGGCGCCGAGCTCCACCATCGTGGGGATCAGCGCGGGCGGCAGGTTGTCGACGACGAACCAGCCAAGGTCCTCGAGGCACTTCGCGGCCGTGCTGCGTCCGGCGCCCGACATGCCGGAGATGATCACCAGCTCGGGGATCGCCGCCTCGGCGGCCTCACCTGGCTCGATGGTGGTGCCCGTACTCACTTGCTCGCCGCCTTCATCGTGCTCGTTCATGTCTCCTGCCCCCGTCGCTCCTCTGAGGCGCCCGCGGACACGGGTGCCTCGGTCTCACCGTTCGAGGCGCCCGTGTGTACGGGTTCCTCTTCTTCAATGATCTCTCCGGTCGCCGTGTTCACGGCGGGCGGCGCGGGAGCCGCCGCGGCCAGGGCGACCACGATCGCCTCGGCCGTCTTGCGGCCTATCCCCGGAACCTCGCAGATCTGCTCGATTGTCGCGGATCGCAGCTTCTTCACCGAACCGAAGTGCTTGATCAGCGTCTGCTTGCGCGCGTCGCCCAGGCCGGGCACGGCGTCCAGCGGCCCCGCCTTGAAGCGCTTGGCCCGCTTGGCCCGCTGGTAGGTGATCGCGAAGCGGTGTGCCTCGTCGCGCACCCGCTGGAGAAGGTACAGCCCCTCGCTGGTGCGCGGCAGGATCACCGGGTCGTCGTCGCCCGGCACCCAGACCTCTTCCAGACGCTTGGCGAGGCCGCAGACCGCGATGTCGTCGATGCCGAGCTCGTCAAGGGCCCGCTGGGCCGCCGCGACCTGCGGCTGACCGCCGTCCACGACGACGAGCTGCGGCGGGTAGGCGAAGCGCTTGGGGCGGCCGTCCTCCTCGGTCAGGCCGTTCGCCCCGCCGTTCGACTCGTCGATGACGCCTTCCTCGTCCAGCTCCCCCGTCTTCTCCTTGTCGGCGAGATACCGCTTGAAGCGGCGGGTGAGCACCTCGTGCATGGAGCGGACGTCGTCCTGCCCCTCGAAGCCCTTGATCTGGAAGCGGCGGTACTCGCTCTTGCGGGCGAGGCCGTCCTCGAAGACGACCATCGAGGCGACCACGTCGTCACCCTGCAGATGCGAGATGTCGTAGCACTCGATGCGCAACGGTGCGCTGTCGAGCTCCAGGGCCTCGGCGATCTCCTCCAGGGCGCGGGAGCGCGTGGTCAGGTCGGATGCGCGCTTGGTCTTGTGGAGCATCAGCGACTGCTGCGCGTTGCGCGCCACGGTCTCCATCAGCGCCTTCTTGTCGCCGCGCTGCGGGATGCGCAGGGAGACGTTCGCGCCGCGCCGCTCGGTGAGCCACTCCTGGACGGGCTCTATCGGGTCGGGCAGCGCGGGCACGAGGACTTCCTTCGGTACGGAGTCCCCGCTCTCCTCTCCGTAGAGCTGCTGGAGGGCGTGCTCGACGAGGTCACCGCTGGTGACCGCCTCGACCTTGTCGGTGACCCAGCCGCGCTGACCGCGCACCCGGCCGCCGCGGACGTGGAAGATCTGGACGGCGGCCTCGAGCTCGTCCTCGGCCAGGGCGATCAGATCGGCGTCCGTGGCGTCGGCGAGGACGACGGCGCTCTTCTCCATGGCCTTCTTGAGGGCCTCGATGTCGTCGCGGAGGCGGGCCGCCTTCTCGTACTCCATCTCCTCGGCGGCGTCCGCCATCTCGCGCTCGATACGGCGGATGTACGTGCCCGTGCGTCCGGTCATGAACTCGCAGAAGTCCTCGGCGAGTTCGCGGTGCTCCTCCGGGGTGACCCGCTCCACGCAGGGCGCCGAGCACTTGCCGATGTAGCCGAGGAGGCAGGGGCGGCCCGTGCGCTCGGCGTTCTTGAAGACTCCGGCCGAGCAGGTGCGGACGGGGAAGACGCGCAGGAGGAGGTCCACGGTGTCGCGGATGGCCCACGCGTGGCCGTAGGGCCCGAAGTAGCGCACGCCCTTCTTCTTGTGGCCGCGCATCACCTGCACGCGCGGGAACTCCTCGTTCATCGTCACCGCGAGATACGGATAGCTCTTGTCGTCGCGGTACTTGACGTTGAAGCGAGGGTCGAACTCCTTGATCCAGCTGTACTCCAGCTGCAGCGCCTCGACCTCGGTGGAGACCACGGTCCACTCGACGGACGCGGCGGTCGTCACCATCGAGGCGGTGCGCGGGTGCAGGTGGGAGAGGTCCTGGAAGTAGCTCGCCAGGCGCTGGCGCAGGCTTTTCGCCTTGCCCACGTAGATCACCCGGCGGTGTTCGTCGCGGAACTTGTAGACCCCCGGCGAGTCGGGGATCTGTCCCGGCTTGGGGCGGTAGCTGGAGGGGTCTGCCATGCCTCACACCCTACTGGCGGGGGGTGACAGTCCGGGGGCTGGAGTGAGGCAAGCCCACCCGCCCTGAAGGACGGGTGGGTGGGGAAGTCCCGGTCGGCGGCCGGGGCCGGGTCAGCCCCGCTGCCGGGCGCGACGCCGGAGCAGGGCGGCGCCGGACAGGCCAAGGGCGGCCAGCGCTCCCGCTCCGGCCACGGAGGACGCCACCGTGACGGGACCGGACGACTCGGGAGAGGGCTCGGCGGACGGCTGCTCGGCGAAGCCCCCCGCCTTGCCGGACTTCGCGTACGCGGAACCAGGCAATTTATCGGCGTACGCAGCGTGCACACGCTTCTGATAGGCGCCCACCGAGGCCCCGTCGGAGCCCACGGCACGCACCGCGTCCGCGTCCAGCGGCAGCACCCGTCCCCGCCCCTGCACGTACCAGGCGTCGATCTGCGGCTCACGGAAAACGGTGCCCCCGGGGAGCTTGTCGGCGCCCACGCGCGCGTAGTGCGTCTCGTCGTCCCCGGTGGCGATGTTCACGACCTTCCAGGAACCGGCTCGCTCGACGGTCCACAGGGAGGCCTCCTGCCCGTCGGACGAGACCGCCTTGCTGGCGAGGAACTCCAGGCGGGCGACCGGTGCGCCCTTCCCGCCCGCGACGAACTCCGGGGAGAGGTAGTACACGGGCACGGCCTCACCCTGGACCCGCGGGTCCGCCGCCGCCTTGCTGACGGCGCCCTCCCGCGCGAAGAAGCGGGACAGTGTGTCGAGTGTCCCCGGCGTGCTCGCCGCCTTGCGTGCGGCGTCACGCGCGGCCTCGGACGGCCCGGGGGCAGCGGTGGCGTGCGGGGCCGCGAGGCCGAGGATCAGGGTGGTGGCGGAGCCCGCGAGCACGGCTCTCAGCAGCTGACGGCTCATCGCGCTCACGCCCCGATCCGGTACAGCGAGTGGGTCCAGGAGAAGGTGCCGTTGTCCACGTACCAGTCGTGCGAGGCCCAGTTGTAGCGGTCGCTGGAGGGCCAGGGGTCGCCCCAGTAGACCCAGCTCTGCGCATCGTCGTACCCGTAGAGGACGTGCATGTGGCCGCCGCCGCCCGACCACTGGATGCGGGTCTCCACCGGGCGGCCCGCGTTGATCTCGGTCTGCACGGTCGGATAGCGCAGCCAACCGGTCACATAGGAGCCGGAGTTGATGCCCGCCCACTCCAGGCCGTTCTGTACGTTGCCCAGCGTGGCCTGATTGTTGGGGCACTCGGTGTTCTGGTTGCGCCCGAAGGCGGCGTTGCAGAACTGGTTCTGGCTGTACTTCCTGCCGTAGAAGGCGGCGATGGTGTTCCCGCCGGCGGCCCAGCACCAGTTGGTCTTCTCCTGGGCCTGCATCGTGATGTTCAGCCGCTTGGCGGCGAGGGCGGAGGGGCTGGAGGGACCGGGGGGTCCTGCCGCGTCGGGGACGGCCGTAGCCGTGGCCGTCGGCGCGGCCATCAGGCCCGCCGCCACGACGGCGAGCGCGGACAACCGTCTGCGTCTGCTGTACCTGCTGTACCTGCTGTTTCTCTGGCGCATCGCGTTCCTCCCGAGTGGGGGCGAAGGGTGGAGGAGCGCGTCCGGACGCTGCGATTGAGCATCGAGTGTTGTCCGGTGCAGGTCAACACGGTTCAATGCGGGATTACTTGGGCCGGTGAACGACGGCGTACGTATGTGAACACCCCTCGTACGTCCACCTGGTGGCCCGTTCCGACCGGCGCGTACGCCCGGGCGGCCGATGTGAATGTTCACGGAAGGGGCCTTGCGATGCGGCACGGCACACAGCTCGCGGACGAGCCGGCTGCGGACCTGGAGACCGCGCTGCGCACCGGTCCCTTCCATGTGGCGTTGCGGGCCGCGATCGCCGCCCGCCGCCTCCCCCTGCAACGGGTACGTCATCATCTCGCGCGGCACGGCGTCAATGTCGGTGTGACGAGCCTGAGTTACTGGCAGCAGGGTGCGCGGCGCCCCCAGCGCACCGAGTCGCTGCGCGCCGTACGCGCCCTGGAGGAGATCCTCCAGCTCCCCGAGGAGTCACTGATCCGGCTCCTGGCGCAGCCCGCCCATTCCTCGGCGAAGCCCGGCTTCGAACGCCCCGCCGCCCGCTCCTACCGCTCGCTCATCGAGGCCTCCGACGTCGTGCAGCGCCTCCTCGGCGAGCTGGAGTCCCCGCTCGACGGCGGCCTGCACACCGTCGGCCATCACGAGCGGGTGCGGATCGGCGCGCGCCGCGAGCTGCTCGGCCGCGACTCGCAGCACGTCGTGCGCTCCCACCGGGACGACGTGGACCGCTACCTCGCGATCTACCACGGCGATCCCGGCTGCGTGCCCGAACACATCGGCGTACACGCCCTGGAGAACTGCCGCACCGGACGCGTGCGGTGGCATCACGAGACGGGCGTGCTCGTCGCCGAGCTGCTCTTCGACGCGCGCCTGCGCGCGGGAGACACCCATCTGTTCCGCTACGGCTTCGAGGACGGCACGGCGGGCACGTCCACCGAGTATCTGCGCGGCTTCACCTACGCGGGCGGGCAGTACGCGCTGCAGGTGCGCTTCGACGAGGGTGCCCTGCCGCTGCGCTGCCACCGCTTCGCCCAGCATTCGGCGGCCGCGCCGCGCGGTGGCCGCCAGGAGCTGACGCTGAGCGGCAGCCATCGGTCGGTGCACATCGTGGAGCAGCAGGTGCGGGCGGGGCTCCTGGGGATCGCGTGGGACTGGGAGTGAACCGCCCGCCCGGCTGATCGCGCCGTTACGCCCCCGGCCCCGCGACGATCTTGCCCTTCCCCACCTTCACCGGCAGCTCGGAGAGCGGGACGGTGGCGGGCTCGTGCAGGACCTTGCCGTTGGTGGCATCGAACTGGCTGCCGTGGCAGGGGCAGGTGAGCTTGTGCCCCTCCAGGTTGTTGATGGGGCACCGCTCGTGCGTGCAGATGGTGCTGAACGCCTTGTACTCGTCGTCCGTGATGCGGCTGACCACGACGTTCTCGTCGGTGTAGAGCTTCGATGCGCCCACCTTGATCTCGTCGGACGCGCCGAGGTCCACCGGCGCGGTCGGCGCGGAGCGGTTGCCGCCACCGTCGCCGGACGAGCAGGCCGTGATGCCGAGCCCGGCGGCCGGCACGAGGGTGGCGGCGCGCAGCACGGTGCGACGGGCGGGGGGCGGCGTGCCGGGCATGGACTCTCCACAGGTCAGGCGCATCGGTGACGGATCAGACCATACCGGTGCGGGATCGCGCGCCCGTGTTGGGTGCGACCGTGCCCGAGTGCCGCCCGGATCGGCCCGTGTCCGCCCAGAAGCCCTAGCCTGTGCGCAGGCCGGGGAGCCAGGGAGCCGGTGCGCGGCTGCCGCGCCGTACGACCGCAGAGCCGAGAGGAACCACCCGTGATAGTCGTCGCCGGAGAGGCCCTGATCGACCTCGTCCCGCAGGATTCCGCCGGCGCCGTGCCGCCCTCGCTGCCCCCGCTCGCCCCGCGGCTTGGCGGCGGGCCGTACAACACCGCGGTGGCCCTCGGCCGCCTCGGCTCGCCCGTCGCCTTCTGCTCGCGGATCTCGCGGGACGCGTTCGGTGACGCGCTGGTGGAGGGGCTGCGGGCCGCCGACGTCGATGTGTCGTACGTCCAGCGGGGCGCGGAACCGACGACGCTCGCCGTCGCCTCGATCGGCCCGGACGGCTCCGCCGGTTACTCCTTCTACGTCGATGGCACCGCCGACCGGCTCTTCACGGCCCCGGACCGGCTGCCCGACGGCGTACGCGCGGTGTCGTTCGGCACCTGCTCGCTCGTCCTCGAACCGGGCGCGAGCGCGTACGAGGAGCTGATGCGCCGGGAGTCGGCGCGGGGCGTCTTCACCGCGCTCGATCCGAACATCCGGGCCGGTCTGATCCCGGACGCGGACGCCTACCGGGCCCGCTTCAAGAGCTGGCTGCCCTCGGTCTCACTCCTCAAACTGTCGGAGGACGACGCGAGTTGGCTCGGCGGCACGCCGCGCGAGTGGCTCGCGTCGGGCCCCGGCGCTGTGGTGATCACTCGGGGCGGCAAGGGTCTTACGGTCTTCACGCGGGACGGCGGGGAGTGGTCCGTGCCGGGTGAGCAGGTCGACGTCGTGGACACCATCGGCGCGGGCGACACGGTCAACGCGGCGCTGCTGCACGGGCTTTCCCTCCGGAACGCGCTGTCCACGCCGGGCCTGGCCGCGCTCGGCGCGGACGGCTGGGGCGAGGTTCTGCGCCTGGCGGCACGCGCGGCGGCAATCACCGTGTCCCGCGCGGGCGCCGAGCCGCCGCACGCGGCGGAACTGGCCTGAGGGCGGTCAGCGGGGCGGGGCTGGCCTGAGGCGGGACAGCGGGGCGGAGCTGGCCCGAGACCAGACAGCCGGGCGGAACCGGCCTGAGGCCCAGCCCGGCGGAACCGGGCCCGAGGCCTCAGCCGTTCACCGCGCGCAGGCCGCCCGGCTGGCGGCCGTTGAGGCGGTCGAGCGCCGCCGACGAGGCGTCATCGGCCGGGAGATACACCACCAGGCGCTGTTCGTCGCCCTCGGGCAGGGCCAGCGTCTCGTACGACAGAACCAGCGCGCCGACCTCGGGATGCGTCATGCGGTCGACGCCGCTGCGCCGCGGCAGCCGCGGCACGGTCGCCATGCGGTCGGCGAACGGGGCGCCCGCGATGACGGTCAGCTCGTCGGCGAACCCCTCGGCATGGGGGTCGCTGAGCATGGAGTCCAACCGGAGGCTCGCGACCTGCTCGTCGGCCACGCGGTCCCATTCGGGGTAGGCGGCGCGGGCCCGCTCGTCGGTGAACAGGAACCGGATGAGGTTGGGCCGCTCGCCGTCCAGCAGACCGGTGGGGCCGACGATCCGTTCGTAACCCGATGTGTACGCGAGAACATCGCTGAGCCGGTTGAGCAGCACGGCCGGGGTGGGCTCCAGGCGGTCGATCAGCGCCCGCACGGTAGGCCGGACCGACCGGGCCGGCGCGCTCGCCGTCGAGCAGCAGGGGTCGCCGCTCTTCTCCTTCTCCAGGCGGCGCAGATGGAAACGCTCCTCCACGGAGAGCCGCAGGGCGTCCGCGAGCGCGCCCATCACCTGCGGCGACGGGTGGCGGTCGCGGCCCTGTTCGAGCCGGGCCAGGTATTCGACGCTGACCCCGGCGAGCGTGGCGACCTCGGAGCGACGCAGGCCCGGCGTGCGCCGCCGCGGTCCCGTGGGCAGCCCGACCTCGGCGGGCGTGACCGCTTCACGGCAGGTGCGCAGGAAGTTGCCCAGCTCGTTGTCGCTCACCGATCGAACGTACCAGCCATCACCGGACCGGATCGTGGCCCTGTCACTACCAGTCTCGGCCCGGCCTTCCTCGCGTCCTGGCCGCGCCGCAAGGTGGGCTCATGACTCTTCAAGCGACTGACACCGGTTCCGCCGCCTCCGCTCCCGCGCTGCCGCTGGACGCCGGGACCTGGGAGATCGAGCCCTTCCACTCCGCCGTGAACTTCTCCATCCGCCACCTCGGGATCTCCAAGGTGCGGGGCCGTTTCGCCGACGTACAGGCCGAGTTGCTCGTGGGCGAGCGCGCCGAGGACTCCTCGGTGACCGCCACCATCGCACTGGCCTCGATCGACACGGGCAACAAGGACCGGGACGCGCATGTGCTCGCGTCGGACCTCCTTGACGTCGAGAAGCGGCCGACGATGACCTACCGCTCGACGCGGATCCATGGCGCGGGCGAGGAGTGGGCCATGGAGGGCGAGCTGACCATCGGCGATGTGACCAGGGAGGTGACGCTCGACGTGGAGTTCGGCGGTGTGGAGGGCTTCCCGGGCCAGGACCGCAGGCACGCGGGGTTCGAGGCCACGGGCGAGATCCGCCGCAGTGACTTCGGCCTCGACTTCGCCCCGGGGCTGCTCGGCGAAGTGGTGAAGATCCAGCTGGACATGCAGTTCCTGGAGCCGGTCAGGTCCTGAACGCGCCCTCAGCCGTCCGTGAACGCGCCGTGCCGTCCCGCCCCCGCGGCGAAACGGGCGGCGCCCTCGGACGCCTCGGTGAGGGCCCGCAGGCCGTGCCGGAGCTCGCCCGCCATCGCCTCCTCCTCGCTCAGGCCCGCCTGTTCGCGTACGGAGAGCCGGTCGCCCCGCATGCAGGTCTGCGGGAACGCGGCGATCTGGGCGGCGAGTGCTTCGGCCTCGGCACGGCAAGTGCCGGGCGGCACGGTCCGGTTGACCAGGCCCATGGACAGCGCCTCCGGGGCGGGCACGGGTCGGCCCGTGAGCACCAGGTCCATGGCCCTGCTCTCCCCGATGAGCCGGGGCAGCCGCACCGTTCCGCCGTCGATGAGCGGGACGCCCCAGCGGCGGCAGAACACGCCGAGCACCGCGTCCTCGTCGGCGACGCGCAGATCGCACCAGAGCGCGAGTTCGAGCCCGCCCGCGACGGCGTGCCCGGAGATCGCGGCGATGACGGGCTTGGAGAGCCGCATCCGGGTCGGCCCCATGGGCCCGTCCCCCTCCTCCGTCACCTCGTTCCCGTCCGGCGTGGCAATCGCCTTGAGATCGGCCCCCGCACAGAACGTGCCGCCCTCGCCCCACAACACGGCGACGGACGCATCGGGATCTTCGTCGAAGTCCCGGAAGGCGTCAGCTAGGGCACGAGCGGTGGGCCCGTCGACGGCGTTCCGCACATCGGGCCGTGACAACACGACGGTGGTGACAGGACCTTGGCGTTCCGTACGTACGGTCATGGGGCCAGGCGAACATGAGAACGGGCCGCAGAACAAGGGGAACTCGTCCTGCGGCCCGCCAGAAGCGCCCCAAAGGGGCGCGGGGAACTGCGCGACCAGCCCCCACGCACCCGCAGACGCGCTACAACAAACCGTCAGCTCTTGCGGGCCTTGGCAGCCACCTTCTTCGGAGCAGCCTTCTTCGGCGCGGCCTTCTTGGCGGCAACCTTCTTAGCAGCAGCCTTACGCACCGGCTGACGCCCCTGCGCGGCCCCATCACTGATGCGGTCCGCCGAGATGATCTCCCGCAGGAACTTGCCCGTGTGGCTCGCCGGCACCCCGGCGACCTCCTCGGGCGTGCCCTCGGCGATGACCAGACCGCCGCCGTTGCCACCCTCGGGGCCCATGTCGACGACCCAGTCGGCCGTCTTGATGACGTCGAGGTTGTGCTCGATCACGATGACCGTGTTGCCCTTGTCGACAAGCCCGGAGAGCACCGTGATCAGCTTGCTGATGTCCTCGAAGTGCAGACCGGTGGTCGGCTCGTCCAGGACGTACACGGTCCGCCCTGTCGACCGCTTCTGCAGCTCGCTCGCCAGCTTCACGCGCTGCGCCTCGCCGCCGGAGAGCGTCGGCGCGGACTGCCCGAGACGCACGTACCCGAGACCGACGTCGTTGAGCGTGCGCAGGTGACGCGCGATCGCCGGAACCGCCTCGAAGAAGTCGAGCGCCTCCTCGATCGGCATGTCCAGGACCTCGGCGATGGACTTGCCCTTGTAGTGGACGTCCAGCGTCTCGCGGTTGTACCGCGCCCCGTGGCAGACCTCGCACGGCACGTACACGTCCGGCAGGAAGTTCATCTCGATCTTGATGGTGCCGTCGCCGGAGCAGTTCTCGCAGCGCCCGCCCTTGACGTTGAAGGAGAAGCGGCCGGGCAGATAGCCGCGGACCTTCGCCTCCATCGTCTCCGCGAAGAGCTTGCGGACGTGGTCGAAGACTCCGGTGTACGTCGCCGGGTTCGATCGCGGCGTACGGCCGATGGGCGACTGGTCGACGTGCACGACCTTGTCGACCAGGTCGTCGCCGTCCACGCGCGTGTGCCGCCCGGGAACGGACCGTGCGCCGTTCAGCTCGCGCGCCAGGTGCGTGTAGAGGATGTCGTTCACGAGCGTCGACTTGCCCGAGCCCGATACGCCCGTGACGGCGGTGAGGACGCCGAGCGGGAAGGAGACGTCGATGTCCTGGAGGTTGTTCTCCCGGGCGCCGTGCACGGTGAGCTGCCGGGAGGGGTCGGCGGGGCGGCGCAGGTCCGGGACCGGGATGGACCGCTTGCCCGACAGGTACTGCCCGGTGATCGACTTGTCGTTGGCGAGCAGCTCCTTCATGGAGCCGCTGTGCACGACCTTGCCGCCGTGCTCGCCCGCGCCGGGGCCGATGTCGACGACCCAGTCGGCGACCTTGATGGTGTCCTCGTCGTGCTCGACGACGATGAGCGTGTTGCCCATGTCGCGCAGCCGTACGAGGGTCTCGATGAGCCGGTGGTTGTCGCGCTGGTGGAGGCCGATGGACGGCTCGTCCAGTACGTAGAGCACGCCGACGAGGCCGGAGCCGATCTGCGTGGCCAGGCGGATGCGCTGGGCCTCGCCTCCGGAGAGGGTGCCCGCCGCGCGGTTCAGGGAGAGATAGTCCAGGCCGACGTCGACCAGGAACCGCAGCCGTTCGTTGACCTCCTTCAGGACCCGCTCGGCGATCTTCTTGTCGCGGGCGCCCAGCTTCAGCTCGGCGAGGAAGTCCGCGCAGTCGCTGATGGACATCGCGGCGACCTCGGCGATGGACTTCCCCATGACCGAGACGGCCAGGACGATCGGCTTGAGGCGCGTGCCCTCACAGGTGGGGCAGGGCACCTCGCGCATGTAGCCCTCGAAGCGCTCGCGGCTCGCGTCGCTCTCGGCCTCGCTGTGCCGGCGCTTGACGAAGGGGACGGCGCCTTCGAAGGCGGTCGTGTAGACCCGCTCGCGGCCGTACCGGTTCCGGTAGCGGACCTCGATCTGCGTCTTGTGGCCGTGCAGCAGGGCCTTCTTGGCGCGCTGCGGCAGGCCCGCCCAGGGCATGTCGGTGGAGAAGCCGAGGGCGTCGGCGAGGGCTCCCACGAGCCGGCCGAAGTAGTCCTTGGTGTGGCCGTGCGACCAGGGGTGGATGGCGCCCTCGTCGAGCGACTTGTCCTCGTCCGGGACGATCAGCTCGGGGTCGACCTCCATGCGCGTACCGATACCCGTGCAGTCCGGGCAGGCGCCGAAGGGCGAGTTGAAGGAGAAGGAGCGGGGCTCGAGCTCCTCGAACGACAGGTCGTCGTACGGGCAGTACAGGTGCTCCGAGTACATGCGCTCACGCTCGGGATCGTCCTCGGGGAGGTCGACGAAGTCGAGGACGACCATGCCTCCGGAGAGGCCGAGGGCGGTCTCCACGGAGTCGGTCAGGCGGCGCTTGGCGGAGTCCTTCACCGTGAGGCGGTCGACGACCACCTCGATGGTGTGCTTCTCCTGCTTCTTGAGCGTGGGCGGCTCGGAGAGCTGGATCGTCTCGCCGTCGACCCGCGCGCGGCTGTAGCCCTTGGTCTGGAGGTCGGCGAAGAGGTCGACGAACTCGCCCTTGCGCTCGCGGACCAGCGGGGACAGGACCTGGAAGCGGCTGCCCTCGGGCAGCTCGAGGACCTTGTCGACGATGGCCTGCGGCGACTGCCGGGAGATCGGGCGGCCGCACTCGGGGCAGTGCGGCTTGCCGATGCGCGCGAAGAGCAGGCGGAGGTAGTCGTACACCTCCGTGATCGTGCCGACCGTCGAGCGCGGGTTGCGCGAGGTCGACTTCTGGTCGATGGAGACCGCGGGCGAAAGGCCCTCGATGAAGTCGACGTCCGGCTTGTCCATCTGACCGAGGAACTGCCGGGCGTACGAGGAGAGGGACTCGACGTACCGCCGCTGGCCCTCGGCGAAGATCGTGTCGAACGCGAGCGAGGACTTGCCCGACCCGGAGAGCCCGGTGAAGACGATGAGGGAGTCACGCGGGAGGTCGAGCGAGACGTTTTTGAGATTGTGCTCGCGCGCGCCACGGACGATGAGACGGTCGGCCACGCCGGTCCGCACCTTTCTTGAGAGTGGTGACAGGGGCGGGGCCCCCGTCCTTCACAGACTAGGGCGAGCCACTGACAACGCCGGGGCGGTTTCCCTGGTTGGTGACAAACCCCGACCACCAAGGATGCCCGATGCCGCACCCGACCATATAGCACGTGCATTCGATTTGCGGCGCTGCTCTGATGCCTTCACCCAAACGTGTGGCGCGGCTATCGTCGGGCGCATGATTGATCATGTGCGCGACCTGGCGTCTGTACGTGACGCGACCGACCGGCTGCTCACCGCAGCCGCGAAACTGAACAACGATTCGACCGCAGAGCCGTCACGCCTTCCGGGCTGGACCCGTGGGCACGTCCTGGCCCATCTCGCCCGCAACGCGGACGCGCTCGTCAACGTCCTCGCCGGCCGGCCGATGTACGTCAGCGGCGAGGCACGGGACGCGGACATCGAGCGGGATGCCCCGCGGCCCCTGGCCGAGCAGCTCGACGACGTACGCGAGAGCGCCACCCGCTTCGAGGCGCAGGCCGCGATCCCCGCCGACTGGTCCCGCACCATCGAGATGCGCAACGGCGTCACCGACTCCGCGTCGCGGGTGCCGTTCCGGCGGTGGGTCGAGGTGGAGCTGCACCATGTCGATCTGGGGATCGGGTACGAGTTGGAGGACCTGCCTCAGGAGTTCGTGCAGCGGGAGATCGCGTTCCTGGCGGCGCGCTTCTCGGGCAACGCCGACGTGCCGCCCACCCGCATCACGGACGGCACGCACGCGTGGAGCACCGGCCGCGAAGGCGAGCCCGAAGTCGCCGTCTCCGGGTCCGCGCCCGACGTCGTCGGCTGGCTCTCCGGACGCCGCAGCGGCGTCGCACTGACGGCCGGGGGAGGCCTCCTGCCCGCCCTGCCGCCGCTATAGGCTGAGGAACATGACGTACAGCGGAGCAGTGAAGGTCGGCGGCGGCGCGGACGTGCACGAGCTGCAGGACCTGATGATCTCGAAGGCCGCGGTCGGCCCGATGGACAACAACGCCTATCTGCTGCGCTGCCGGGCCACGGGCGAGCAGCTCCTGATCGACGCGGCGAACGACTCCGGGACGCTGCTCACGCTGATCGGTGACGACGGCATCGCGTCCGTCGTCACCACCCACCAGCACGGCGACCACTGGCAGGCGCTGGCCGCGGTCGTCGCCGCGACCGGCGCGCGGACCTACGCGGGCCGCGAGGACGCTCCCGGCATCCCGGTGCCCACGGACGTCCAGCTCGTCGACGGCGACACCGTGCGGGTCGGCCAGGTGTCGCTCACCGCACGCCACTTGGTGGGCCACACCCCGGGCTCGGTCGCCCTCGTGTACGACGACCCGCACGGCCACCCGCACGTCTTCACCGGCGACTGCCTCTTCCCGGGCGGCATCGGCAACACCCGCAAGGACCCGCAGGCCTTCGCCAGCCTGCTGCACGACGTCGAGACGAAGATCTTCGGCACGCTCCCCGACGAGACCTGGGTCTACCCGGGCCACGGGAACGACACGACGCTGGGCGCCGAGCGCCCGCACCTGCCGGAGTGGCGTCAGCGGGGCTGGTGACTGGGCGGGTCACTCCCCCGCGACCAGCGCCGCCACCCGCTCCACCGCGAAGACGTACCCCTGCACGCCGCACCCCGCGATGACGCCGTCGGCGCGCTGGGAGACGTAGCTGTGATGCCGGAACGCCTCGCGCTGGTGGATGTTGGAGATGTGCACCTCCAACACCGGCATTCCGTCACAGGTGTTGAGCGCGTCCAGGATCGCGACGGACGTGTGCGAGTAGGCCGCCGGGTTGATGACGATGCCCGCGTGGTGCTCGCGCGCCTCGTGGATCCAGTCGACCAACTGACCCTCGTGGTTGCTCTGCCGCAGGTCCACGGTGCCGCCGTGCGCGGCCGCCGCCTTGGCGCACAGCGCCTCGACGTCGGCGAGGGTGGCGGAGCCGTAGATCTCCGGCTGCCGCTGACCGAGCAGGTTCAGGTTGGGGCCGTTGAGGATCATGATGGGGGCGTCGGCAAGGGTGCGCGTCATGTCGTCAGCGTACTGAGGGATCTCTCCACGCCCCCGCACGCCCCCGTAACCAGCCGTCACAGCGGGTAGTTGACGCGACATGCGCAAGAGCCACTCCCCTGCCGTGCCTCCTTCTCTGCCACGGCTCGCGGCCGCCTCGCTCGCGGGGACCGCCATCGAGTTCTACGACTTCTTCATCTACGGGACGGCCGCGGCGCTGGTGCTCGGGCCGCTGTTCTTTCCGACGTTCTCGCCGCTGGCGGGAACTCTCGCCGCCTTCGCGACATTCGGAGTGGGCTTTGTGGCCCGGCCGCTCGGATCCGTCCTCTTCGGGCACGTCGGTGACCGGCACGGGCGGCGCCCCGTCCTCATCGCCTCGCTGCTCCTGACAGGCGTGGCCACGGTCGCCGTCGGCTGTGTGCCCACGTACGCGTCGATCGGTACGGCCGCTCCGGTGCTCCTCCTGGTGCTTCGTTTTCTGCAGGGGCTCGGGCTCGGCGGCGAGTGGGGCGGGGCGGTGCTGCTGACCGCCGAGCACGCGCCGGCCGAGCGGCGCGGGCTGTGGTCGAGCTTTCCGCAGATGGGGCCCTCGCTCGGCTTCCTGCTCGCCAACGGCATCATGCTGACGCTCTCGGCGACCCTCACCGAAGCGCAGTTCGCCTCCTGGGGATGGCGGGTGCCGTTCTGGGCGGCGGGCGTGCTCGCGGCGGCCGGGCTCGCGCTGCGGACGTCCCTCGCGGAGAGCCCGAGCTTCCTCGAAATGCGGGAGCACGCGCGCGTGCCGCTCGCCGAAGTGGTGCGCGGGCACTGGCGTCTGGTCCTGCTCACGGCGGGCGCGCTGGCCGTCGGGTACGCGGTGTTCTACGCCGTGACGACCTGGTCTCTGGCATACGCGGTGGAGCGGCTCGGCGTGAGCCGTACGGTCATGCTCGCCTGCATCATGGCGGCGGTCGTGGTGAAGGGCGCGCTGACTCCCGTGGCCGCCGTGCTCGGTGACCGCTATGGGCGGCGCCCCCTGTGTCTGCTCGGGTGTGCGCTCTCCGCGCTGTGGATGTTCCCGATGATCGCGCTCCTGTCGACCGGCGAACCGCTCCTGATGTTCTTCGGCTTCCTGGTGGCGATGCTCGCGTTCATCACGATGTTCGCGGTGATCGCCGCCTATCTGCCCGAGCTGTACGAGCCCCGGGTGCGCTGCACGGGCGCCGCCGTGGGCTACAACCTGGGCGGGGTGCTCGGCGGCGCGCTCACCCCGATCGTGGCGACGGCGGTGGCCCAGGGGGACGGGACTCCGTGGGGCGTCGCGGCGTATCTGACGGGGGTCGCCCTGCTGAGCCTGGGGTGCTTCGCGCTGCTGCCGGAGACCCGGCCGGTTCCGGAGGCGGCCCCCGTCACGGCGTGACCGCGAGCTCCAGATACGCGGCGAACAGCACCAGATGCACCCCGCCCTGCAGCAGCGTGGCGCGCCCCGGCACGACCGTGAGCGTGCCGACGACGACGGTCAGCGCGAGCAGCACCATGTGCGTCGGGCCGAGGCCGAGCACCAGCGGTCCGGAGAGCCACACCGAGGCGACCGCGACAGCCGGGATGGTCAGGCCGATGCTGGCCATCGCGGAGCCGAGGGCGAGGTTCAGGCTGGTCTGCACGCGGTCGCGGCGCGTCGCGCGCAGGGCGGCGATGGTCTCCGGGAGCAGCACGAGCAGCGCGATGATCACGCCGACCACGGCGTGCGGCATGCCGGCGCTCTCCACGCCGGACTCGATCGTCGGTGAGACACCCTTGGCGAGGCCGACCACGCCGACCAGGGCGAGGCCGAGCAGGGCCACGCTGATCATGGCGGTACGGGTGGACGGCCCTTCGTCGTGCTCGGAGTCGATCACCTCGCCGTTGCGGGTGATGGGCAGGAAGTATTCGCGGTGCCGCACGGTCTGGGTCGCCACGAACAGGCCGTACAGGACGAGCGAGGCGATCGCGGCGAACGTGAGCTGCGCCGTGGAGAACTCCGGGCCGGGCTTGCTCGTGGTGAAGGTCGGCAGGACCAGGCTGAGGGTGGCGAGCGTGGCGACGGTCGCGAGGGCGGCGCCGGTGCCCTCCGGGTTGAAGACGACGACACGGTGCCGCAGCGCGCCGGCGAGCAGGCAGATCCCGACGATGCCGTTGCAGGTGATCATCACGGCGGCGAACACGGTGTCGCGGGCCAGCGTCGCGCCCTTGTCGCCACCGTCGGCCATGAGCGTGACGATCAGCGCGACCTCGATGACCGTCACGGCGACCGCGAGGACGAGGGAGCCGAAGGGTTCGCCGACGCGGTGCGCGATCACTTCGGCGTGGTGCACCGCGGCGAGCACGGCCCCGGCGAGCACCAGCGTGACCACGGCGACGACCGGGCCCGGCAGATCACGGCCCCAGGTGAAGGCGAGCAGCACGACGGCGAGGACCGGTACGGCCGCGGTCCACTGCGTGGCGAGTGCCCGGAGCCGAGTGATCATGCCATCGATGCTGCCCTGCCCTCACCGGGCACGCGACTGGGACGAGCACAACAAAGGCGAGTGGCCCGCGGCGGATTGCCGCGGGCCACTCCCCTTGTTGTCACTCCTGCATACGACGCCGTCAGGCCTCGATGCTGTCCTTCGGAGTCTCGTCGGCCGCCTTCTCCGCGGCCTCCTTCTCCGCCTCCTTCGCCGCCTGCTTCTTGGTGGCCATCAGGCTGGTGATCGTCGTGATGACCAGGACACCGCAGATGACGCCGAGCGAGACCGGGATGGAGATCTCGGGGACGTGCACCCCGTTCTCGTGCAGGGCGTGCAGGACCAGCTTCACGCCGATGAAGCCCAGGATGACCGACAGGCCGTAGCTGAGGTGGACCAGCTTCTTGAGCAGTCCGCCGATGAGGAAGTACAGCTGGCGCAGACCCATCAGGGCGAAGGCGTTCGCCGTGAACACGATGTACGGGTCCTGGGTGAGGCCGAAGATCGCGGGGATGGAGTCCATCGCGAAGAGCACGTCGGTGGTGCCGATGGCGAGCATGACGATCATGAGGGGCGTCATGATCTTCTTGCCGTTCTTCTGGATGAACAGCTTGGTGCCGTGGTACTGGTCGGCGACGCCGAACTTCCGCTCGGCGGCCTTCAGGAGGCGGTTCTCCTCCCACTCCTCTTCGTCCTCGTCGGCGCGCGCCTCCTGGATGAGCTTCCAGGCGGTGTAGATCAGGAACGCGCCGAAGATGTAGAAGACCCAGGAGAAGTTGGCGATGACCGCGGCGCCGGCGGCGATGAAGATCGCTCGCAGGACGAGCGCTATCAGCACGCCGAACAGCAGCACCCGCTGCTGGAGATGGCTGGGCACCGAGAACTTCGCCATGATCAGGATGAAGACGAAGAGGTTGTCGACGCTGAGCGACTTCTCGGTGATGAAGCCCGCGAAGAACTCGCCGCCCGCCTGGCCACCGCCCCAGATCAGCAGGCCCACTCCGAAGAGCGCGGCCAGCACGATCCAGACGACCGTCCAGATTCCGGCTTCCTTGATCGATACGTCGTGCGGCTTGCGGCCGATGAAGAAGTCGACAGCGATCAGGGCACTCAGACCAAGAATGGTCAGCACCCAGAGGGTCATTGAAACGTCCACTGCGCCTCCGGCGTCGTACGGCTACTGATCAGCGTCGTCGCTGCCGGAGGTCTCTTCCACCCGGGGCGGCTCACCGCCGCGCGGGCCGACGCCCCGGGACCGATGGCGGTCCGTATTGACGGGCACGTCGCGTTCGGGAGTACTCCCCTCCGCTGGAAGAAGAGTACGCGAAACACCAAGGATTGGTAAAGGAGACGGCAAACAAGAACCAAAAGCCCAGGTCAGGCGGTTCAAAAAGTCGCTTTACCGGCAGTCAGCGACTGCCCGTGCGGCGCGCCTGCCCCACCTGGTTCAGGACCTTCTGGAGCACCTGGCTGCCGGGCGGGGCCATCGGCGGTTCGTACGTCCACGCGTGGCCGACCCACGGGTCGGCGAGGTGGTCCTCCGCCACCGGCGTCAGGCGCAGCAGCGCGCGCCAGAGCGGGTCGAGCAGCGGGCCGTACTCGGCGGCGTCCTCCCGGTCGGCGACCATCATCAGGTGCACGCCGACCGACGGGCCCTCGTCCGCGAGGTAGCGGAGCTGGGTGACGGCGCGGTCGTCGAAGCCGTGCGGGAAGTCGTTGACGATCAGGAGCTGCTCGGCGGTGTCCAGGTCCGGCGGCAGCGCGTCGGCGGCGCCCGCGCGGATCGCCATCTGCACCAGGTCCACGCGCTGGGTGAGCTTGGCGAGCACGGCGGACACACCTGCCGCTCCGGTGGCCGGAGGTTCGGCGAGCACACCCGCCGTGACCAGCGGGGCGAGCGCGCCCGTCGCAGAGCCCGCCGCGTCGATGACGTGCACCGAGAACTCGTTCGGCGGGTACGCCGCGAGCAGCCGCGCGGCGTGCGCGACCGCGCTGTCCATCGCGAGGCGGCGCAGCTGATCGGCGTCCGCCAGGGAGTCCGTACCGGATGAGCGGCCGCTGTCGATCCACAGGCCGCGCTCGAGCGGCAGCCGGACCAGCATGGGGATCCGCAGGTCGGGGCTCTCGGGAAGGTGGAGGTCGCCCAGGCGCAGCGCCATGGGGATCTCCATGGGGATGCGGTAGCCGTGCCACACCGGGTTGTCCCAGCCCGCGTACGGGGCGGGCAGGGC
>NZ_SRIC01000080.1 GCF_004684775.1 Streptomyces sp. MZ04
GAGACAGGTTCTGGAGGGGCGGCGTGCCGTGACCGCGAAGCCGGCCTCGCCTCAGGTGAGTTGACCTCTGAGGGCTGGCGGGCGGCACCTGCCGCCGTGCCACCAGACCTCTTGGCCTCGTCCGGGCCTGCGCTCAAGGTGCAGTTCACGCCGTGGGCGTCGGCGCGCTCGAAGCCGAAGCGGGGGTAGTACGTCGGGTGGCCGAGTACGGTCACGGTGTGCTCGCCCTGGTTCCGGGCCGCGTCGAGTGCGGCGCGGATGAGGGCGGTTCCGATGCCGGTGCTCTGGTGGTCGGGGGTTACCGACACGGGGGCGAGGGAGAGCTCGGGGATCCAGCAGTCGTCGGCGCGCAGGGCGTCGACGAGGTCGGCGTCCTCGGGGGAGCCGAACGCCTGGGTGATGACCTCGCGTACGCGAGCGGTGTCGGCCGGGGTCCCGGTCCTGATCTTCACGGTGAAGGGATTCCTTTCAAAGTCGTTGTGGTGTCGTCGAGTTGAGGTGGCTCACGGTGGCGGGCGGGCCACGGGGATCGGCGCGGTGCCGGTGGTTCCCGTGGCCCGGGGCGCGGTCACAGGGTGAGCAGCGCGCGGCGGGCGATCCCGATGCCCATGCCTGGGCCCTGGAGCGGTCTGAGGGCCAGACGCACCAGAGCGAGCGGGTTGTCGTCGCCCGCGATGCGGTTGGCGCTCAGCTCGCCGCAGCTCAGGCACTGGTGGATGAGCAGCCACTCGCCGTCCGGGCGCGCGGATATGGACACGGCTTCCATACGGCCCCGGCAGGCGGCGGCCCGGTCGCCCGGGATGCGGGCGTCGACGTGCAGGCTGACCAGGCAACTGGGGCAGTGGTTGCGGTGGCCGGTGCCGGGCGCGTCGAGGGGCACGTCGAGGCGGCAGCCGGCGCACTTGAAGTCGTTCGCGCGGTGCCCGCCGTGCGCGTGCAGCACGTCCTTGTGCCGCTGCGGACGGCGGCGTACGGAAGCCTGCTCTCGGGTGGTGTTGCGTCGCGGCATGGTCGTCTCCTCCTTCCGGTCCTTCCGGCTCGTCACAGGGCGCCGAACGCTTCGAGCGGGAACGGCGGTTGGGCGAGCGGGCGGACGGCCATGCGCATCAGGACGAGCTGGTTGTCGTCCGCGCAGATGGGGTTGGAGGTGAGTTCGTCGCAGCGTACGCAGCGGTGGATGACCATCCAGTCGCCGGTGCGCAGCACGGCGACGGAGATCGGTGACATCCGCCCGTGGCAATCGCTGGGGCCGCCCTCGACGTGGTCGGTGACATGCCGCGAGTGCAGACAGGACGGGCAGTGGTTGCGATGCGTGCCGTCGGCGGCTGTCGCGGGCACGGTCAGACCGCACCACGCGCAGGCGAAGGTGCCGATCTTGAGCGTGTTGTGGGAGGTGCTGTGGGTGGACACCCGGGTGCTCCTTGCTGAGAGGCCAGACATGACAGCAAGAGCAGGCCGAGCGGCCTCGACGAGCAGCAGCCCACACGGAAGCAGCACGCCTTCATGGAGAAGGCGGCGCGGGGTGTGGGCGCACTAGTACACCGGAGACTCACGTCCGGCAGCCGCGCGGAAGAACTGGATCAGCGCGGCGAAAACAGACGGACGCTTACGCGGTGCGGCGAGGCGCGCTCGGCGCGGGCCGGGTCATCAAGACACCCTTTCAAAGGCACAAGGCACAAGGCACAAGGCACAAGGCACAAGGCACAAGGCACAAGGCCCAAAGACCAGGCAGGACAGCCCGGTATGTGATCAGCGGCACGCCATCCAGAGTAGCCACACCCACGGAGTCCCAGCCAATGATTTTCGTGCGGGCAGCCGTGGGTCCCAGGAAGTACCCGGCAACGACAACGGGCCCCCGTACCGGCGATGTGGGCGGACAGCGCCAACTCCCTTCCCCCGGGCGCTTCGATCTTGCGATGTCGGGGCTGTTGGTGGGGGTGGGGGAGTTCGTTGCGCGCTCCGGGCTCGGAAGAACCCGGAGCGCGGGTGGCGGTTCGCGGGTGGTGCGGTCAGGCGAGGGTGATGGTGGTGGTGGATTTGGTGCTGACGGTCAGGCGGCACCAGCGGTGGGGGTCGTCGTTGTCGTGTCCGGCGTGGGAGCCGGTGGTCCACCAGTAGCCGCCGGTCTTCTCGATGCCGTACCGGTTGGACAGGGTGTAGGTGCCGGGCTCGGGGCGATCGATGACGGCATCGACTCGGACCCGGCCGGAGCCGTCCACCAGGTGTCCGCCGAACGTGATCTCGTGCCCGGCCTGGACGTTGACGCTGCCGCTGCTGTCCTTCAGCCACAGCGTGCCCCCGCCGACGTGGGCCGCTTTCGGGTAGCCGTGGTGGTCGTCGTAGTGCCCAAAGCGCCAGTGGCACTCGGCTTTGGCCTCCCAGGACAGGATCAGCACTTCCGTGCCGTTCTTCAGTGCGCCCAGGGTGATGGAGGTCCGGTGCCGCAGCCACGACCAGCCGTGGGCGCCCTCGTCGCGCCTCCATGGGCCGTACACGGTCTCCGCGTGGGACGTCACGTTCTCCTTGGTGCGCGGGATGGGGGGCGGCGGGGGCGGCACCCACCGGTCGATGCCCCGGTGGACCAGGAGCAGGCCGGTGCGCTGGGTGTCGGTGGGGCCTTCGGTGAAGGTCAGCAGGGCGGGGGTGTTGTCGGAGTCGTGGCCGTTCAGGTCGGTGCCGTCCGTCCAGCCGGCGGCGGCGGTCCAGGTGGTGTGGCGCAGTTTGCTGCTGCCGGGGTCGGCGTCGGGGTGCACCGCGTGCAGGCGGCCGTCGTAGGAGGCCAGGGCGGCGGTGCGGGTGGAGCGACGACTGTCGGGCAGGGTGCCGGCATCGGTCCACGCGGTGCCGTCGAACACTGCGTGCGCCAGGACGTCCTGCTGTGGGGTGAGGCGGTGGATGAGGTGGAGCTTGCCTTCGTGTACGGCCAGGGACAGGTTCGCCGCCAGGCCCGAACCGAACTCCGCGGCGCTGTCGAACGCCTGCATGCCGTCGATCGCGGGGGTGGCCAGCGCGGTGCCGTCCGTACCGGCCGCGGGCTTCCACTGGCCGTCCGTGCCCCGGATCAAGTGGACCTGCTCGTTGAAGACTGCCAGGGCCGGGGCGACCTCAGTCTTGAACGTCGAATTCGGCGTCGTCGCACCACCCCGGAGGAAACCGCCCCGGATATGGAGCGCGAGGCCGACGTGGCCGAAGAGTCCGGAGAGTCCGGAGAGTCCGGAGAGTCCGGAGAGTCCGGAGAGGGAAGGGTCCTGGATGGTGTCGTGGAATCCGGAGAAGGACCGGGGGTTGGCGACCCGTCCGCTCACGCAAACGGCCCCGGACGAGGAGTCCGAGGCCGAGCAGGAGCCCTCCCTGGGGGATAAACCCCAGGTCAGAGCGGCAATGCGTGGTGCCCCCGGCATATTCGCCGTCCGGCAGGAGGGCGGATATCGGCGTCAGCAGAAATTTACTTGTACGCAGCCTCCGCCATATGGGCGAATTTAGGTGTAACCGCAGCGTGTCTTATATTACAGTTCTCGAAATTTATCAGAATGGGAGAGTGTCGACCAAGAAAGCGCACCCAAATTTCCGCAAGTTTCGCTTCTGGCTTTTCGCCTCCCTCCTTGCATTCGAAGCTGGTCTGCTTCTCTGGAGTGCCGCAAAGGACATCGAGGGGTACGGGAGAGACCAAGTCCTATCGGCACTACTAAGGCTCACGGTTGCGGCTCTCATTGGCGGGGCATTTCTCCAGATGTATAACAACAGGGATAAACGCTTCCCTGCGCCCAAGGTTAAGAGTCCTTGGCAGTACCCGCTTGTCTTGCTGGCTCAAGCCGCCTCCCTGCCAATGTTTTTCATTCCCATTTGGATTGAGCTTAGAAGTCCGGTTCATACTCGGGGGGATTGGACTTGGCTTGCCATCACACTATGCCTCTTCTTGTTTGCCACCTTTATTCTTGTGGATGCACTGGTCAGCGGACACGTCAACTTTGGTTGGGTTGCAGCAGGTGCCCTATTGCCCCTGGTGGGTTTTTTTCAGTTTGCCTATCTGACGTTCTATAAACCAGCGCATGAACGTCCGAGAGTCGACGTCACAGCCAAGGTCGAGAAGGTCAACGAATCCCGTGGGGTCACACGGCTGCTCGGTGTAGTGACTCTCAAGAATAACGGTGCAGCGGCAGCCTCGGTGCTCGGTGCCATGTATACCGCTTCAGGCCATCGGGGCGAGCTGGCGAGTGCGGTAGGGGGTAAAGCTCATGGGGTGCTTGATTCTTCTGAGTCAAACAGGCATCACTTCGGAAAGTTTATGTCACTGCTCGCCTTTGACGATCTACTTGCGTCTGGCGACTCTATCGCACCAGGGGAAACAAAGACTCATTCGTTCGTCTTTGATGCCCCGAACAATCAGCAGAACTTCGTCCGGCTGGCAGCGTACGTTTCTGTTTCCACCCCAGCCGGAGAATCGAAGCGGGTGAAATGCAAGGGGAAGCGAGGAGGGATGAACGTATGCGCGCGGACGGAATACCCCCCTTCCAGCTGGGCAAGAGAAATCCTGGGCGATGAGCCCTTCGCTCTCACGAAATTCCACTTTGACTCTATGGAGGCGGAAGCCCCAGAGCCGCCATATATTTCCACGGTGTACGGATCCATCAGAGGGAAAAAGCGTGAGGAGGTACAGGCTGTCAACCCTCTTGCCCGCGATCAGTTCACACAGTCAATTGCGGAATATCGACTGGATCCCTGAAGGATCCAGTGACGGTCGGCCGTGGTCGCAGTTGCTGCTGCACTTCGCTGCTGCACTTCGCTGCTGCACTTCGCTGCTGTACGACGCGGCCTAGCGGAGCGCCCATGACGGGCTTAGCCGCATCGCGGCAGCAGCTGCTTCCCTCAGCCCATCTCTCGACGATGGTCCGCTCATGCTCCTACATCCGCGACGGCGCCGGTACTGCGATCCGCGCCCGCTGGTCATTTCTGCCCGGCGTCGGCGCCTGGCCCCGACGCGGCTGGCAGCAACTGTCCGCAGGCGTCGGCGCAAAAGGCCAGCGCCGTTACGACTGGGCCGCCGTCGACCTGATCTCCACCCACTCGGCGGGCACCTGCCAGCTGCTGATCCGCCGCAACCGCGCCACCGGCGAGGTGGCCTACCACCGCTGCTTCAGCCCGCGGCCAGTCCCGCTGCCCGCCCTGGTCCGTGCCGCCGGAACCCGCTGGAAGATCGAGGAGACCTTCCAGGCCGGCAAGGGCCTCGCCGGCCTGGACGAGCACCAGGTCCGCCGCCACACTCCCTGGCTGCGCTGGGTGACCCTCGCGATGCTCGCCCACGCCTTCCTGGCCGTCATCCGCGCCGGCGAGCACTACGAACACCCGGCCCCCACCGGACTCATCGCCCTCACCTGCAACGAAATACAGCGACTGTTCGCCCTGCCCGACGCATCCCCGAACGGCCAACGCGACCATCGCCTGCGCTGGTCCCTATGGCGTCGCCGACACCAGGCACGCGCCCGCGACTGCCACTACCGCCGACGCGAGGCCACAACATGAAGATCCACAACTGCGGATGGAGTATCAATTGACCGACCTCAGAAGCAACCGACCGCAGCTGGCGTGGCCCGAGGGCCCTTCAGGTCGCCGTTAGCGCCGCCAGGGCGCGGTCCATCGCGGCGTTGAACTCTTCCGGCGTCAGCGGCAGCCGGGACTTGACGTCCCGACTCCACTGGTCGGCGAGGACCTCGGCGGAGCCCGCCTCGACACCGTCGAGCGCCGCGTCGGCCAGGTCCGACGGAGCGATCTTGTCCACGGGCCAGCCCGCCGCCATGTCGGTGTCGGCCAGACCGAGGTGCACCGCCGTGACGAGCGTGCCCTGCTCGGCGAGCTCCAGGCGGACGCCGTTGGTCATGGCCCAGGCGGCGGCCTTGGTCAGGTGGTAGGCATTGGCCCCCTTGACCCCGAACCACGACATGGCGGAGAGGACGTTGACGATCGCGCCCCCGCCGTTCCTGGCGAGCGCCGGCGCGAACTCCCGGATCATTCCCAGGTGGCCGAACATGTTGGTCTCCAGCTCGTGCCGCACCGCGTCCAGCGAACCGGTCACCAGGTCGGTCCCCGTACTGATTCCCGCGTTGTTGATGAGCAGCGAGGCGTCCGGGGCGGCCTCGGCGGCGGCCCTCACGGATGCGGGATCGGCGATGTCGAGGGGCAGCACCTCGACCCCGGGCAGGTCCACGGTCTCGGGCCGGCGGGCCGTCGCGTAGACCTTGCGGGCGCCCCGTTCGAGCAGGCGCTGGGCGAAGGCGCGGCCCAGGCCGCGGTTGGCTCCGGTGACAAGGGCAACTGAGTTGTTGATGTCCATGCCCGGTACGCTAAAACCTGACGTTGACGTCAGGGGCAAGTGCTGGTCGACAGGACCGGGCGAGAGGAATCACCATGACCGTCACGCAGGCCGCGGCCGAGCGGCTGATCCGCATCGGCGAGGTGGCGCGGGGCGCCGGCGTCTCGGTACGCGCCGTGCGCTACTACGAGCAGCAGGGACTGCTCATCGCGGAGCGCAGCCCATCCGGCCAGCGCCTCTACCGGCAGGACGCCGTCCCCCTGGTGCGCTTCTTCCAGCAGATGTTCACCGCCGGCCTGACCAGCCGAACGATCGCGGAACTCCTTCCGTGCTGGGACTCCGGGCACACCGACGCCGAGCAACGAGCCATCCTGCGCGCCGAGCGCGACCGCATCCAGGCCAAGGTCGACGACCTGCAGGCCGCCCTGGACCGCCTCGACGAGGTCATCGCGATCACGGACACGCACCCGTAGGCGCGGTCGGTCGGACGGCGCACCAGCGATCTACGGCTGGAGTACTAGAGCGGTAGCCCTTGCGTGGAGGACTGGTGCAGGCCGGATGCTGCGTCGGCACTACCAATGGGTCTTGCAACTCGACTACGTCGAGAGTTTCCATACGCCGGAGGACGGCGAGGTGATGAGTTTGGCGATCTCGTGGCGAGTCTCTCCTCGGAGCACTAGCTCTTCAGCGACTCGGCGGAACGTCGCATGGGTAGCGCCCCGACCGAGGGCGGCTTCCTGGAACTCGCGGAGGCGGGTGCGCAGACTGGCGGGATCGGTGGCGGTTGTCTGGATGCTCATCAGGCGTGTGGCCTTGGTGCGTTCGTAGTCGATCTCGGAGGTGCCGCAGATGTCGCGGCACCGTTGCTCCGCCTCGTCGAGGCCGGTTGTGTCGAGCAAGGCCTGGGCGAGACGGTTTTCGGCGAGAGCCGTCGGGAGGTCGACCTGGTGAACCGTGGGGCCTTCGTCGGTTAGGGGGGACGAGGAGCCCGGCGTCGCGTACCTCGCATAGGCCGCGGGCGCCTTGGGCGGTGGCGGCCAGGAGAGCTGCAGCTTCGGAAGGGTGCCAGCGGAGTACGGAGCTGATGATCTCGGCGTGCGCGGGCGTGCGCGGGGGTGAGCGTCGTGAGGAGCGGGCCGAGGCGGGGGCCCAAGACGTCGGCGGGGACTTCTCCGTCCAGGCCGGGCCCTGCTACGAGGAGGCGCACGGCTGCCTTGGCGGCGCGGGCGCAGGCGGCCAAGGTGAGAGCGTCGGCCAGAGGGCTGCGCAGGGTGGGTTCGTCGCCGTGGGCGAGGATGTCGCCGCCGACATCCAGGAGGTCGATCGACTCTGGGGTGAAGTGGGCGATCAATTCGTTGAGTTGGCGGGTGATGCCCGCTGCCCCGGCGTGCGGGTCGATCAGGGCGAAAGCGTGGGGGAGTTCGGCTGCGAGGCGGGGGAGTGTTGACGCGTGCGGTGGCTTCAAGGTCGCGTTGCCGGGGACTGCCCAGACGTGCGGGGTGAGTTGGCGTAGGCCGATGAAGTCGGCGGGGGAGCGCGGGCCCGGGACCGGGTCGACGATCAGGCGGTCCCAGGAGTACGTCAGGATCAGCGCCGGCTCACCAAGTCCCGTCGAGGTGTCCACCTCCTGGTTCCCGGCCGAGCTGGGGCGTAGGGCACCCAAGCTCGTCGAGCCCGAGCGGATGCGTGAAGGAACCGTCATGTACGTCGAGGAAGCCACCGGTCGGCGTGGCAGCTATGGCGAAGATCGTGTCTGCGCTCGGCTGGCCACCGAGGAGGAGGGTGACGAGCTTGGGCTCGAACTGCCCGCTGCTGTCTTGGTGGTTCACCACGTCGTCTATGACCTGCAGGATCGACCGCTCCGCTGTGGCCGCCTTGGACGCGGCCGACGCCGCTGAGCCCGAGCGGCCGACAGCGCAGACCGCCGACCTCCTCGACGCGCTGCCATATCGGGCGCTCAACCTTGCCCGCGCCCCCGAGCGCCTCCAGCGACAGCTTTACGAGATCACTCAGCTCACCATCCGCCTGCACGCCAACAGCGACGACATCACCCTCAGCATCAAGCTGCCCGCCGACTGGCTCCCGGAGATCAGCCACACGGCAGAGACGATCACCAGCGCCGCAGCACCCAGGCACGCACAAGGGCCCGCGACCAACCCGGTCGCGGGCCCTTGCCCGAGCAGTGCATCCCGTACAGACCGTACGGATGCTGTCCGTGCCCCCGGCAGGATTCGAACCTGCGACACCCGCTTTAGGAGTGGGATCGCTTCCTTGCCGGGTGGTGCCTGGCGCTGCCGCGCGATGCTGTTTCCCCTGGTCAGAAACGCGCGGCGAGCCACGTGATCCGGCTCATGCCGCCCTGTATCGGACCCGTCCGCTCACGCATCGCTCACGCGCTGCCGGCTGCTGAGCAGCGCGCGGGTCAGATCTGGCCGAGGTCGATCTCCACCGGGAAGGGGGCCTCTGCCTTGATGACGCCGGTGAAGACGTCTCCGTCCCGGTAGATCTTCGTCGCGGGGTCGAGAACGTAGGTGTACACGAGAGGAACGCCTGTCGCGGCCTGCTCGATCCGCCAGTAGAAGCCGATGCCTGCCTTGGCGTACTGGTCGACCTTCACGATCCGGTCGGTGGTCTCCGAGCCCGGCGACACCACCTCCGCGACCAGCAGCACGTGCTCAGGGCGGGTCGGGGTGATGTCGATCGTGTCTGCGCGGTACACGACGACGTCCGGGCGGCGATTGGTGAGCGGAACGTCCTGAAGCCGGACGTCGAAGTCGGTGTCGGCGTTCCACGCCGGGCCCGCGGCGGCATCCAGGGCGTTCGCCAGAATGCGGGCCAGCCGGTTGTGCCGCTTGGACGCACTCGGACTCACGACGACCATCCCGTCCACGATCTCGATGCCGGCACACTGCTCCTCGGACCAGGACTCGTACTCCTCCGCCGTGATCTGCTCATGCATCCACGCCGGGGCCACCATCTCGGCCCTCATGAAGCACCTCCCGGACACTGTGCTGCGGGCCCGATCCCGCTGGATTCAGCGTACTGTCCGCGGCCCGTACAGCACGCTGCCGTCGGCTACGGCTACCGGCCTCTCCGCGCGGGTCTATGGCTGATGGCTCTGCTCGTCTGCGGCGCACTGTTCTTCGGCCTGCATCCCCCCGTTCCGCTCGAAGCCGCCAAAGCACCGGAATTCAACCCCGTCTTCTACACACTCGATCTGCTGGTGCCGATCATCACGTTCGGGCAGGAAGGCGCCTTCGCGCCACGCGGCAGCGCGCAATGGCTGGTCTACGGGCTGACCGCGGCCGGCTGGGTCCTGGCCACCACGGTCACGGCCGGAGTATCCCGCGCGATCAGCCGTCAGTGACCGATGCCCGCCCGATCGAGCCTCGACGCGCCCTCGCTTGCACCAGTCCGCCTGACTGTCAGCGAGAGCGCGAGAACACCGCTTCCGCAGCGGCGCCCGACCCCGGCAAGGCGGAAGAGCCCATGCCGGATGATGCTGACCGTTGGGAGATATTCGGGAGATCAACTCCCCGTCCGCTCACGCAAACGACCCCGGACGGGGAGTCCGAGGCCGACCAGAGCGCCTCTCTGGAGGAGAAGCCCCAGGTCAGAGCAGTAGCGCGTTGTGCCCCCGGCAGGATTCGAACCTGCGACACCCGCTTTAGGAGTTCGCTCGCGCCGGTCTGTCGTGGCTCCCGTCAACGAATTGCCATGCCGCCGGTGACCGCTCAACGCTGCCCGCGTTTGCCCTCGTTGATGTCAGCTGGTGATGTCAGGAGTCGGGACTTCGCTGGCACTGCTCGCACGCATCGTCTCGCTGGTGGAGCCGCCGAAGGTCTTGCAGCGCGGCGACAGGGAACGGGTGCTGCACCCATTTCTCTCGATAACCGGCTTCGCCATGGAGATTAAGCACTGCCTGGGCGGCTTCCATGACTGCATGGCCGAACACGCGGCGGGGTTATGTGGAGTTCCAGGAGAGTGTCCCGTCCTCGTCGGGTGCGTCCCAGCTCGTGGCCATGTCCGGGAAGCGGTAGATGGCGATGTCCACGTCCGCCCCTCGACGCCGGAGCCGCCACCGCACCTCGGCCGGTTCGAGGTCAAAGGAAACCCGCTGGACGGGCGAAGTGCCGTACAGGCCTGCCACCCGAAACAGCAGGTCGGCCAGAGCGTCCGTGCAGTAGCTGACGAAGTTCTTCTGCTCCTCAGCAGTGTCAGCGATGCGACACGTAGCCCATCCAGAGCCGCTCAGTTCCCAGCTGAACTGGAGGTCACCCGTCATACCCACCCCTCCCACATTGACTGGCGCTGCCTGTCAGCGGCTGACCGGAACCTCGTAGACGATCTCGCACAAAGCGGCAGGAACGACGATGTCCGCCGTCTCCACCGGTCGCCCTTGGTCGCTGTAGTACGTCCGCCGGATGTGCGTGACGAGAGCGGCCTTCTGGATCCCCAGGAGTGAGGCCTCCTTGGCGGTCGCCTGCAGTGGCTCCGGCTGTTCCACGGCATGGCTGACCGTGATGCCGATCTCAGCCATGCGGTTCACTACGCCAGCACCGGCGTGAGGCCCGCCCTCGGGGAGAACTACGACGGTGCCAGCGGTGAGGTCGTACGGTTCCCAGCTAGTCGACAACTGCACGGGTCGCCCGTCGGCAAGGAACTCGTACACGGTGCGGACGCACAGGTCACCTTCGGCGATGCCGAGCCGCGCCGCGATCTCCGTTGGCGCAGGGACTTTGGCATCGGTCCTACTCTCCCAGCCGCCGTGCCTTCCAACGGCCTTCATGTCCGCGCGGAACGGGGACCCATCGGGCTGCTCGCGCGCTGACGAACGAACCATCCTGACCCGCTTTCGGGGCTCGGCGACGTACGTCCCTGACCCTGCGCGGCCCTCCAACACACCCTGGGAGATCAGCAACTCCTGTGCTCGGCGCACCACGTTCTCGCCCACACCGAACTCCTGGCCGATCTGGGCGCGAGAGGGCAGCCGGTCTCCAGGCGTCCACTCGTGCTCAGCGATCCGCCGCCGGAGTTCGTCAGCGATGCGGAGATAGGGCGGCTGCTCAGACATATGGAAAATCTAGTCCACTAGCTCTAATCTAGTTAACTAGCATCACTCAAAGTGATCGTCAGTAACGGAAGGCTGCCTGTGCCTGCTTCAGAAGTGAGCGCGGAGGCCATCGCAGCTCGGTTATCGGCCCTCGGGCTCCCCACACGCGTGGAGGAGCACGACCGAGACACGTCGATCGAAGCGGAGGTGCCGGAATCGCTCTCCGCCGAGACATGGCGGGAGGCCCTGGAAGTGGTGGCCGAGGCCGACCGATTCGGACTTCTCGCCACCAGCTTGAACGACCGCACTCTCTGGGCGGTCGTACGCAAGAGGGTCCCGAGGTGGGCGATGTCGACGGACCAGGTCATCAGCGATAGGAGCTGAGCAGCGTGTTTATCCGTATCGAATGTTCCCTCTTACTTGTCTGCGGGGAGGGCGCACGGCAGGACTCGACCGCTATGCCGCGCCGCACCCCCGCTGCTCTCAGGTGCGCCCCGGCGGGTGCCTGCTGATGTCGCCTAGCCAGCACCCCGGCATCACGCGTGTGCACGCTGTCCCCTACCGGTCGAGCGCATGCCGGATCGGTACGCACCACGCATGCGCGGAGTCCTTCCCCGCGACAGCTCCGGTTGGCGTTCCCGTGGTCTACGAGGCATGCGATTGTCCCTGCCACGCGATGGCCAACCAGCCCGCGCCCGTGGAGGTACTGCGGTGAGGGGATGGGCTCCCAGCGGCGCGCTGGCCTCCACTGTCGAGATCACCGCTGCCAGTGTGCAGCGCGGCGACGTCATCCAAGTTGGTGGCCAGCCCTGCCGGGTGACCGACTTATTTCAGTTGCCCCAGGGCTGCAAGCAACTCGTATTCGAGTCGGGCGAGCTGCTGACCATGCACCCGCGAAGCCGCCTCGTCGCGCTTCGGATGACGAGAAGGCGGTGATCCTGTCAATGTCTTCTCGCCGTCACGGCATCGCCAATGACCTCCGCAACCAGATCACGACTGGTCGGCTCAAGCCAGGCGAACGCCTCTCCTCTGAGGCCCAACTAGCCGCCCAATACGAGGTCAGCACAGCGACGTTGCGGAGTGCCCTGGCAGTGCTCCAAGGGGAGGGCCTGGTCGAGAAGATCCACGGCAAGGGGAACTTCGTTCGTCGTTCCCTCCGCAGAATCACCTACGTCGGCGGCTGGGGGGCACGAGACCCGCAGGCCGCTCCGGACACAGCTCTGCGCATCACGGTCCGCACCACCAAGACCCGGGCGCGCGGCCATCTGACAGCTCTATTGGGGGTGTCGACCGGTAGCCCTCTGACGGAGTTCCTCTGCCTCAGCTACGAGGCGGAGTCGCCGCACAGCCTGGCTCGCATCTACGTCCCTCGCGACCTGGCGCCGGCCGCCGTGAGCAACGAGCCGCGCCAGCACGAGGGGGCAGCAGAGAGGTTCGCAGCACTGCGCCCGACATCCGAGGTCCGAGAGACAGTCAGCGCTCGCCTCCCGACACCAGACGAAGCCTCAACCCTTCGAATCAGCTCCGCCCTGGCGGTTCTCGCGATCACACGTGTGACAGCCGACATCACCGGTCGCGTGGTCGAGGCCGCGCTCCTGGTGCTCCCAGGGGACCGCGCCGACGCGGTCTTCACCACCCACCATGTGACCGATGAGGGATGGATGGAAAGATGACAACCCGAAACGAGCTGCGGCTCCTCCCGTGGTCGGGGCCGGGGGGCAAGCCTTGCTATCTCAGCACCGACGACAGCGAAGGCCACATGTCCCGCTTGGCGGACAACATCGAGGCGGTACAGCTCGGCATGGCAGCCGAGCTGCTGGAGCAGGCCATGGAAGTACTGGGTGACGAGGATGCGGAGCTGGAGGCATTGCACCTCCTGGCGACGGACCTGACGGGAGCCTTGAGGGTGGCGCTTCGCGTAGCGACCAGCCGAGGTCACCTCTTGGCGGTGCGCGCTACACCACTCGCTGGGACATGACCACTACCTGCTTGTGTCGTTGTCTGCACCCAACCCGCTGTCCAGCCGGTTGGGTGCTCGCGAGGGCATGTAGGCGGCGTTCTCGATCGGCGGGCTACCGCCGCGGGGTTGGCTTGGGGTCTCGCCTGAACGACCGTGCAGGGAACTGAATGAGACGGAGCACCAGCGTTCGGAACGGGCGAGCGAGTGCCACGGTCCGCTGAATGTCAGTGAGGGCGTCTAGCTTGCTGCCATGGATTGGGAGACCGACGAAGAGTTCTACGCATGGGTGGAAACCTTGGGTGCCCCGTGCGTGATGTGCACCGACAGTTTATGGCGAGTCGATGCAGACCCCAGGGGGAGGAGATGTCCACAGTGCCTCAACGCAGTCCGGCAGGCGCGCCGACACAAGATCACGGTTGAACGCGTCAACGCGATTCTCAGAGCCCAGGAGGACACCTGCCCGTTGTGCCTCAGGCTGGGTGGTGATCTATCGACGGAGGGTCGGTCCTGGTGGCACATCGATCATGATCACAACTGCTGTCCGAGTCAGTCGTCGTGCGGGCGATGTGTACGAGGCCTCCTCTGCCGGGACTGCAACATCCGCGGATTGGCATGGTACGAGAGCCTCTCACCGGAGCTTCGAACCTGGCGCCACATCAACGCTTACCTGGCCGATCCACCCGCACATAAACCAGAGTCGGCGGTCTTGTTCCTTGGTGATCTTCGAGGCGTCCGCTCCCGAGACGGCGCCTTCGCTGGTTGGCGCTCCGATCAGCTGCTGCGCGGTGATCACGAGCCACCCTTGACTAGCGAGCCAGTGGCTCGGCCTGACTCCTCAAGCCCCTTCGCCTTCTGATCCGTAGCTCTATGTGAATGGGCCAGCGACGTTCATAGCGGTATCGGTGAGGTTCTAAAGGGCGGCAGACGGACGTGCTCGGTCGCTGTGGTTGCTGCACTTCGCTGCTGTACGGCCATTCGCCAGCAACCCTGACGCCGCTCTTCTGAACGACCACTTCGTCCCAAAAGCGTGTGCCCCATCTGTTCTGTGACCGTCGTTTTGGTGTTACGGCCTTGGTCCGCCCATCTTCGGTGCAGCCCAGCGCCGCCTGGCCAACCATGCGAGGGTTGGGTCGTTTAGACTGAAATGTACCCTTCTTGAGGGTCAGCATATGGCCGCCATTCTGTTACCCCCAGAGACTCGCCCCCTCATGTCCTTTTCGCTTGACGGCCAATACGCGGTGACCTCATAATCGTGTTGAACTGATCATGATGATGGGGGGAACCATGCGTTTCATCGGCAAGGCACTGGGAGCCAGTGCGGCTGCCCTGGTTTTGACAGCGATTTTGCCTGCTACGGCAAATGCGGCAACGGTACAGCCGAGTTGTTCAGCTACTGGCGCCAACGGAAGTCTGCGGGTGGAGAATTTTCATAGCGGGGTCAAGAAAATCAACGTATCTATGACGGTGTACGACTCGCTTGCCGACGGCAAGAGCGCAAAGATCCGGCTGATCACACAGCCCGGGAACGGCGGGGAAGGCGTCAAATACTGGCCCTATCACACCAACTCCGGCGGCAAGGGAACCTTCAAGACCTGGAAAACATCCGCGACTGAAAATCAAGGGTTCACCAAAATTGGTGTAATGGTTACGAGAGCGGGTGGAACATACTGCTCTGACTGGGCCTGACATCACCGCATTGGGTTAGAAGAGATTGCGGATAGCTCCGCCATGTGGGCAGGCAGAGCATGACCGCAGTGCCTGGTTGGCCCGCTGGCCATACTCGAGCGGAGCGTCACGAAAAGCCCCGGCCTGCCTATCAAGGGTCGCCGGGGCTTTTTCGTGGAACTGTTCAGCGGGACGCGGTCATCCCGCACAATCGGAACGGTGCCGGTTTGTCACCAAGTTGGGCATGCAGGGCACACGAGGATGAAAATCTTGCATTCACCCAGTTCCAGAGCGCAAGGGGCCAGGGCATCGCTGAGTTGCACCCCCGCTCACCACCACTACCCCCAGCTCCCATCCCGTCCAGGTGGAGCGCCCCACTGTACGAACGACCTGGACGCCATGAACCGCGTCTGCTCGGCTCTGCCTGGGTCGATGGTGGACGGGATGGGAGCCCACAACGCTCGCCACGATGTGCCCCCGGTCGCGTACGGCGCCCCCTCCATCCCAGAGTCAGAGCGCCCCCGCCGGAGGCATTGCCTTGCCCTAGGCCGGTTCGTCGGGCGCTCGCCTTATGGCCTCGGCCCTATCCATGTGTGGGCGGGCGTCGGCGTAGCGGGGCGGAGCGGGCCGAAGGCAGGAGCGACAGCCCCGGCGAAGCCGGGAAGCCCGCCCGGCGGAGCGGAGCGCAGCCGGGTGCTTGATGAAGTAGGGAAAGTTCTATCGCGTCGGCGTCAGGTGCTTGCCGTCGTGGCTTCGTACGTGAGGGCCTGCCCCGTCCAGGGCGTCCAGGAGCCGGATCGCGTAGACCTCGGACATCCACCCGGCGACCTCTTCGGGCGTGAGCCAGTCGACCGCTGTTGATTCGCTGGACGTGCGCTCGGTGCCGCCGACCGGCTTGCAGCGGAAGACCAGCGCCACGATGCCTCGGGTCGTGTTCTTGTAGACCCCGGTGAGCTCGTCCACCTCGATGTGGATGCCCGTCTCTTCCAGGACTTCGCGCCGTACGCCCTCTTCGGGGGTCTCGTCGAGTTCGAGCACACCGCCAGGGAGTTCCCAAGTGCCGTTGTCCGCGCGGCGGATTGCCAGGAGTCGGCCGTCCTCGCGTACCACTACTCCGGCTACGGACACGGAGTGCAGTGGCGTTGACTGGCCTTCCTGGGCGCTGTTACTCATGTACAGGAGCATAGGAGGAAGAGAAGGACTATGGGAACTGCGGTAGGAGAGGGGAGGGCCGGACCTCGGTACGTGCAGATCGCTGACGACATCGTTCAGCAGATCCGGGCGGGAGTTCTGAAGCCTGGTGACATGGTGCCGAGTGAGTCGGAGCTCGTGGAGCGCTACGGCGTGGCCGGCGGGACGATTCGCAAGGCCATGGTCGAGGTGCGGGCCAGTGGGCTCGTCGAGACTCGGCACGGCAAGGGCTCGATGGTGAAGGATCGGCCGCCGGTACGGCATCGGTCCTCGGATCGCTTCCGGCGTTCGCTTCGGCAGGAGGGTGGCAAGGCCGCGTACCTGGCCGAGTCCGCGCAGTCCGGTGCCACCGCCAAGGTCAGCGTTCTGTACATCGGGCCCATGGAGGCCCCCGCGGATGCCGCTGAGCGGTTGAGTGTCGAGGCTGGCGCTCAGGTCCTTGCCCGGCGGCGTCTCTACTTCCGTAACGGCACTCCCGTCGAGACCGCGTCCTCGTATCTGCCGTGGGACGTCGTGAAGGACATCCCCGAGTTGTTCGCCGAGAACCCCGGCGGCGGTGGCATCTACGCCCGACTCGAAGACCATGGGCATGAGTTCGCGGAGTTCGTCGAGACGCTGCAAGCGCGTCCGGCCTCCAAGGCGGAGGCGACCGAGCTCGCGCTCAGTCCCGGAGCTCCGGTGGTTCATCTGATCCGTGAGGCCCGGACGGCCGAAGGCCGTGTGGTCGAGGTCTGCGACACCCTCATGGCCGCTGACCAGTTCGTTTTCGAGTATAGGATCCCTGCCTCCGACTGACGCTTCCTCAACTCCTTGCAGCCCGCCGTGACTTCTTCGTCGCGGCGGGTTGACTCATATATAGGAGTGATGCACTCTTCTTCATGTAACTCCTATACATGAGTGACGGAGTCCAGCATCTCTAGAGGAGTGATCCGTAGTGCGTCAGATCCCCGTCGACACCTCCACCGCCACCGTGATGGTCGCCAAGGCCCCGCAGCCCAAGGTCAAGGACCGTCGGACCGGTGAGCTTGCTCAAGACGTCGAGACCGGTGCCCAGTTGATGACCGTGGACGTGATGTTCGCGGCCAACGACGCGGTCGAGATCTTGTCCGTCACCGTTCCTCAGCCCGGCATCTCCGATGAGCTGGCCATGGGCACCCCGGTCGCCCTCACCGGCCTGATCGCCCGTCCCTGGGAGAACGAGTTCAATGGGCAGAAGCGGCACGGCATCGCCTTCCGTGCCGTCGCCGTCACCTCGCTCGCCGGTGGTGCCTCGAAGCCCAAGGCGGCCTGATCATGACAGGGTTCACGGTCGCGCTGCTTCTGCTGGTCGTCGCCTCCGCAGTGATCCTGCGGTGGCGGCGCCCCGCCTGGTACTGGGTGAGCTTCGGCGTCACGTTCGCCGCGTTACGGGTCCTGGTCCGCTACTCCTCAGTCATGGAGGCCTGCGGTCTCACCGTCCCGCCCTCGCGTTGGCGCCTCTCCCTCGCCCGAATGGCCAAGCGGCCAGTGCCTGAGGCGCGAGCACCGCGCATTCTGCGGCTGCGGCCCACCCGCACCGGTCTCGTCCTACGCCTCAAGCTCCGTCCCGGTCAGGACGCGTTCGACGTCTCGGCCGCCACCGATCGGCTTCGCCACTCCTTCGGGATGTACGGCGTCACCTCCCGCGAACTGCGCTCCAGCGTCGTCGAGTTGCGGATGACTGGGTACGACGTGCTCCAGCGGGTGCAGATGCCCGCCGCGACCGACAGTCGCCCGATGCGCATTCCCGTCGCCCTGCGCGAGGACGGCGCCGTGCACTACCGCGACTACCGGGCCGTGCCGCACGGGCTCACGCTCGGCGCCACCGAGTCGGGCAAGTCCGTCTATCAGCGCAACCTCGTCGCCGGGCTCGCCGCGCAGGACGTCGCCCTCGTCGGCATCGACTGCAAACAAGGCGTCGAACTCTTCCCGCTCGCCCGGCGCTTCTCCGCCCTCGCCGACAACCCGGACACCGCCCTCGAACTCCTCGACGCACTCGTCTCCCACATGGAGACCGTCTACGAGCTCATACGCGCCGAGCAGCGCATCAGCGTCGGCGTACCCGATGCGGAGATCGCCGCCGACATCTGGGATCTCCGCGAGGACCTGCGGCCCGTACCCGTCGTCGTCCTGGTCGACGAGGTCGCCGAACTCGCCCTCTACGCCAGCAAGGACGAGGAGAAGCGGCGCGACCGGATCATCACGGACCTGGTCCGCCTCGCCCAGCTCGGCCGCGCCGCCGGGATCTATCTGGAGATCTGCGGCCAGCGCTTCGGCTCCGAGCTCGGCAAGGGCATCACGATGCTCCGTGCCCAGCTCACCGGCCGTACCGCCCACCGCGTCAACGACGAATCCAGCGCCAACATGGCCTTCGGCGACATCGCCCCGGACGCCGTACTCGCCGCCATCCAGATCCCCCCCGAGACACCCGGCATCGCCGTCACCGGCGACTCATCCGGCGGCTGGGCCCGTATCCGCGCCCCGCACACCTCGCTGCGCGAAGCCGTGAACATCTGCAACCGGCACGCCGACCGCACCCCGGACCTGCCCGAGCTGGCAGCCTTCCGGCCCGTCGTCGGCCCGCTGCCCTCGGCCCACGTGCCGCTCTCCAAGGCCGCCACCGCCACGGCCTGACTCCTCCCGCACTCCGGTCGGCGCGACCGCATCCGCGCCACGTCCCTACCCCGCCCATGCCCAAATCCGGAGGTGAACCAGTGGACGCCTACGAGGACTTCAACCGCACAGTGCAGCTGCTCGGCGCCCTGGCCCTGTACGCCGACCTGCCCGACGCCGACGAGGAGTTCGTGGCCGTCACGGGTGCTGCTGTCGCCGCCTCGCTGCCCCGTCGTGTTCTCCCGCCGCTGCCGACTGACTACGACCCGACCGACGGGCCGGAATACCCGGACTGCTCCGGCGAGGGCTCGTAATGGCCCGGCCCGCGATCCGCCTGGATGCCGTGCTCGTTCAGGCCTTCATCGCTGGCGCCCTGTCCTTCGCCCACCTGCACGACCTTGCCGCCGCTGCCGGACAAGACGGCTGGAAGGCATGGGCCTACCCGATCAGCGTCGACCTGCTTCTCGTCGCGGCCTGGCGGCGGCTCCGCAGCGAGGGCCCGTCCCGGCTCGCCTGGTGCTGGTTCCTGATCGCCCTGGTGGCCTCCCTCGGCGCCAACGTCGCCACCGCCGGGTTCCTCGACCTAGAGCACCCTCCGGCCTGGCTCCGGTTCGGCGTTGCTGGTTGGCCCGCCCTCGCGTTCCTCGGCGGCACGCTGCTGGCCCACACCGCCCACGCACCCGAGACCACTCCCGAGCCGGATCGGTCGGCACCCGCGGCCCCCGAATCTGTACCTGAGCCCCCGGCCGTCACTGAGCCGGAAGCCGCCCAAGTCCCCGCGGCCGTGGAATCCCCCGCACTCCCCGCCGCAGAACCTGCGCCCACGGTCCCGGCCGCCCTGGTCGACCACGCCCGCAAGGTCGCCGACGACCACCAGGCCCGCACCGGCTCCCGCATCGACACCGACACCCTCCGGGCCCGCCTCGGAGTCCCGCCCCAGCTCGCCGACGCCATCGCCGCCCAACTCGTCTGACCAGACCGGAAGGAAGCCCCGGATGACCAGCAACCCCGCCGATCTGTCAACCGCCGACTACCTCGACGGCGCACGGCAGATGCACGCCGCCGGATGCCCCTACCTGGCCCACCTCCTCGCCGAGGAAGCCGCGCAGCGCACCACTGACCCGGCCACCGCACGCGCCATCCGCGCGCAGTTCCCCGCTCCCACCCGGAAGGACTGATCGACATGCCCGCCCGCGACCACTTCCACTCCGTGATGCAGATCGGCCCCGTCCAGATCGGCACCCACCGCGACCGCCACGGCCGGACCAAGCACGCCGCCGTGTGCACCGCTGACCGCTGCGGCTGGTCCTCCGACTACGCCAGCCAGTCGGCCGCACAGCTCGCCGCCCGCACCCACCGCTGCAAGGTCCGCTGATTCGCTGAGGAGACCCCGCCATGGATGTCCCGCTCTGGCTCGCCCTGATTGTCGTCGGCTACCTCGGCCTCAAGCTCATCCACCCGCCCTGGTGGCTGGTGATCGTCCTCCTGCTCTGCGGCTACCTCCTCGCAGACAGCCTGCTCGCCCCCGCCATCGACTCCACCGTCAAGTAGCCGCCCGCGAAGGGAGATCCACCATGTTCCGCCCCAAGATCCCGACCAACCCCGCCCCGACCGGCATCGTCACCCCGCTGACCACCATCCCGGCCGCCGTCGTCCAGCAGCCCCAGACACCGGCACCCGTCGCCCCCGCTGCTCCCGCCCGGCCCACCGTCCAGCTCACGCCCGGCACGGCCGTCGCCCTCGTCGGCAGCGGCACCGCCGTCGTCCTGGTCGTCGGCGCCGTCCTGGTCTCCATGCTCCTCGCGGTCGCCATCACCGGCGCCTCGCTCGCCATCTGCGCCCTGGTCGTCCGCTCCCTCATCGCCGCCGAGCACAAGCGCCGCTGACCGGCCCCGGGCGGCCTCAACCGCCAAGTCTCCGCCGCCCGGGAGCCGTGCCCCTCTCCGAACCAAAGATCCGGAAGGAAGCCCCATCATGACCGAACGCACCCGCCCGCCGTCCCGCATCTGCCCGTCCTGCGACGGCTTCGCCTCCGTCGCCATCACCCTCGGCGGCCGCAATCGGCACGGCCACCTGCACACCATCACCGCCCACTGCCTGGACTGCCACGGCATCGCCACGGTCCACCGCTCGCTCACGCGGGAGGGCGCCCGTGTCTGACACGCAGCTCGACCCGATCACCCTCGGCGACCTGCTGAGAGTGGCCTCGGCCTCCGACTTCGACCGCTGGCAGGACCAGATCCGCCGCACCGGCGGCTGCTCCGACCCGATCCACCTCACCGGCTGGTCCCTCACCAAGGACAAGACGACCGGCGAGACCCTCCACCACTACTCCACCCAGAACGAACCCGGCGGACGCCTCCGCCTCGCCTGCGGCAACCGCCGCGCTTCCCGCTGCCCCTCCTGCGCCTGGACGTACGCCGGAGACACCTACCACCTCATCCGCGCAGGCCTGGCGGGAGACGACCGCCGCGACGTCCCCTCCACGGTCCGCGACCACCCACGCGTCTTCACCACGCTCACCGCCCCGTCCTTCGGCCCGGTCCACAACCGGCCCGACCGTGGCACCTGCCGCTGCGGCACCCATCACCCCACCGACGACTCAGCCCTCGGCACCGCCCTCGACCCGACCACGTACGACTACGCCGCCGCCGTCCTCTTCAACAACCACGCAGGCGACCTGTGGATGAGATTCACGACGCGCCTACGCCGAGAGATCGCCGCCCGCGCCGGACTCACCCAACGCGCGCTCAAGGACTCCGCCTGCCTCTCGTACGGCAAGGTCGCCGAGTTCCAAAAGCGCGGCGCCCTCCACTTCCACGTCGTGATCCGCCTCGACGGCCCGGATGGACCCGACACCCCGCCTCCGTTCTGGGCGAGCGTCGACCTCCTCACCGACGCCATCCACGCCGCTGCTGCGCACCCGTACACCTCGGCCTCGGTCCCCGCCGCCGACGACCAACCGGCCCGTACCTTCCGCTGGGGCGCCCAACTCGATGTACGCCCGGTCAAGGCCTTCGGCGACGGCTCCGACATCACCGAACAGGCCGTCGCCTCGTACGTCGCCAAGTACGCGACCAAGGCCGCAGAGAACACCGGCACCCTCGACCGCCGAATCACCGAACTCGCCGACCTCGACCGCCACCAGGTCCCCGCCCACGCCCGCCGATTGATAGAGGCCTGCAAACTTCTCGATCCCCTCTACCCAGACCGACGCCTTTGGGCATGGGCCCACATGCTCGGCTTCCGGGGCCACTTCTCCTCCAAGTCCCGCCGCTACTCGACCACCCTCGGCGAACTCCGCCAGGCCCGCGCCGACTTCCGCGCCGCACAGGACCGCGACGCCCTCGGCCTGGACGACCGCGAGCCGGACACGGTCCTCGTCCTCTCCGACTGGCAGTACGCGGGCCACGGCCACACGCCAGGTGAGTCCGCCCTCGCCGCGACGATCGCCCGAGATCTCCAGCTCAACCGCGACACAGCCCGTGAAGCCCTGCGCGACCAACTCGCCTTGGACGGAGCCGCAGCATGACCACTGCCCCCGCTGACCTGCTGACTGTGCCGGAAGTTATGGAGCGGCTGAAGCTCGGGCGCTCCAAGGTCTACGACCTGATCCGCTCCCGCCGCCTGATCTCCATCAAGATCGATAGCGCACGCCGCATCCCTGCCGATGCCGTCCGGGACTTCATCCTCGGCCAGATCGAGGAGGCTGCCTGATGGCCGGCCAGCGCAAGCGCAACCCCAATGGGGCAGGCACGATCACCAAGCGCAAGGATGGCCGCTACCAGTGCGCGGTCTACGTGCTCCAGCCGGACGGCACCCGCGCCCGCAAGTTCGCCTACGGCAAGACCTGGCAGGAGTGTGACACCAAGCGCCGCGCGCTGCTCGCCAAGGTTGATCAGGGGGTGCCCGTACCGACTCGCTCGGCCAAGCTCTCCGAGTGGCTCCCGTACTGGCTGGACAACGTGATCAAGCCTCGGCGGAAGCTCAGCACGTACGACAAGTACGAGGCGCACGTCCGGCTCTACCTGGTGCCGATCCTCGGAGCGAAGAGGCTTGAATCCCTCGGAGTCGCGGACGTACGTCGCTTCCTCGTCCGTCTGGAGAAGGCGGCCACCGCAGCAACGGCGAAGGAGTCTCACCGCGTGCTGCGTTCCGCCCTGACCTCCGCCTGCCGCGAAGAACTCATCACGCGCAACGTCGCCAAGCTCGTCGAGCCGCCCCGCACGGACAATCGGGAGCTGAAGCCCTGGAGCTTGGACGAGACGCTCGACTTCCTCGTCGCGTCCCGCAGGGATCCGCTTTACGCGGCCTTCGTCCTCGCCATAGCCATGGGCCTGCGTCGCGGAGAGATCGTCGGTCTCCGCTGGTCGGACCTCGACCTCGAGAACCGCGTCCTCTACGTCCGTCAGCAGACCCAGCGGCGTCGTGGAGTCCTCTACGACGACGACCCCAAGAGCCGCCGCCGTCGCGCCGTCCCGCTGCCCGCGCTCTGCATCGCACCACTGCGCTGGCACCGGATGCGACAGGCCGCCGCTCGCGCAAAGGCGGGGGAGCAGTGGCACGAGTCGGGATACGTCTTCACCACCCGAACCGGCCGCCAGGTCGAGCCGCGGAACGTCTACCACCCAGCGCGAGGCCATGAGTCATATGGACCGGCTGCTCAGGAGGCGCCCCGGTCGTCAGTGACCGCCGCCGTTGATGTCAGATCTGGATGTCAGAAGGGGTCCACCTCCGAAAATCCGGAGGTGGACCCCTTCTGAACTGGTGCCCCCGGCAGGATTCGAACCTGCGACACCCGCTTTAGGAGAGCGGTGCTCTATCCCCTGAGCTACGAAGGCGGGGGTCCGTGGGCGATCTTGCTCGGTTAGCCCACTGACCGCTGACAGCCTAGCGGATCGTGCTGTGCTGGTGTGCCCCGGTAGGAGCCCCAGTAGTGAGCCAGTGGCCGTCGCGCATGAGGTCGCGGCCCTGTAGTTCGTTCGCCTCTCGCCAGGCCTGGATGCGGCGCGGGCGGATCCGGAAGTACTGGTAGGGGTGGTCGTCGAGCTTGCGTGGGTCGAAGCCCGTCTTGGTCGCGAATGCGTCGCCCGTCTCCGGGGCGAGGTCCGCGAGATCCAGTGGCTCTGCTGTGCCGTCGACGATTACTACGTCGCGGGTCGGGCCGATGCCAAGGCGTACTCCGGGGTCCGAGAGCAGGTTGCGGGCGGTGATCGAGGCGCGGGGTGTTGAGATGAGGAACGTGGTTCCGTTCCAGAGGTAGGAGAGGGGGATGAGGTGGACGCCCGGGGAGCCCGGTGTCGCGACCCAGAGGTCTACGTCGTTCTCCAGTCTCGCGCGGGTGTCCCGCAGTCTCTCCTCGAGCCCACGTGGCGGTGCTGCTGCCATGTCCAATGTCCTGTTCTCCCGGTGCGTACGGTGCGTACCTTGCTTCAGTTGCGTCAGGTGCGTGCCGGCTCCCACGTGAAGGCGTCCGGGTCTGTGAAGGGGGCTGTGGGGCTGCCCAGTACCACGCGGTGTGAGCCTGTGCCGTCTGCCGGGACGCCTACGTCCTTGGCCAGGGCGCGGCGTCCGTACAGCGCCAGTTTGATGGGGCTCGAATCTGTGGCTGCGAACTCGACGTACTTGCTGCCGAAGCTCTTCGTCACGGAGAGGCCCTGGGAGATGTAGAACTGCTTGCTCTCCTGTACGTCCGTGGCTCCCAGGAGGAGCACCATCTCGTTGAACTTCCGGGTGGCCGGGGCCGTGTCCTTCTTGGACGACGTGGCGACCTTCCAGATCGTCCCGTCGGGGGCCTGGACTACGCCGCCGTAGCCCCAGAAGGACTTCGCGACAGGTTTCAGGGGGGTGGCGCCGGCGTCTAGGGCAGCGGCTATGAGGGCTTTTACGTCCGCCGGCTGGGACGCCGTGAGGGAGAGGGAGAAGCCGCGGAAGCCGGTCGTCGGTTCTTCCGAGGCGGGGCGCAGGCCTATCTGCGTGGCCAGACCGAACGCCGTGTAGAAGTCGGTGGCGGCCGTCAGGTCGGCCACCTCAAGGGTGACGGATTCGATGGAGTTCATGTCCGTCACGCTAGTTCTGGGGTGGGCGACTGTGCTTCTTGATTCCTGACCGGTCTGTGGGTGGTCTGGCTATGGGTGGTCTGGCTATGGGTGGTCTGGCGGGGTGCGTGGTTCTTTGCTTGTTCGGTGCGTCGTCTCATCACGTACGCGTACGGCGATTGGCCGTAGGCGACGTGGAACTGTCGGTTCAGCTCTCCGGGCGGTATGCGTGCGTCGCGCGCCAGCACCTCGATGTTCAGGGGCTGTGCGTACTCCCGGTCGAGCCGGTCTCGGACGCGGCGCAGGCGTGCCAGGTCAGTGAGGTGCTGTGCGGTCGTGCGTGCGCGTGACCATGCGGGGTGACACACGGGGCGACTCCCTTCAGCGCAGCTGTTGGATGCGGATCAAGTTGCCCGCGGGGTCGCGGAAGGCGCAGTCGCGGACGCCGTACGGCTGCTCGGTCGGCTCCTGGGCGATCTCGGCGTTCGCGGCCCGCACCTTCGCGAAGGTGGCGTCCAGGTCCCGGGTGGCCAGCAGGATCCAGCCGTAGGTGCCCTTGGCCATCATCTCGAGGATGGTGCGGCGCTCGGCCTCGGTGATCCCGGGGTCGGCGGCCGGTGGTGCCAGGAGGATGGAGGTGCCGGGCTGGTCGACCGGGCCGACCGTGATCCAGCGCATCTTGCCCTGGCCCACGTCGCTGCGGACCTCGAAGCCGAGGGCGTCGCGGTAGAAGGCCACGGACGCGTCCGGGTCGTCGTGCGGGAGGGCCGTCGTGTGAATGGTGATGTCCATGGCTGGAACGTTAGCGGCGGCCCGGTGAGCGGGGCTTCTTGAGTTCTGATCCGTTCGGGTAGCTCGTGATTCGGATTCAGGCGCCGCTCACCGCATGCAGCCGCAGCGCCAGTTGGATCTCCAGTGAGCGTTCCGGGGACTGCCAGTCCGGGCCCAGCAACTGGGCTATCCGGTCGAGGCGTTGGACCACCGTGTTCACGTGCACGTGGAGGGCGTCCTTTGCCTTCGACTGGCTCATTCCGGCAGCGAAATATGCCCGCAGGGTGTGGCCGAGTTCCGTGCCTCGCTTGGCGTCGTAGTCCAGGACCGGGCCCAGTGTGCGGCGTACGTAGGAGTCCAGGTCCGTGTCGTCGCCCAGGAGTACGCCCAGGAAGCCGAGGTCCGGTAGGTCCGCGCCCTGGCCCGTGTGGCCCAGGGCGCGCAGGGCGGACAGGCAGCGCAGGGCCTCTGTGTGGGCCTGGGCGAGGGCCGCTGGGCCGGTGGCGGGGCCCGCGGCGCCGACCGTGACCGGGGAGCCGGTGGTGTGGGTCAGGTCGGTGGAGAGGGCGCGGGCACAGGTCGCCGTGTCGGTGGTGGGGAGGATCAGGACCACTTGGTCGTGGTGCACGCCGGACAGGCCCTCGCGGGCGCGGGCCGCGCGCGCCGCCGCGTTGAGGAGGGACTGCCGGGGTGTCGTTTCGCCGTGGGCGACGAACACCGAGTGGGGGAGGGTCAGGTCCACGTCCAGCTTGCGGGCCCGCGCCGTCAGGCGCCCCGGAGTGCCGGTCAGGGACAGCAGATCGCCGAGCAGCTCGCCGCGTACGCGGTCCTCGGCCTCGGCCGCCGAGCGGCGAAGGAGCAGGAGGAGGGCGGTGACCACGCCCGCGCGTTCGAAGAGGCGGCGGTCCGCCTCGCCCAGGTCGGGGCGGTCGGTCAGGGCGATGCTGCCCAGGAGCTCCGGGCCCGCCAGGACCGCGCACACCCAGGTGCCGTCCTGCGACACCGCGCGGCCGCTGGCCCGCGAGGCGGCGACGGCCTTGGTCAGGGGTGTACGGGGGGCGGCGTCGACCCGGGCGAGTTCGGTGCCGTCCGTGTCGTGGATGAGGGTGCCGCCCCGCAGCAGCGCGCCGATGGCGGTGGCGACCTCCGTGAAGTCGCCGCCGCGCAGGACGAGATCGGTCAGGCGGTCGTGCGCGTCCTCGGCGCGGCGCAGGGCCTCGCTGTGCGCGCGGATCGTGTGGGACGCCGCGTTCAGGTCCACGAGTGCGGCCCTGGTCTCCTCCATCCGGCGGGCGCTGTCGATGGCGATGGCCGCGTGGTCGGCGAGCGAGGAGAGCAGCGCCCCCTCGTCGGGCGTGAAGGCGCGGGCGGTGCGGTCGGCGGCGAAGAGCACGCCGATGACGTGGGTGCCCTGCCGCAGCGGTACGCCGAGGATGGCGTGCAGGCCTTCCTCCAGTACGGCGCTGTCGATGGGGGTGGTGTGCTGGAAGCGGGGGTCGACCTCGTAGTCGCCGGTGGCGTAGGGGCGGGCGGTCTGGGCGACGAGGCCGCCGAGTCCCTCGCCCATGCCGAGGCGCAGGTTCTGGAACGCGGCGGATACGGAGCCGTCGGTCACCCGCATGAAGGTGTCGCCCGCCGCGTCGTCGTTGAGGGTCAGATACGCGACGTCGGTACGGAGCAGCAGCTTGGCCCTGTGCACGATGGCGCGGAGCACCGCGTCCAGGTCCCGCAGCGCCGCGAGGTCGCCCGCCGTGTCGAACAGGGCGGTCAGCTCGGCCTCCCGGCGCTGGTGCTGATTCAGGGTGCGGCGCACCCGCAGCGCGGTCTGGGTGGCCTCGTCTATCACCCCCAACTCGGCGGCCGATGCCCCGGCCGCGCGCGCGGCGGCGGCCGGCCGGGCGAAGTGCTCGGCCGGGGCGTCGTGGGCGAGCAGGTCCAGGAGCGCGTGCAGGGCGGACGTCGCGTGCTCCCGGCGGGCGGCCTCGGCTGAGCTGGGCATACGGCGGTCGCCTCCGGGAGCGGGGTGCGGGGAGCGGGGTGCGCGGTCAGGTTCCGATTGTTGCCGAGGGGGCGGTGGAGGAGGAGGGCTCGGGAGTGTGGGTCCGCTGGGCGAGGGACCGGCCTCGGGTCTCCTTCGCCGCGAGGACCGTCAGCGTCGTGATGACCACCGTGACACAGACGTACAGCGCGACCGGCGTCGCGGACTCGTAGTCCTTGAGCAGCTCCACCGCGATGATCGGCGCCAGCGCCCCGCCGATGATGGACGCCAGCTGCGAGCCCATCGAGGCCCCCGAGTACCGCACCCTCGTATCGAACATCTCGGAGATGAACGCCGCCTGCGGCCCGTACATCGCCCCGTGGAAGAGCAGCCCCACCGTGACCGCCAGGGTGATCACGGCGAAGGACTCGCTGTCCACGAGCGCGAAGAAGGCGAAGGCCCACACCGCCATGCCGAAGGAGCCGATCAGCGTGACGGGCCTGCGGCCTATGCGGTCGGACAGGGCGCCCCAGAGAGGGATCGTCACGAAGTGCACGGCCGAGCCGATGAGTACGGCGTTCAGGGCGGTGCTCTTGGGCAACTCCAGATGCACGGTGACGTAGACGAGGACGAAGGCCGTGAGGATGTAGTACGAGACGTTCTCGCCGAGCCGGGTGCCGATGGCCGTCAGGACGCCGCGCCAGTTGTGCCGGAAGACCTCGACCACCGGGGCCTCCTCCTTCTCCTTCTCCTTGGCGGCGCCCGCCGCGGCCTGCTTCTGCGCCTCCTGCTTCTGCGCCTCCTGCTTCTGCGCCTCCTGCTTCTGCGCCTCCAGGAAGAGGGGGGACTCCGACACCGAGACCCGTATCCACAGGCCGATGATCACCAGCACGCCCGAGAGCAGGAACGGGATCCGCCAGCCCCAGGCGAGGAACGCCTCGTCCGACTGCACGGCCGCGAGCAGCGCGAGGACACCGGTGGCGAGGAGGTTGCCGCCGGGGGCGCCGGCCTGCGGCCAGGAGGCCCAGAAGCCGCGGTTCTTGTCGTCGCCGTGCTCGGAGACGATGAGTACGGCGCCGCCCCACTCGCCGCCGAGCGCGAAGCCCTGGACCAGGCGAAGGACCGTGAGCAGGATCGGGGCGCCGACGCCGAGCGTGGCGTGCGTGGGCAGCAGGCCCATCGCGAACGTCGCGCCGCCCATCATCAGCAGGCTCAGCACGAGCAGCTTCTTGCGGCCGATCTTGTCGCCGAAGTGGCCGAAGACGACACCGCCGAGCGGCCGTGCCGCGAAGCCGACGGCGTACGTGAGGAAGGCGAGGAGGGTGCCGACCAGGGGGTCGCTCGTCGGGAAGAAGAGGGTGTTGAAGACGAGCGCGGCGGCCGAGCCGTAGAGGAAGAAGTCGTACCACTCGATGGTGGTGCCGATCAGGCTCGCGCTGATGATGCGGGCGATGCCGGGGTTCTTCCGTGCCTGGTCGGACTTCCGTGCCTGCCCGGATGGGTCCCGGTCTTGGTCCCGGTCTTGGTCCCGGTCTTGGTCTCGGTCCCGGTCTTGGTCCCGGTCTTGGTCCCGGTCTTGGTCTTGGTCTCGGTCTCGGTCTTGGTCTCGGTCTCGGTCTTTGCCCTGGGCATGCGGCGTTGCTGCCATGGCTTGATCCGTTCTCTATGGGGACGCGTCATGGGGACGCGTCATGGGGACGTGGGTAGAGCAAGCG
>NZ_SRIC01000081.1 GCF_004684775.1 Streptomyces sp. MZ04
CATCCCCCTCTAACCAAACCCTCATACCCTGACGCCCATGACCCAGGTAACCCCTCCCGGCTGGTACCCCGACCCCGGACAGTCAGCTGACGGTCCCCGCACCGAGCGTTGGTGGGACGGAAACGTATGGACGGACCAGGTACGCGCGGTGGGAGCCGCCGCCGGGTTTGGTGGTGCGCCGCCCGCGGCCCCGCAGGGCTATCCGCCCTCCGCCCCCGGATACCCGGCCTATCCCGCCTACCCGACCGGCCCCCGCCGCGGTCTGCGCACGGCCATAGCGATAGGCGTCGCCGTCGTCGTCCTCGCGGGCATAGGCGGCGGCGTGTACTTCCTCACCTCCGACGACGACAAGGGGGACAGTGACAGCGCCGCCAAGTCGCCCTCCCCGTCCGCCCCTTCGAAGCCCGGCCCGGAGGAGCCGCAGGACCCCGAGCAGTCGCCCGGCGGGCCCTCCGAGGCGCCGCCGAGCGAGGAGGGGTACGCCACCGACGTGGCCAGCGGCATCAGCCTGCCCGTGCCGGACAAGTGGACCGGCCAGTCCGGTCAGCGCGGCGGCGCGTCGGTGAGCGTGGATCCCTATCCCTGCCCCAGGGAGACGTCCAAGACCTGCACCCGCGGCGGCGCGTACTCCAGCCCGGCCGAGGCCCTGAAGATCGACGCCAAGACGGCGGAGGCGGCCGCCAAGGCCGACATCGCCGTGAACGCCAAGGGGTCGTACGGCGGAAAGACCTACGGAAAGGTCACCTCGCACAAGGAGTTGGCCTCGAAGGCCGTCACCGTCGCGGGCCAGAAGGGCTATCTCGTCCGCTGGAAGGCGGTCACGGAGAAGAGCGACGACGGGTACGTCCAGTCGCTCGCGTTCCCCTCGCCCTCCGACAAGTCCATGCTCGTCATCGTGCGCTTCGGTATCGACGTCAACGACAAGTCCCCGAAGCTGTCCGTGATGGACGAGATCACCAAGGGGATCAAGGCCGCGCCCGGCGGCGGAGGCGGCAACGGCCAGGAAGTGTGACGCGCGGGGCGCCGCCCCGGGGAGTCTTGGCCGGGCGGGCCGGAACCACGCAGGGTTCCGCCCGCCCGGCGAGGGCCACGCCACCCCCGTCCCCACGGTGCGGCGCGGCGCAGGCAGATCGGGGCCCGTCATCCATCGGGCCCCGGTCCACGATCAGTCGGGCTCTGTCAGCCCCAAAGCGGGGAGCACGCACGCCTCCACGAAGCGCGCCAGATACTCCTCGTCCGCGTACTTGCCCTCCAGGACCGGGCGGGCCCGGACCACGCCGATGAGCTGGGCCGTGATGAACCTCGTCGCCGGGTGGTCCGCGGCGATCTCGCCCCGTGCCACTCCGCGGGCGACCAGCTCTTCCAGGGCCCGCGTCTCGGGCTCGACCAGCGCTTCCCGCAGCGCGTCGCGCAGGTCCTCGTCCTGTAGGACCGCGTGGCTGAGCGCCTGCACCAGCATCGAGTCGCGGCTCGACCACTCCCCCGCGGCCCGCGCCGCCTCGCGCAGATCACCGGCGAGCGTGCCGGTGTCGATGCCCGCGAAACGTACGCAGCGGTTGGCGCGCAGGGCGGCCGCCACGAACTGGGGCTTGGTCTTCCACTGCCGGTAGAGCGTGGACTTGCTGCAGCGGGTGCTCGCCGCCACGCCCTCCATGGTCACGGCGTCGTAGCCGCACTCGCGGAGCTGGTCGAGGACGGCGTCGTAGAACTCCTGCTCACGCTCGGGCGTGATCTTGGAGCGGCGCGACGAGCCCACGGGGTCCGCTGTCGTTGCGTCTGGTGCCTGGTCCCGCGTCATGACTCTTCTCCTCGATGCGGCGGCTTCATCAGCCCTGCGGCTTCATCGACCCTACCGATACGCCAGTGTACCGGTACGGCGTCGTATCGGTACACTCGCGTATCGGTACACTGGCGTATCGATGAGTGGGGCGATCCTCCACTCACTACCCGCACCACCCAGTCATCACGTAAAGGGGCCGGGGGATGGAATCCCGAACCGAGCCTGCCGAAAGGGAACCGGACATAGCCGTCCGGGAGCCGGACACATCTGCCCGACCGCCCCTCGTCCGCGAGCTCCTCCTCGTCGCAGGACTCTTCCTCGTCTACAAATTCGGCAGGCAGCTGGCCAACGGTCACACCGGTGAGGCCTTCCGCAACGCCCGGCGCGTATGGGACGCCGAGCGCGCCCTGCGCCTGCCGGGCGAGGGCGCCGTCCAGGACGTGCTGCTCAGCGGCGACACCCTGGTGCACATCGCGAACACCTACTACGCGACCGTGCACTTCCCGGCCACCGCGCTGTTCCTGATCTGGCTCTACCTGCGGCGGCCCCGGCACTACGTATGGAGCCGGCGGGTGCTCGCCGCGCTGACCGCGGCCGCGCTCGTGCTGCACCTCACCTTCCCGCTCGCGCCGCCCCGGATGCTGGCCGCGGCGGGCCTTGTGGACACCGGGCAGGTGTACGGGCCGACGGTGTACGGGGCCGCGCCGCAGACGGACTCGATGGCCAACCAGTTCGCCGCGATGCCGTCCCTGCACTTCGGGTGGGCGTTGATGCTCGCCGTCGGGCTCATCGCCGCGACCTCCTCACGGTGGCGCTGGCTGTGGCTGCTGCATCCGCTGATCACCCTGCTCGTGGTCGTCGGGACCGCCAATCACTACTGGCTCGACGCCATCGCCGCGACCGCGCTCCTCGGGATCGCGCTCGCCGTGATCAAGCTGCGGGGTCCCGGGCGCTCGCTGGTCGTACGACGGCACGCACCCGCCCGTGAGCCGGCCGCATCGGGGGTCACGCGGTGAACGCCACCCTCCTCGCCGTCGCGCTCTCGCTCGTCTCCGCCGCCGCGTACGCCACCGCCGCCGTGGCCCAGGAACGCCTCGCATCGCGCATCGCGGACAGCGGCAACGGCGGCCTGCGGCTGCTCGCCAGCGGCCCCTGGTGGTCGTCGGTCGGCCTCAACGCCTCCGCGGCGCTGCTGCACGTGGCGGCCCTGAAGTACGGGCCGCTCACCCTGGTCCAGCCGCTCGGCGCGCTCACCCTGGTCGCGGCCGTGCCGCTGGGCGCGCGGCTGGCGGGACGCCGGGTCACCCGCCTGGAGTGGCGCGGCACGGGGCTCACGCTCATCGGGCTCGGCGCGCTGCTCCTGACCTCGTCCGGGCCCGCCCCCGACGACACCCTGAAGCTGCCGGAGGCCCTGTCCGTCGCGGGCGTCACGATGGCGGCCATCGGCGTGCTCTCCCGTCCGGGCACACGCCCGGGTCTGCGGCACGCGACCGCCTCCGGGTTCGCGTCGGGCGTCGCGTCGGCGCTCACCCAGACCGTGACGGTCGCCGCGACGGACCGCTCGGGACCGCTGCTCAGCCCGCAGGTGATCGTCGTGACACTGCTGGTCGCCGCGTTCGCCGTGAGCGGCCTCTTCCTCTCCCAGACCGCGTACCGCGGTGGCCTCGGCGCACCACTCGCGGTCGTCACCCTGGCCAACCCGCTGGCAGCCGCGGCCATCGGCGTCACGCTGCTCGGGGAGCGCCTGCAGGGCGGCGCGGCGGGCCTGCTCCTCGCGGCGGGTGGTGGGGCACTGGCGGCGTACGGAGTGGTCGTACTGACACGGTCACCGCAGGCGGCCGAGGTCACCCCGCACATGCCCGCGGAGGACTTCCTCCCGTCCATTCCGGCCCAGGCGGAGCCCTCCGCGGTGAAGCTCTAGCGTCCCGTCAGGGGTGCTTACCCAAGGCCGCGCGAGTCCTGCTTGAGCGCCGTGTCGACGGTCAGGGCCGTCGCCACGACGAGGCTCAACAGCGGCTCGGGCAGCTGATAGTGGATCTGCAGGACGTAGTTGTCCGCAGTCGTGAACATCGTCTTGGCGAGGCCTTCCCAGGTCTTCGTGATCCGGGCGACCTCGTTGTCGGCGTGGTCGACGATCGAGAAGTTCCAGGCACGCCAGTTCTCGGCCTTGATCGCGCCGGCCTGCTGGCCGTTGACCATGATCGCGAAGTTGATCTTCCCGATCATGTTCTGCTGGACGATCTCACCGATCGGCTGGCCGTCCGGGCGCTCGACGATGACCCGCGACTTCATGAACTTGCGGGGGCGGGTCAGCTGGAGCACCGGCCGGCCGTAGGCGTCGCGGATCTCGAGCTTGTGCGTCATGAACTGGTCGACGCTCGCGACGAAGCGCGCGACCTTCTTCAGCGTGCTCTGCCCGACCTGGACGACCGAGCCGAGCGCGTTGCCCGACTGGTCCATGACGCTGTACTCGTTCGTCAGCTCGATGAGCTTGGCCTTCTGGTTCACCACCAGGACCGGCTCGGTGAACAGCGTGCCGCCGCCCTGCGCGCTGGGCGCGACGCCCGCCTGCTGCTGGACCTGACGCTGCACCTTGGCCGGATCGGCCTGCGGGACCGCCTGCTGCGGGTGACCGTACTGGCCCTGGCCCTGCTGCTGACCGAACTGCCCTTGCTGCTGGCCGTACTGAGCCTGCTGCTGGGCCGGCTGCGGCTGGACCGGCTGGGCCTGCTGCGGAACCTGCTGGGCTCCCGGCTGCCCGCCTCCGGCCTGCTGGTCCGGGCTGGTGTGCTGGGTCCACTGGGAACCGTCCCACCAGCGCAGCAGCTGGGGCGCGCCCTGGGGGTCCGGATACCAGCCTGCAGGAGTGTTCGAATGCGTTGTCACTCAGGCACAGTACCCCCATGGGCGGGGCGGTCCGCCAGCCCTTCGCCAGTGCTGTGACGTCGGACTCACCGCCCCGCCGCACGGGGACCGGGCCTACGTCAGGCCGAGACGATCGCGGGGTCGCTGACGCCCGCCTCGCCGTTCTCCACGTGTCCCGCGAGGCGCCGCAGGAACGTGGCGTCCGCGTCCGACTTCACCGTGACGTCGTACCAGCGCTTGCTCGCCCGCAGGTCGACGGTGTGCTCGACGGTGCCGCCCGCCTTCACCTTGAACGTCTCGGCCGCGCCGCCGTAGGCGTTGGTGAGCGTGAGGTTCAGGTCGGCGCCGCCCGCGTTCTTCAGGGTCACGTTGAGGTTGCCGGTCGCCTTGTCGTGACGGGCGGTCACCTCCGGGCCCGCCGTCTTGCCGGGGCCCTGGAAGACCCGCAGGAAACCGTTCGGGCCGAACACCGACAGGTCGTACGCGCCCTTCGAGTACGCGGTGTTCCAGGTGTCGGAGATCTTCTTGCCGGCCTCCGTCGTGTACGTCCAGGGGCCGTCCGTGCGGTTCCCGGAGCGGACGTGGAAGCAGACGCCCGCGGCGTCGCCCCCGCTGAAGGTCAGCGTGAACTTCCCGTCGGCGGGCGTGCCGGCGCCGTCCACCAGCGGGGCGTAGCGCAGCGGCCGTGCGGGCCGGGAGCCGGACTCCTGGGCCGGCAGGTCGCCCTTCGCCGGCGCCTTGGGCACGTAGTCGGGGTGCCGCTCGTGGTCCGGCGGCTGGTACGCGGCGGTGTCGGGCAGCTTCGCCGGGTCGGTGTCCTTGCCGGCGAAGTCGAAGGCGGAGGTGAGGTCGCCGCAGATCGCGCGCCGCCACGGCGAGATGTTGGGCTCCTGAACGCCGAACCGCTTCTCCATGAACTGGAGGATCGAGGTGTGGTCGAGCACCTCCGAGTTCACGAACCCGCCGGTGCTCCAGGGCGAGACGACGACCATCGGTACGCGCTGGCCCAGGCCGTAGTGCCCGGCGGCGTAGGAGACGCTGCCGGGGTAGTAGTCGAGCGTCGTGTCGACGGTGGACTTGCCCTGGTTGGCGTCCTTGGGGACGTACGGCGGGACGACGTGGTCGAAGTAGCCGTCGTTCTCGTCGTACGTGATGAACAGGGCGGTCTTGGCCCACACCTCGGGGTTGGAGGTGAGCGCGTCCAGGACCTGCGCGATGTACCAGGCGCCGTAGTTGACCGGCCAGTTGGGGTGCTCGGTGAAGGCCTCGGGGGCGGCTATCCAGGAGATCTTCGGAAGCTTGTCGGCCTTCACATCGGCCTTGAGGATGTCGAAGTAGCCGTCGCCCGCCTTGACGTTCGTACCGGTGCGGGCCTTGTCGTAGAGCGGGTCGCCGGGCTTGGCGTTGCGGTACTTGTTGAAGTAGAGGAGCGAGTTGTCGCCGTAGTTGCCGCGGTAGGCGTCGTCGATCCAGCCCCACTTGCCGGCCGCGTCCAGACCGTCGCCGATGTCCTGGTAGACCTTCCAGGAGACCCCGGCCTGCTCGAGGCGCTCGGCGTACGTCGTCCAGTCGTAGCCGAGTTCCTGGTTGCCGAGGACCGGGCCGCCGCCCTTTCCGTCGTTGCCGACGTGGCCGGAGAGCATGTAGTAGCGGTTGGGGTCGGTGGCCCCCATGAACGAACAGTGGTAGTCGTCGCAGACGGTGAAGGCGTCGGCGAGCGCGTAGTGGAACGGGATGTCGTCGCGGGTCAGATACGCCATCGAGCGCTCGGACTTGGCGGCGATCCAGTTGTCGTACTTGCCGTTGCTGAAGGCGCTGTGGCCGCCGGCCCAGTCGTGGTCGAGTCCGGCGATGAACTGCATGCCGAGGTCCTCGGCGTCCGGGTGGAAGGGCAGTGTCTCCTTGCCGCCACCGGACTGGTTCCACACCGGTTTGCCGCTGGGCAGCGTCACCGGGCGCGGGTCGCCGAAGCCGCGTACGCCCTTCATCGTGCCGAAGTAGTGGTCGAAGGACCGGTTCTCCTGCATCAGCACGACGATGTGCTCGACGTCCTCGATGGAGCCGGAGCGGCGCTGGGCGGGCAGGGCGGCGGCGCGGGCGATGCTCTGCGAGAGGGTCGCGAAGGCCGCGGTGCCGCCGGCGAGTTGCATGAAGCGGCGCCGATTGAATTCAGGCATGGGTGATGTCGACCTCGTGTGGTGTGGGGGACGCGGGCGGGTGAAGTGTGTCAAGGGGAGCAAGCACGGGGGAAGGGCCTGTGACCTGGATGTGAAGAGAAGTCCAACCTCTGGTGCGCGGGACACAAATGCGGCCCCCTGGACGGTGATCGCACCGCCCGCGTCACGGGACTAGGTGCCAGGGGCAACCATGCGCGAGGATGTGACGGTCGGCGGGACACAGCGACCGAGGAGAGTCATGACCGTGCGCGTCCATGGCACCTGCGCCCCCGGATTCGAGGGCGTACGCGAGGAGTTCGAGCGCAATTTCGCGGAGCGCGGCGAGCTGGGGGCGGCCGTCGCCGCGACGGTCGACGGGGAGTTCGTCGTCGACCTGTGGGGCGGCGACGCAAAGAAACCAGACAACACGGGCACGCACGCGTGGCAGCGCGATTCGCTGGTGAACGTGTACTCGACGACCAAGGGGATGACCGCGCTGTGCGCGCATCTCCTGGTCGACCGGGGCGAACTGGACCTGGACGCGCCGGTCGCCCGCTACTGGCCACAGTTCGCGCAAGAGGGCAAGGCAGACATACCGGTGCGCTGGCTGCTCAGCCACCGCTCCGGGGTGATCGCGCCGCGCGAGCCGATGACTCCGGACGACCTCTACGACTGGGAGAAGGTGTGCGGCGCGCTGGCCGCGACGCCCCCGTGGTGGAAGCCGGGCACGGCGCAGGGGTATCACGCCGTGAGTTTCGGCTATCTGGTCGGCGAGGTGGTGCGCCGGATCACCGGGGTCTCGCTCGGCACGTTCCTGCGGAGCGAGGTGACGGAGCGGCTCGGCGCCGATGTGTACGTCGGCACCCCGGTCAGCGAGCACGGCCGGTGCGCGGACCTGGCGCGGCCGGTCGCCGCGTCCGGCACCCAGAGCGGCTTCAAGACCCCGCCCGGGCCACCGGTGCGCTCGCTCGACGACGGCCCACTGGCCGCCGTCACCCTGTCCCTGCAGTACCTCCCGGTGGGCAATGTGAACGGCGCGGCCTATCGCAGCGCCGAGATCCCCGCGGCCAACGGCCACGCCTCCGCGCACGGTCTGGCGACCGTGTACGCGGCACTGGGCGCAGGCGAACTCCTCGGCGCGGCGACGCTGGAGCAGCTGCGGACCCGCCAAGGGGAGCCCGACGAACCGGATCTGGTCCTTGCGGCGGGCACGGCCTGGGGCGAGAAGTGGGAGTGGGGGCTCGGCTACATGCTGAACATGTACGGCCAGGCGGGGCCGAACCCGCGGGCCTTCGGCCACGGGGGCATGGGCGGCTCGTACGCGTTCGCCGATCCGGAGAACCGGGTGGCGTACGCGTACGTGATGAACCGGATGGGGTCGGGGACGTCCGGGGACGACTTGAGGAGCGTGCATCTGGTGGGGGCGTTGTACCGGGGACTCAAGGGCTAGCAGCACGCGCCGGGGCGGCTAACCTCTCCCGATGGAGCACAGCCCCGGTCACAGCCCCCGTCACCGCCCCACCGGGCAGTACGCCGCCGCGGATGCCCGCCGGGCGGACATCGTCGATGCCGCCCTCGTCCTCTTCGCGGAGTCCGGCTATCTGAACTCCTCCCTGGCGAAGATCGCCAGGGAGGCCGGCACGTCCGCCACCGTCATCGCCCATCACTTCGGCTCGAAGCAGCGCCTTCTGATGGCCGTGCTCGAGGCCCGTGACGAGCGCACCGTGCGGACCTTCGGGCGGCTGCACCCCGACTCCGGCGGCGACGACGTCCGGGCGCTCTTCCGGGAGGTGCTCGCCCTCGCGGAGTACAACCTCACCCAGCCGGGTCTCATCCAGCTCTACACCCGGCTCTCCGCCGAGGCCGGCGATCCCGCTCACCCGGCGCACGCGTACTTCCGGGAGCGGTACGAGCGAGTCGTGGGCTCACTCGCTTCCGTACTCCGACGCGCCCTGGACAAGGGGCAGTTGAGGTCCGGCACCGACCCCGAAGGCGTGGCCCGCGAGATTCTCGCCGTGTCCGATGGGCTCCAGGTGCAGTGGGCGATCGCCGAAGGCCGGCTCGACTTCGTGGAGTTGTACCGCGCGCACCTGGACCGGCTGGCCCGCGCCGTCACCGTGGACTACGCGGGTCTGGACGATCGGATGGACGCGGGTAGGGGCCCGGCCTGAAGCGCTCGTAGCGCGCGGCCGTCGTCGGATCGGAGTGCCGCGCCTCCGCGTTGAGCGCGTCCGGTGAGGTGTCGCCCCAGCGGCCGGTCGTGACGCGGCGCTCCGTCGTGTGTACGGCGGCGAGCTGCTCGGCGGGGCTGAAGGTGCAGTGGCCCGCGTTCTCGACGTAGGCCTGTCGCAGCAGCGGTGTGCGGCCCGCGGCGGTGACCGTGTCGCGGTAGGCGCTCTCGGCGCGGACCGGGATGAGGGCGTCGCCCGTGGTGTGGATGTCGAGCTGGGGCTTGGTGAGGCGGCCGGTGAAGGCGACGTTGCGTGTCATGTAGTCGACGGCGGACGGGTCGGCCTTGATGCGGGGCGCGGCGGCCAGCGCGTTCAGGTCGGCGCGCAGGGAGCGGCCCGCGGACTTGTAGAGGGCCTTGACTTCCTTGTACTGGGAGGAGCGGGCGAGCATCGCCGTGTAGTCGACGCCGGTGTTCCAGGACATGCTGCCGCCCGCCCGCTGTTCGGCCTCCTGGCGCCAGGAGAAGGCGGGTGCCTGGACGAGGCCGGTCAACGCCGCGTACTGGTTGGCCTGTTGGGCTGCGTGGTCGTCGGGGGCCGGGCGCGGCCGCTTCGGGTCGTTCCAGCCGGGCACGGCGTGCAGGGCCGCGGCGAGGGCGATGCGGGCGCGGCCCGAAGGAGTGGACTGGGCCCGGGTGAGGACCCCGCCGAGGCGGTCCGCCGCGCCTTTCGCGTCCAACTGGCCGGTGAATCCGGTCAGTTGGATGCCGGAGTCCGGGGCGAGCAGCGTCCGCAGGGCGAAGACGGGGTCGAGGGTGGAGTTCCAGTTGGCGACGCCGCCCTGGACGAGGCCGCACATCGAGAGGGAGCCGTCGATGCGCTCCGGGTGCCGTTCGGCGATCGTGGTGGTGACGAGGCCGCCGTACGACTCGCCCCAGGCGAGGGTGCGCCGGGCCGCGCCGACCCGGGCGGTGAAGGTGTCCAGGGCGGCGAGCTGGTCGGGCACGGCCTGCTCGACGGCCCAGCCCGTGGTGGCGTAGGAGGAGCCGACGAGCGCGTAGCCCTCGCCGAGGAGTTCCTTCCTGACCTGGTCGTCCGGGGCGTTCGATGCCGGGTTCGGGGATCCGGCGGGCCGGTAGCCGTGGCTGAACAGGAGCACGGTGCCGTTCCAGTGCTCGGGGGTGTCGATGACGTACGCGGCACCGGAGGGCAGGGTGCCTTCGATGTGGCCGGACGGTGTGCGGGGCACGGCGGTCGACGGCGATGCGGCGGCGACGAGGACGAGCGCGGCGAGGCCTGTCGCGGTCCTCGTCAGCGGGAACGCGGGCATCAGGAGGGGACTCCTTCCGTGGCGCGGACCTGGGCGGGTTCCGCGGCGAGCGTGGTGCCGCTCGTCTCCCGCATCCGCCACACGGTGAGCGCCGTGACGGCAGCACCGGCGGTGAGCAGGAGGGCGACGGGGGCGCTGGTGTCGTACGAGGCGAGCAGGCTGCTCGCGACGAGCGGGGAGAAGCCGGCGCCGAGGAGCGTCGCGGTCTGGTAGCCGAGGGAGGCGCCCGTGTAGCGCACCCGGGTGCCGAACATCTCGGTGAGCAGCGCGCCGAGCGGGCCGTACATCGTGGACTGGGCGATGCCGTGGCCGATGACGCACGCCAGGATCAGCAGTCCCGGCCTGCCGGAGTCGGCGAGGGCGAAGACGGGGAAGGCCGTGGCCGCCGAGAGGAGCGCGCCCGTGAGCACCACGGGGCGGCGGCCCACCCGGTCGGAGAGGATGCTGGCGGCAGGCATCACGAGCAGGGCCGTGCAGGAGGCGACGGTGACTCCGGTGAGGACCTGCGAGCGCGCGTATCCGGAGTCCACGGCGTACGAGATCATGAAGCTGGTCATCAGGGACTGGGCGGCGAACGGGCCGATGCCGACGCAGGCGGCGAGCAGCACGGAGCGCGGCTTGCGCAGCACGTCGAGCAGCGGCGTCCGCGCCGTCGTCTTCTCGCGCCGCGCGGCGGTGAACAGCGGGCTCTCCTCCACCCTCAGGCGGATGTAGAGCCCGGCGGCCAGGAGCACCAGGCTGAGCAGGAACGGCACCCGCCAGCCCCACGCCCGGAACTGGTCCTCGGGCAGGGTGCTGACCAGGGTGACGACGACCGTCGAGAGCACGGTGCCGAGGGGCGCGCCCAGCTGCGTGAAGCTGGTCCACAGGCCGCGCGGCCGCTCCCCCGCGTGTTCGGCGACCATCAGCGTGGCGCCGCCCCATTCGCCGCCGATCGCGATGCCCTGTACGACACGCAGCAGGACGAGCAGCACGGGGGCCCACACGCCGATGGTGTCGTACGTCGGCAGGCAGCCGATGAGGAAGCTGCCCGCGCCCATCAGGACCATGGTCAGGAGCATCATCGACTTGCGTCCGAGCCGGTCGCCGAAATGGCCGAAGACGATGCCGCCGAGCGGCCGTGCGACGTATCCGGCGGCGAAGGTGCCGAACGCCGCGATCGTGCCGACGGACGCATCGGCCTCGGGGAAGAACAGGTCGCCGAAGACAAGGGCGGCGACGGTTCCGTACACCAGGAAGTCGTAGAACTCCACCGCCGTGCCGAGCAGGCCGGAGAGTGCGACTCTGCGCAACTGGCGTGTGCCGTGCGCTGGTTGGGCGTCAGGCATGGTGGCCCCCTCACTGTCAGACGTAGAAGCGGGACAGGCTGCGCAGGACACAGGCGGGCTTGGTGCCGCCCTCGATCTCGACGGTGCCGTCCACAGCGATCTGCACGCCGCCGCTCACCTCGTCGACGGAGGCAAGCCGTGCGACCAGGCGGATGCGCGATCCCGCGGGCACGGGAGCGGGGAAACGCACCTTGTCCAGGCCGTAGTTGACCTTCGTGGTGACGCCCTGGACGTCGAGGAGCTCGGTGAAGAGGGGGATGAAGAGGGAGAGTGTGAGATAGCCGTGGGCGATCGGGGCGCCGAAGGGGCCCTGCGCCGCCCGCTCGGGGTCGGTGTGGATCCACTGGTGGTCGCCGGTCGCGTCGGCGAAGGTGTTGATCCGCTCCTGGGTGATCTCGGTCCAGGAGCTTGCACCGAGGTCGCTTCCGGCGAGCTTCTTGAGCTCGTCGATGCCGTTGACGGTGGTCGTGATGGGGGTGCTGCTGCTCATATGGCGTTCTCCTGTGGCGAGTTGGTGGGTGTGGTGCCGTAGCGGCGGCGCAGCTCGGGCTTGCGGAGCTTCCCGGAGGCGGTGCGCGGCAGGTCGGCGGCGACGACCAGGGATTTCGGGATCTTGTACTTGGCTAGCTGACCGGCGAGCGAGGCGAGCAGCGCGTCCGGGTCGGGTGCGGCGCCCTCGCGTGCGACGACCACGGCGCGCGGCACCTCGCCCCACTTCTGGTCGGGCACGCCGATGACGGCGCACTCCACGACATCGGGGTGGGCGAGCAGGGCGCTCTCGACCTCGGCCGGGTAGATGTTCTCGCCGCCGGAGATGATCATGTCTTTGATGCGGTCGGCGATGGTGACGTACCCGTCGGCGTCGCGGCGCGCGGCGTCGCCGGTGCGCAGCCAGCCGTCGGCGAAGGCCGCCGCGCTCTCCTGCGGCAGTCCCCAGTAGCCGGGCATGACATGGGGTCCGCGCACGAGGACCTCGCCCACTTCACCGGCGCCGGCTTCCGTGAGGTCGGGGCGGACCACGCGGACGTCCGTGAAGAAGTGCGGTACGCCGGCCGAGCCCGCCTTGCTGACGGTGTGCTCGGCATCGAGATAGAGCACTCCGGGCGAGGCTTCCGTCATGCCGTAGCCCTGCTGGAAGGCAAGGCCGCGCTCGGCGTACGCGGCGATGAGCGGGGCGGGGACGGGGGCTCCGCCGCACATGAGGACGCGCAGCGAGGAGAGCTCGGCGGTGTGCCAGCGCGGGCGGCGCGCCATCTGCTCGTACATCGTCGGCACGCCGAACATCGCGGTGACGCCGTGCCGTTCGACGATCTCGAGTGTCGCGTCGGCGTCGAAGGACTCCACGAGGACGCAGGTGCCGCCCTTGAGGAGAACCGGCAGGGTCAGCATGTTGAGTCCTGCCGTGTGGAACAGCGGGGCGGTGACGAGCGCGGTGGTGTCGGAGGTGAGGTCCGCGTCGACGAGGACGTTGACGGCGTTCCAGGTGAGGTTGGCGTGGGTGAGCATGGCGCCCTTGGGGCGGCCCGTCGTCCCCGAGGTGTACATGATGATGCTGACGTCGTCGCCGGTCACCGGCTCGTCGAGGGGTTCGGCGCTCGCCCCGGACAGCAACTCCTCGTAGTGCGGGCCCACTTCGACGCGTGTGCGCAGGGCGGGCGCGAGCTCGGTGAGGCGTTCGGCTGCCGCGGTGTGCGTAGCGGCGTGGATCAGGGTGGCCGCACCCGAGTCGTCGACCTGGTGGGCGAGTTCGGGGACGGCCAGGCGGGTGTTGAGCGGCACGAAGACCGCGCCGAGCACGCCCGCCGCGAAGAACGTCTCCAGGAAGGCGGGGTGGTTGGGGCCGAGGTAGGCGATCCGGTCACCGCGCCGCACCCCGGACTCCCTTAGGGCGCGGGCGAGTTGAGTGGTGCGGGTGTGGAGTTCCGCGTACGAGGTCGTGGCGCCCTCGTGACGGAACGCGGTGCGGTGCGGGGTCTTGCGGGCCCTGCGGGCGGGCCAGGAGCCGATTCCCTCGTTGCGCATGGGTGGTGACCCCTTTCGGTTCTTCCGGTGGTGTGGTCAGCCGAGGCCGAGCAGACGGGCCGCGTTCTCCTTGAGGATCTTGGGGCGGACCTCGTCCTTGATCTGCAGCTTCTCGAAGTCGGCCAGCCAGCGGTCGGGCGTGAGGACCGGGTAGTCGGAGCCGAAGAGGACCTTGTCCTTGAGCAGCGTGTTGGCGTACTGGACGAGCTGCGGCGGGAAGTACTTCGGCGACCACCCGGAGAGGTCGATGTGCACGCCCGGCTTGTGCGTGGCCACGGCCAGGGCCTCGTCCTGCCAGGGAAAGGACGGATGCGCGAGGATGATCTTCAGCTGGGGGAAGTCGGCGGCGACGTCGTCGACGCACATCGGGTTCGAGTACTTCAGACGGATCCCGCCACCTCCGGGAACGCCCGCGCCGATGCCGGTCTGGCCGGTGTGGAAGAGGGCGATGGCGCCGGTCTCCTCGATCACCTCGTACAACTCATAGGCGAGCGCACGGTCGTTGGGGAAGAACCCCTGGATGCTCGGGTGGAACTTGAAGCCCCGCACGCCGTACTCCTCGACGAGCCGCCGCGCCCGGCGCACGCCCGCCCGGCCACGGAACGGGTCGATGGAGGCGAACGGGATGAGCACGTCGGGGTGTTCGGCGGCGGCCTCGGCGATCTCCTCGTTGGGGACCGGTGCCGTGCCGGTGGCGGACTCGGCGTCGACCGTGAAGACGACGGCGGCCATCCGCCGTTCGCGGTAGTACGCGGCGATCTCGGGCAGGGTGGGCTTCCGGTTGCCCTCGACCTTGAAGTACGAGGCGGACGCGGTGTCGAGTTCGGCGGAGAGGGAGGCGGCGCCCTTGGCGGAGACCTCGGCGTGGGTGTGGACGTCGATGGCGACGAGGGCCTCGGGGTCGATGGCTCCGGTCTTCGGAGTGGCGGCCGTCATGCGGCCGGCGCCTTCGGTGCCTGCGGTGCCTGCGGCGCCTTCGGTGCCTCCGGTGCCTTCGGTGCCTTCGGTGCCTCCGGCGCCTCCGGTGCCTCCGGTGCAGGGATGCCGACGGACTGCGGGGTGCTGCCGACGGAGGTGTGCCAGGCGGCGGCGATCGACTCCGGGCTCCAACCCCCGTCCGCATACGCCGTGTTGACCTCCTCCGGGTGCGACCACAGGGTGAGGCGGTCGCCGCCGATGCCGACGCACTGGCCCGTGACGTCGCGGGCCGCGTCCGACGCGAGGAAGGGGACGAGGGCGGCGCAGTCCTCGGGGGTGCCGAAGCCCTCGCCCTTGCGCAGGAAGCCGGGCAGCGGCTCGCCCCGCTCGCGCAGCGCCTCGACGTAGGGCGCGAAGGCGGGGATGGTCTCGGTCATCGCGGTGGCGGCGACCGGCACGATCGCGTTGACGGTGATGTGCGCCTTCGCCAGCTCCATCGACCAGGTACGGGTCATCGCGACGATGCCGGCCTTGGCGGCGGAGTAGTTGGTCTGCCCGAAGTTGCCGCGCTGCCCGGCGGGCGAGCCCACCAGGATCAGGCTGCCGCCCTCGCCCTGCTCCCGCATGCGGACGGCAGCGGCGCGGGCACAGGTGAACGTACCCCGGAGGTGGGTGCTGACGACGGCGTCGAAATCGTCGTCGGTCATCTTCCACAGCACGCGGTCGCGCAGGATACCCGCGTTGGTGACGAGCACGTCGAGCCGGCCGAACTCGCCGACGGCGCGGGCCACCAGGCGGTCGGCGGCCTCGCCCGTACCGACGGCGACGGGCTCGGCGACGGCGCGGGCGCCGGTGTCCCGCAGGGACGCGGCCGCCCGCTCGGCGGCTTCGGGGTCGATGTCGTTGACGACGACGGCGGCGCCGGCCGCGGCGAGGGCGGTGGCGTAGGCAAGTCCGAGGCCCTGACCGGAGCCGGTGACGACGGCGACTTTGCCGCTGAGATCGAGGACATCGGGGGCATCGACGACATCGGGGGCAGAGGAGTCCAGCACGAGGAGATTCCCTTCAACAGCAACAGGCAACGGCGAACGGTGAGTTCACCGGCGTGCGGCCCGGCGGCACGGCGGCCGGACCGATCCGAGAAAGGAAGCTAAGACAAATCATTGTTGCCGTCAATGATTGCCGTCGTAATCGAGAATGCGGCATGCTGGACCCATGACCGCCCCCAGGACCGCCGACTCCACGGCATCAGCCCGGCCCGACACCACGACGCGCGCCACGAAGGGCGCCACGAAGGGCGCCACACCCGTCGACGCGGACGAGCCATGGATGCGCGAGCTGCACGCCGACACCGGCTACCTCCTCTACCGGCTGGGCCTGCGCTCGGGCCAGATGTTCAACGCGGCGCTCCAGGAGTCGGGCCTCCGGCTGCGCCACTACGCGCTCCTGCGCTACCTCGCCACCGTCGAGGGCGCCCTGCAGCGGGAGTTGAGCACCGCGCTCGGTTATGACCCGAGCGCCATCGTCGGCCTGGTGGACGACCTCCAGGGGCTCAGCCTCGTCGAGCGCCGGCCGGCCCCCGGCGACCGCCGCAGCCGCATCGTCGTACTGACCGACAAGGGCCGCACCTACCTGCGCGACAGCGACGCGACGAGCCGGGTGACCGACGAGCTCACCGCGCAGCTGTCACCGGAGGAGCGCGCCACCTTGCACGCCCTGCTGCTGCGCGTCGCCCGCCCCTAGGGCGTGTCCCGCCGGGTCGGGCCCGTGAGCCCGAGCAGCACCACCGGAATCACGACCGCCGCCGTCAACGCGGTCAGCAGCGGCACGCGTTGTCCAGCCGTGAGGTGGTGCAGGAGCCGGATGTGGATGACCAGGTGGGGCAGGGCGAAGACGAGGTACACCGCGAGACCGGTGCGCACCATGGTCTGCCGCATGGTGACGGCACCCACCCCGAGAACCACGGAGGTGGCCAGGCTCATGGCGCCGTAGTCCATCATCAGATGCGCGTTGTACGACATCCCCATGCCCACCCAGGGGACGTCGAAGAACGAGCGCGGGAACAGCAGCGCCCAGCATCCGACGAAGAACTGCACCGCCGCCAGAAAGACGAGACCGGCACGGAGCAGACCGCGGGCACCGCCGGACCTGCCGGCAGCGCCCGTCACCAGGATCGGGTTCGGGTTCGGGTTCGGGTTCGTCACGGGTTACGACCTCCGTGGGGATGCGGTCCCCGGCCGTACCGGATCCCGCGTGGCTGTCAGGTTCACCCGCTGAGACCGGACAGACCTCCCGGATGTGACAGCCGGGCCTCGAGCGGACGTGGTGAAGCGGCCCTCAGCCTGCTCCGCGCGCAGGCGCCCCCGTGCTCGAGCCGCGCCAACTGGCAAGGACCGGACCGCCGATCAGCGCGGCACCCATCATGGACGAGTCGAGGGACATCGCCGTGGCCAGCGTGCGGTTGCCCGTGGAGCAGCGCCAGGCCGAGCGCATCATGACGGCGACGGGAGGCGCACTCGCCCCCATGGCCCCGGCGAGGGCAAGGAGGGTGGCGACGGATCCGCCGCCACGCACCGCCAGGAGCAGCAGGACGGTGGCCGTCAGGTGTCCGGCGAGACAGGTGAGCAGGACGGGGCGGGGAGAGTACCGGTCGACGAGCCGTCCGCGCAGGGGCGCGGTCAGGCCCTGACCGATCGCCGAGCCGCCGACCGCGAGGCCCGCGGTCGTGTACGAGTAATCGCGGCCGACCAGGAGCAGCAGGCTCAAGCCGGCCATGCCGGGCGGGATCTTCGCCACCATGGCGACGGTGGCGAGCCGCCAGAAGCCGGGCACGCGTATCAGTTCACGGTAGCCGGCGGTCGGCCGCCGCTGCCCGGCCTCGGTCAGCTCGGTGGATGTCACTTCTGTCAGTGCCGTCTCCGTGGACGCCATCTCCGTGGATGCCATCAAGGCATCCGGGCGCGCAGCGCCTGCACGACCCAGGCGAGCGGCGGAGCCAGGCTCTCCGGGGCGGGCCATCCGTTGATCACGGCGAGCAGTTGCAGATAACGGTCCCTGCGGGGGTCGACCATGCTCTCCAGGCGGGCCGCCAACCGCCGCCGGAGGGCGGCGTCGTCGGGCAGGCCGACGATGTGGGCGTAGTGCGCCGTGAGCGCCGACACGACCAGATCCGCCTCGGGCGATGCCGGGTCGGTGCCGACCGTCAGGGCCGGGGTGACCTGTGCCCGGACGGCCTCGGCGAGGATGCGGGGCAGGCCCGTGGTGCCGTCGGGGGCCCGGTCGGTCGCCAGGTCGCGGGCCATTCCCCGCATGGTGGAACGGAAATCCGAGTCCTGGAACAGTTCGGCGAGCTCGACCCACGCCTCGACCTGTTCGGCTTCGGGGCTGTCGGGCAGTTCGGGGGTCATCGAGCGGACGACCGCCGCGAAGGCCGGGTGGTCGCGCAGTCCGTCGAAGACGGAGCCGAGGAAGTCGTCGACCAGACGTCGACGTTCGGCCTCGGAGAGCTTGGCCAGCTGGTGCATGAGGTCCAACTCCTCTGGGGTGGAGCCCCTCTTGGCCACCGCTGTGAGCACCGCACGCCGCAGGCGCAGCACGCGGATCTGCACGTCAAGGGCGTCGGCGTGCGCCGCGGCGACCTCGGGCAGCGAGACCTCCCGCTCCACGACCCTCTTGATCGTGGCGAGGTCGACTCCCAGTTCACGCAGGGTGCGTACGAGGCCGAGGCGGGCGACGGCGTCGGTGCCGTACAGGCGGTAGCCGGACGGGCTGCGGCCGGCGGGCGGCACGATCCCCTCGTCGGAGTAGAACCTGACCGTCTTGACCGTCAGACCGGTCCGCCGGGCCAGATCGCCGATCGAGTAGCGCGTGTCGCCGTCCATGTCCCCCACCTTGGCGTCTCCCCCCACTGGAGACTCAAGCGCTCCCGGCCGCCGCCCCACCGGGCGATCGCCGAAGGCCTGATTGTCTTCGTGAAGTTGTACCGCGCGCTGCCCGGCTCCAGCAGAGCCGGGCAGTGGACCGGAGCGTCGTGTCAGGCTCTCAACGCGCCTCCCCCGTAAGCCGGATGTCGCGCGACGATGCCCCGACGTACACCGTGCGGCGCCCCTCCGACCGCACCTACCGGGCGCCGTCCGTGTCCCAGTACGACAGTTGGCACCTGCGGCACCTCCGCGCCCGGGAGGAGCGCGCGACACTGCACGACCTGCTGCTGCGCGTCGCCCGGCCCTAGTGCTGCGCCGCAGAAGTTCGTGGAGGTGAGCTGGTGAACGGTCAGCGCACCCGTAGTGCCGTGCGACGGCCCGCCTCGCACGGCAGGAGGACGTTACGGGCGACCCGGTCCGCAGCCGATCCCGCTGAAGAATCCGGGTCAACAGTTCACCCGCGGATCGTCAGGCTTGCGCAGTCGAACGCGGCGAGGCGGGGGATCCGATGAAGCTCTCTGACCGGGGAGCAGGTTGCCGCGCCGCGCGTGGCGTGCCATGGGCAGCGAAAAATTCCTGGGCCGTGAGGCCGAAAATGAGGTTGTCGTGGTAGCGGCCGCCGAAGTAGTCGTGTCGTCGCAGACGGCCTTCCAAGGTCGCTCCGAAGGCGAGCATGCCTTCTTGCGAGGTCTTATTGAAGTCGTGCACGTAGGCTTGGGCCTTCTGGTAGCGACGTTCACCGAACATGTAGCCGAGTACCAGAAGTCCAGCCTCCCAGGCATACCCCTTGCGCTGGTGTTCTGGGGCGACCGCCATCCCCAGATAGAAGCGACCTGCCACGGGGTCGGCTTGAGTTGTATTGACGCAGCCCACCATGCCCCCGTGCTGCCGATCGGTGATCGCGAGGAAGAAGTTGTCGTCCAGGGGGTCCTTCGCTGCCTCCTGCTTCATCCATTCTCGGCAGTTGTCAGGCGAGCGCGGTGCGGTGACCCGCTCCCAGGCGCGCTGATAGGACGATGAGGACTCAAGCGCCAGGACGGCTTCCCAGTCGCCTGGCTCCACTCGGCGCAGAACGGTCGTCTCTGCCGCCCAGACAGGACGGCACAAGTCCATGGACCCTGGGCCGTCCACATGTAGCAGCGCTTCCGCCTGGCCTGGTCGTTCTTGGTCGATCATGTGCCCATCCATGTGTCTGTGCCGTGGAAGTGGAATTGGGTGCTGCGAGGGGACAGCGAACAGCGTGGGGCCCTGGCCGTGGCAGCAGAGCCCCACACCTCGGCGACCTTATGGATCAGCCGAACTCGCCCCCACGCACTCCCTCGCGGAAGGCGGCCCACTCCTCGGGGGTGAACCGGAGGTCACCAAGAGCGGGGTTCTTCGAGTCCCGCAGCGCAACAGCACCGCCGCCGATCTCAGCGACCTCGACGCAGACCAACAGACTGTGGCTGCTCTTGCGCCACTGAGCTTCACTGATGTCCCGTGCGTAGAGTTCCTTCTTCATACTTGCTCCCTTCGACGTGTGTCCGCAGAGGCCTTCCCAACCTGCGACCACAAAACGCCCATGTCGCTCGTACGGAGTAAAAGCAGCCGACGTGGGTGCCGACGAGCTGGGGACAGTTTCGGCGGCCGGCCGTTCGGTGGCGCGCAGGTAGCGGAACCACACGTCAGCGCCGTGGCGGCGCCGTCGGCCAGGACTGGCCGACTGGCCCCCGGCAGGCCGACTGACCACTCAGGCAATTCCCGCCAGCCCCTGCCAATCCTCCATCGCCCATCCCGCACACGGTTCCGACACGAGGTGTGCTTCTTGGTTTCCGCACCGCACAGGTGACCCATGTCCGGAGTGTCGGAACCAGAGAGCAAGGCAGCAATATGCCCTCTGACCAGGCGTCACCAATCAGCCCCGGCTCTCGGTCCGGAACACCGCCCCCGGCCGGGGCCAACCCGCGAAGCCGGGCCCCACCGGATGTCGACCGCTGCACGCCCCCCGCTCTCCTGCCCTCCCGCACTCCCGAACCGGCCGCAAGCGACCGACCCCATTCGGCGCGATCGGCGCCCCACCTCACCCCGACCCGACAGCCACTTCGGCCCAGACGGTCTTCCCCGGACCTCCCGCACCTCCCGAGACACCCCGACACGACTCCACGCCCCACCTCTCCGCGAGGGCCGCAACAAGCAGCAGCCCCCGCCCACCCTCGCCATCGACGGTCGCGTCGGCCACGACAGGCACCCGCTCGCCGCGTTGATCCGTCACCTCGACGCGTACGGTCCGTCCCTCCGTTTCGCAGAGGCTGATCCGGAAGTCCCGCCCCGGCACACTCCCGTGCCGCACGGCGTTGGCGGCGAGTTCGGCGGCGATGAGCGTGACGGTCTCGTTGGCCTCGGACTCGTACGCGTAGCCCCACGCCTCCAGTCTGTGCGCCACGAGGTGTCGGGCGAGGCGGGCGCCACGTGGCGTGGAGCTCAGGCGCTGCGTGAACGTACCTACGGTGACCGGGACTTGGGGGGTGACATTGGTCGGCATGACTCAACGGTGGCGTCCCGCAACCCCGTTCTCCATGCACACCACTCGTACGCTGCGTCAGCGTACGAGCACGAAGGGTGGACAGTACCGGTGACTGACCGTGACCATGGGTGGCTTGGCGGGGTTGGCCTCACACCCACCGGGAGTACCGGACATGACCGACTGCAACTCAAGCGAACCCGAACCGAACGACAGTCTCCAGACCTTCGGCGCGGTCCTCCAGGGCTTTCGCGAACACGCGGGCCTCACCCAGCAGGCGCTGGCCCCGCTGGTCGGCTACTCGCCGCACTTCGTTGCTTCCGTCGAGCAGGGCAGACGGCTGCCTCCGGAGGATTTCGTGGAGCGCGCCGAGACAGCCCTGAACGCACACGGAATCCTGCGCAAGGCGGCCAGGAAAGTGGGGCGGCAGCCAGGTCTCGCGGCGTGGTTCCGCAAGTGGGCGGGGCTCGAAGAGCTGGCGATCAGCCTGTACACGTACGAATGCCGGGTCGTTCCGGGCCTGTTGCAGACGGTGGCATACGCGCGGACGCTCTTCGACAACCGCGTACCCCTGCTCACGGACGAGCAGATCGAAGCCCAACTGGCCGTCCGTCAGGAGCGACAGCGCATGCTGCGCGAGCGGCAGAGCACCGCGTTCTGCTTCATCCTCGACGAGCACCTGCTGCTGCGCCGCACGGGCGGCACGGAGGTCACTGCTGAACTCATCGGACAGCTCCTGGACTTGGCTGCTCTGCGGAACGTCGAGATTCAGATCATGCCGCTGTCGCGGGGCGTGCATGCTGGGATGAACGGCCCCATGCAACTCCTTGAGGTCCCGGAGAATCAGTGGTTCGGGTACATCGAGGGACAGGAGACCGGCCAGCTCATCTCCGAGCCGAAAACGATCAGTGTGCTCCAGATGCGGTATGCGAAACTGCGCTCGCAGGCCCTCACCCCCGAGGACTCCGTGAGCCTGTTGAAGCAACAGCGAGGAGCGCTATGAGCACCCACGAACTGGCCTGGTTCAAGAGCAGCTACAGCGGAGACTCTAGCGGCGACTGCGTCGAAGTCGCCCTCGATTGGCACAAGTCGAGCTACAGCGGCGACTCCGGCGATGACTGCATCGAGGTCGCCGCCTGCCCCGCCACCATCCACGTACGCGACTCCAAGAACACGCAGGGCCCCCAGCTGGTCCTCTCCCCCACCTCCTGGGCCCGGTTCGTGGGGTTCGCCGCGCGCGGCTGAGAGTGCGTACGCCGCTGCCCGGCTCACGAAACGAAGAGCCGGGCAGCGGACCAGAGAGTCGGCTTCAGACGCTCAACTCACCACCCCCGTAAGCCGGATGTCCCGCGAAGACGCCCCCACGTACACCGCACGTCGCCCCTCGGGACGCACCCACCGGGCGCCGTCCGTGTCCCAGTACGACAGTTGGCGCTCGTCCACCCGCACCGTGACCCGGCGTGACTCCCCCGCGCGCAGTTCGACGCGGTCGAAGGCGGCCAGGGTCTTCACCGCCATGTCGACCTCCGCGCCGCGCGGTGCCCCCACGTACACCTGCGGCACCTCCGCGCCCTTGCGGCGGCCCCGGTTGGTCACGGTGAACGACACCTCGTGGCCCGCGCCCGCGCGGTGGACGGAGAGCCTGCTGTAGCCGAACTCCGTGTAGGACAGGCCGTGTCCGAAGGGGAAGAGGGGGTCGATGTCCGCCTTGTCGAAGCCTCGGTAGCCGGTGAAGATGCCTTCGCTGTACGTGACCACCCCGTCGACGCCGTAGTAGCGCTCGGGGTGTGCCGGGTCGAGTGTGGGGTGGTCCGTGTCCTTCTTCGGCCAGGTCACCGTGGCCTTGCCGCTCGGGTTCGCGCGGCCGGTGAGCAGGTCGGCGGTGGACCAGCCGCCCTCCTGGCCCACGTAACCGGTGTGCAGGATCGTGCCGACCTCGCCCCGCCACGGCATCGTCGCCGGGCAGCCGGTGGTGAGGACGACGACCGTCCGCGGGTTGGCCCGCGCGACCGCCGTGATCAGCTCGTCCTGGTGGGCGGGGAGCGTCAGCGTGGTGAAGTCGCCGCCACCGCCCACCGAGCCGCCCGAGCCGTTGAAGGCGAAGACGACCGGAGTGTGGACGCGGCCGGCGAGACGTGCCGCCGCGGCGATGGACGCGGCGCGCTGCTGCGGCGTCACCCAGGCGAACCGCACCTGGACCTTGCCGCGCTCGGCGACGGTCGCCGCCCAGCCGGTCGCCTTGATGGCGACCTTGTACGACTTGCCGCCGGTGAGCTCGACGGGCTCCGCCTGGCCGTTGTCGAGGCCGTCCGTGGTCGGGACGATCGACGACCACTTGCGCGCGAAGCTGTCACGGGCGCCCGCCGCGGTCGTCAGTTCCACACCGTCCAGGCTCAGCGAGACGGCCGCGCCCCAGCCCTGGATCTTGAGCGCGTACTCGCCGGTGGTGGGCGGCACGAAGGTGCCGGTCCACTCGGCCGTCGTACCGACCGGGAGCGCCTTGTCGCCGACGAAGTCGATCGTGTTGTCCGTCTTGTTCGTGCCACCGCCCTTGCGCGTCAGGCCCTCGGGGAAGGCGGACGCGGGGACGGCCGTGCCCGTGAGGTCCACGCCTGCCTCGTACGCGATCTTCCGATGGGTGCTCCGACGCAGCGCCTCGAGCGGTCCGACCAGGCGCTCCTCGAAGCCGTACGCGCGCTCGCCCGAGACCGATGTCGCGACCTGGCCCGCGGTCGGGCCGATGAGTGCGAGATCGCGCAACGCGGTGTGCGACAGAGGCAATCCGCCGTCGTTGGCAAGCAACACCGCGCCCTGGACCGCGACTTCGCGGGCGACGCGGGCGCCGGCCTCGATGTCGATCCGCTTGCGGGCGGGGACGCGGCTGCCGTCGAGCATGCCGAAGGCGTCGTACCGGCCGAGGATGCGGGAGACGGCGGTGTCGAGGGCGGCCTCCGGGATCGAGCCGTCCTTGATGGCCTTCTTCAGGGGGTCGCCGTAGAACGAGCCGTCCCACATCTGCATGTCCTGGCCGGCTTCGAGCGCGGCCGTGGAGTGGGTGGCGCCCCAGTCGGAGGTGACGAAGCCCTTGAAGCCGAGTTCACCGCGGAGGATGTCGGTGAGGGTGGTGGTCTGTTCGGAGTTCCACTCGCCGTTGAGGTGGTTGTACGCCGACATGACCGAGGAGACGCCGGCGCGGACGACCGCCTCGAACGCGGGCAGGTACAGCTCGTGCAGGGTGCGGTCGTCGACGACGAAGTCGTGGGAGTTCTCCGGCTTCTCGCGGTCGAACTCGTGCAGGCGCTGGTTGTTGGCGAGGAAGTGCTTGGCCTGGGCGAGCATGCCCTGCGCCTGCACGCCCTGGACCTGGGCGGCGCCGATCAGGCCGTTGAGGTACGGGTCCTCTCCCGACTGGTCCTTGTTGCGGCTGAAGAACGGGGTGCGGGAGAGCTCGATCTGCGGGGCGAGCAGGACGTCCATCTCCAGGGTGCGGCCCTCGCGGCCCATCACCGCCCCGTACTCGCGGGCGAGTTCGAGGTTGAAGGAGGCGCCGAGTGTCGAGACGGGCGGGAGGCCGGTCGCGGACTTGGTGACGTTCACGCCCGCGGGGCCGTCGGAGAGACGCAGCTCCGGTATGCCAAGGCGCTCGACACCTGGCAGGTATCCCGCCTGCCCCAGTCTGCGAGGGTCGGTCGCGCCGTGGACGAGGCTGATCTTCTCGTCGAGGGTGAGGCGGGCGACGAGCCCCCGGACGCGGCGCGTGGCGGCGGCCGCGCCCGGGGAGCCTGCGCCTTCGGCAGCCGCGGATGCGGGTGCGGCCGCGGTGGCCGGACCGACTGCCGGACCGGCGGCCGCCACGAAGGCGAACGCCGCGGCGGTGCCGCCCACTTGCTTCAGAAGTTCACGACGGGTGCTGGCAGGCATGGCGAAATGGCCTCCTGAACGCGGATCTCGGCACGCCGAACTGGCCGACGGCGCCAAGATCTGAACGCGCCATCCGCTCCAGTGCGGGTCTGTGGGGCCAGAGTCTTGATTGGTTGAACACTGAACGTCAAGAGTCGGGGAGGCAAAACTTGGCGACCCGTTCAGTTTTTGATCGGGTGCCGTATGCGGGTGCCGTATGCGGATGCCGTATTGCGACATGCCGGTGCCGTATTGCGACCTCGTGAACGGCCCTCGGCCCCGGGAATAGCGGAGCGATCATGGCGGTCGTCCAAGGTGACACTCACGCGGCGCATCGATCCGGTAGCGAGGGAGCAGCACATGTCCAAGGCGTACGTATTCACCCGGCACGGCGGTCCTGAAGTGGAGGCCTTCGTCGAGCAGGCGCCCCCGGAGCCCGGCCCCGGTCAGCTCCTGGTCGCGGTGCGGGCTGCCGGGGTCAACCCCGTCGACTGGAAGCTGCGGGCGGGCAAGCGAAGGCCGGGGTCGCCGCCCGCCACGTTCCCCGAGGTCCTGGGCAGCGAGATCGCCGGGGTGGTCGAGGGGGTGGGCGCGGGCGTCGAGGGATTCGCCGCCGGGGACGCGGTGTTCGGCAACCCCGTCACGGGCGGATACGCCGAGCACACGCTGCTCCCCGTCTCGATCGCCGCCCACAAGCCGGAGGGCCTGACGTTCGCGGAGGCGGCCGCGCTGCCGGTCGCGGTGGCGACGGCGTACGACGGTGTGCGCCAGCTCGACTTGCCCGCCGGGGCGACGCTGCTGATCACCGGGGTCGGCGGCGGGGTCGGGGTGGCCGCGGCGCAGTTGGCGCGGCACTTCGGCATCCGGGTCGTCGGCACGGCGAGCGCGGGCAAGAAGGAGTTCGTCGAGTCCCTGGGCGCGGTCCACGTGCCGCCGGGTCCCGATCTGGCGGAACGGGTGCGGGCGGCGGCGCCGGGCGGTCGCGTGGACGCGATCTTCGACCTGGTCGGCGGCGACGACGTGGTGGCGGTCGCACCGCTCCTGACGGACCGCACGAAGCTGATCACGGCGGCGGCCAAGGAGACGATCGCCGAACTGGGCGGCGTGCCGGTCGCGCGGGCCCGGACCAGCGAGGTCCTTGACGCGGTCGCGCGGCTCGCCGACGACGGCGTACTGCGGCCCCAGGTGTCGGCGACGTACCCGCTCGACCGCGCCGACGAGGCGCTGCGGGCCGTGGAGAGCGGTCACACGCGCGGCAAGATCGTGATCGAGGTGAGCGTGTGAGCGCCAGGCCCGACCTCGCGAACCCGGAACGCCCGCCGGAAGCACCCGCACCCACGCACCCCTTGGACAACCCGGCCTACGCAGCGCTCGCCGGACCGCACGCCCGCTTCGCCGAGCGCCGCGGCCGGGTCCTGCGGTACCAGCTCGACGTGTCGCCGTGGCTGGCCATGCCCGACGACCCCGGCCCCGACGACTGGGCCGACCTGGCCCGCCTCGCCGGGCCGGGCGCCGAGGTGCCGTTGCCCGGTGTCCGGACGGGGCTGCCGCCCGGGTGGGAGGTGACGTTCGACATGGAGGGCGTCCAGCTGGTCGACGAGTCGGTGGCTGCGGCGCCGGATCCGGAAGCGGTGCTGCTCGGCCCCGACGACGTACCCGAGATGCTGGACCTGGTCGAACGCACCCAGCCGGGCCCGTTCCTGCCCCGCACCGTGGAGCTCGGCACCTACCTGGGCATACGCCGGGACGGCGCCCTCATCGCCATGGCCGGGGAGCGGCTGCACCCGCCGGGCTGGACGGAGATCAGCGCGGTCTGCACGGACGCGGCCCACCGCGGCCAGGGCCTGGCCTCACGCCTCGTCCTCGCGGTGGCCGCCGGCATCCGGTCCCGCGGCGAGACCCCGTTCCTCCACACGTCGGCCCGCAACACCGACGCCATCCGCCTGTACGAGTCCCTGGGCTTCCGGCTGCGACGCAGGACGCGGTTTGTGGCGGCGCGGGTTCCGGCGGCGGCCGGTGGCTGGAGTGCGGACGCCAGGCGCTGACGAGGCGTTGGCGGATCAGGAAGGAGGTCCTGGGGCTTCGCCGTCGAGCAGTCGTGGCGGGTCCGCGGCCTCTTGGGGGCGACGCCTCGCCTGCGGGACGTCAGCTTGTGTACCTTTCGCTGCCTGTAGGAGGTCACGGTAGGCGGCCTGTTGGGCGCGGCCCATGGCTTTGAGGACGTTGGCGCGTGTGCCTTTCGCCGCGCGCAGGCGGTCGCGGTAAGCGTCGGGCGTACGCTCGGCCAGCTTGGTCAACAGCCCTATTGCTTCGGTCACTGCTTCCAACGCGCGGGAGAGGTTCTCCGGTCCCCTGACCGAAATCCAGGCGGTTGTCCACAGAGAGGTGGCGAGGTCGGCTTCATAGGCCTCGGGGTTGGCCTCCGCCAGCCGCCGCCGGATCGCGGTGGACTCCTCATTGGCGGCCAGAGCCTCATCCCGCCGCCCCACCTCTCCGTAGTCGACCGCCAGGTTGTTCAACGACGTCGCGAGGGCAGGCTCGTAGGCATCGGGATCCTGCGCCGCCAGCCGCCGCCGGATCGCGGTGGACTCCTCATTGGCGGCCAGAGCCTCATCCCGCCGCCCCACCTCTCCGTAGTCGACCGCCAGGTTGTTCAACGACGTCGCGAGGGCAGGCTCGTAGGCATCGGGATCCTGCGCCGCCAGCCGCCGCCGGATCGCGGTGGACTCCTCATTGGCGGCCAGAGCCTCATCCCGCCGCCCCACCTCTCCGTAGTCGACCGCCAGGTTGTTCAACGACGTCGCGAGGGCAGGCTCGTAGGCATCGGGATCCTGCGCCGCCAGCCGCCGCCGGATCGCGGTGGACTCCTCATTGGCGGCCAGAGCCTCATCCCGCCGCCCCACCTCTCCGTAGTCGACCGCCAGGTTGTTCAACGACGTCGCGAGGGCAGGCTCGTAGGCATCGGGATCCTGCGCCGCCAGCCGCCGCCGGATCGCGGTGGACTCCTCATTGGCGGCCAGAGCCTCATCCCGCCGCCCCACCTCTCCGTAGTCGACCGCCAGGTTGTTCAACGACGTCGCGAGGGCAGGCTCGTAGGCATCGGGATCGTCCGCCGCCAACCGCCGCCGGATCGCAGTGGACTCCTCAACGGCAGCCAGACCCTCACCCCGACGCCCCACCTCCCCGTACCGGATCGACAGGTTGCTCAACGACGTCGCGAGGTCGGGCTCGTAGGCCTTGGGGCTGTCCGCCGCCAACCGCCGCCGGATCGCGGTGGACTCCTCAATGGCGGCCAGACCTTCACCCCGACGCCCCGCCTCCTTGTACCGGATCGACAGGTTGTTCAACGACGTCGCGAGGTCGGGCTCATAGGCATCGGAACTCTCCGCCGCCAACCGCCGGTACACCGCGACGGCTTCCTCACCGGCGGCCAGACCCTCCGCCCGCCGTCCTGCCTCCCCGTAGGCGACCGACAGGTTGTTCAACGACGTCGCGAGGGCAGGCTCGTAGGCATCGGGATTGTCCACCGCCAACCGCCGCCGGATCGCAGTGGACTCCTCAACGGCAGCCAGCTCCTCAGCCCGACGCCCCACCTCCCCGTAACGGATCGACAGGTTGTTCAACGACGTCGCAAGGTCGGGCTCATAAGCATCGGGACTATCCGCCACCAACCGCCGGTACACCGCGACGGCTTCCTCACCGGCGGCCAGACCCTCCGCCCGCCGTCCTGCCTCCCCGTAACGGATCGACAGGTTGTTCAACGACGTCGCAAGGTCGGTCTCGTAGGCGTCGGGACTGTCCGCCGCCAACCGCCGCCGGATCGCAGTGGACTCCTCAATGGCGGCAAGACCCTCACCCCGCCGCCCCACCTCCCCGTACCGGACCGACAGGTTGTTCAACGACGTCGCAAGGTCGGGCTCATAAGCATCGGGACTATCCGCCACCAACCGCCGGTACACCGCGACGGCTTCCTCAATGGCGATCAGACCCTCCGCTCGCCGCCCCACTCCCCGTAGCCGACCGCCAGGTTGTTCAACGACGTCGCGAGGGCAGGCTCGTAGGCATCGGGATCGTACGCCGTCAACCGCCGGTACACCGCAGTCAGATCCTGGGTGAGGCGCAAGGCCAGGGGGGCCACGGCGCGGGAAGGGTGAGGGAGTGCGGAGGATGCCGCTTGCAGGGCTTCGGGGGCAGGTTGGGCGGTGTCCAGGGCGGTGTTGACGGCCTGCAGGACCTCGGTGCCGAGGGTGGTGCGGTCGGCGTTGGCGTGGCCGATGGCTGCTCGCGCCAGGACGGTCAGGGCCTGGGCCTGCTGGGTGGGCGTGGCGGCGGACATGAGGGCGGGCAGGGGCGTGTCGGGGCCAGTGAAGACTGTTGAGG
>NZ_SRIC01000082.1 GCF_004684775.1 Streptomyces sp. MZ04
GCCCCACCCTGCCCGTCGGCGCCGATGGACCGCTCGTCGGCCGCATCGGACTCGGCTGCATGGGAATGAGCGGCGAGTTCTACGGCCCCGCCGACGACGCCCAGTCGGTCCGCGTGATCCACGCCGCGCTCGACGCCGGTGCCACCCTGCTCGACACCGCCGACATGTACGGCAGCGGCAGCAACGAGGACCTCGTCGGCAAGGCCCTGCGCGGCCGCCGCGACCAGGCTGTCCTCGCCACCAAGTTCGGGATACGCCGCGCCGACGGAAGGCGGTGGAACGACAGCAGCCCCGCCTACGCGCGGGCGGCCTGCGAGGCGTCGCTGCGGCGCCTGGGCGTCGACACCATCGACCTCTACTACGTACACCGGATGGACGCCACCACCCCGGTCGAGGACACGGTCGGCGAGCTGGCGCGGCTCGTCGACGAGGGCAAGATCCGCCACATCGGGCTGAGTGAGGTGAGCGCGGCCCAGGTGCGCCGGGCCCATGCCGTCCACCCGATCGCCGCCGTGCAGAGCGAGTTCTCGCTGTGGACGCGCAATGTCGTCGAGGACGGCGTCCTGGCCGCCTGCCGTGAACTGGGCACCGCCCTGGTCGCGTACTCGCCGCTCGGCCGTGGCTTCCTCACCGGCACGGTCGAGAGCCTGGCGCACCTCGCCGAGGGCGATTTCCGACGCGGCAATCCACGGTTCGCCGAGGGCGGCCTGGAGGCCAACCTGCCGCTGCTCTCCACGGTGCGGGACATCGCCGCCGCCCATGGAGCACGGCCGGCCCAGATCGCGCTGGCCTGGGTGCTCGCCCAGGGCGACGACATCTTCCCCATCCCCGGCACCCGCCGTCTGACGTACCTGGAGGAGAACATCGGCGCCGCACAGCTCGAACTGTCACCCGACGAACGCTCCCGCCTTGACCGGGCCTTCCGCGAGGAGGCCGTCGTCGGCGACCGCTACCCGGCGGCGATCATGCCGGTGACGCGGTGACCCGGCCCTGACGCCGTACCCGCTCATCACGAGAGAAGGACCCGAGAAGGCCAACCATGAACAACAACACCACCACCACACCTACGACTACCACCCATCCGCCCAACATCCGCGAACAGCACGGCGCCGAGGTCATGCGCACGCTGGGCATCGACCCCGACGGCATCGTCGCGGGCATGGCTCCGCTCGACGAGCGGTTCGGCCACACCATCGTCGAGTACGTCTTCGGCGAGATCGTCGGCCGCCCCGAACTGGACCTTCGTACACGCCAGTTGGCCACCCTCGCCATCCTCACCACGTTGGGCGGCTGCGAGGCGCAGCTGGAACTCCACCTCGCCGCCACCCTCCGCGCCGGAGCCACCCGCAGCGAGATCGTGGCCCTGCTCACGCACGTGTCGGCCTATGCAGGCATTCCCCGTGTGATGAACGCGCTGAATGTCGCCAAGCGGGTCCTGCCGCCGGCCGCTGACGGTCCGTCTACCACCTAGGTGGCAGACGCGTTCCACCGGCCCGCGGCCGTGACTAGCGTTCTCCCGACAGCACATTTCGAGGGGGAATTCTGTGCTCAGCCAAACCGATACGGCCACGCTTCCGGAGCCGGTGAACATAGCGCTCGCAGTACGGAACGATCTGCAGCGCCATGGAATTCATCACCTGTTCGCCCAGGTCACGACCATCGCGAACATTTCCGTGACGTCCATGACGTCGGACCTCGACCGGCAACTGAGGGAATTGCCGGCCGACTCAAGCACCATCCTGGTCACCACGGTGACCGATATCGCAGAGGTGGCGCGGACCACCCAGGAATCCGGCACCGCGAGGAACGCCCGCATTCTGCTCCTCGTCGCGCGCAATGAACTGGACGCATTGCACCGGATTCCCGTCGGCCCGAACGTCATCGGCTACGTGAGCCGGGACGCCCTCACCCCCGCCGACCTCACCGACGCGCTCGCCCAGGTGGCGGCGGGCGGGGTTCCCATGCCGCCCTGGCTGGCGGAGCAACTGCTCTCGGTGTGGCGCACCACGCCCCGGACGGTCCGACCGGCGCCCCGGCTCACCCCGCGGGAGCAGGAAGCCCTGGTCCTGCTCGTCGACGGATTCAGCAACAAGCAGATCGGCCGCCGCCTGAACATCTCCGACCACGGCGCGAAACGCCTGGTCGGCAACATCCTGGCCAAGCTCGACTGCCCCAACCGAACCTCGGTCGCCACACTCGCCCTGCGCGACGGCCTTTACGACCAGTGCCTGCAGAACGCCCGGCCGCTCACACGTTGAAGCGGAGTCCGTAGCGCAGAGCTCCCAGCTGCGGAAATCCGGTTCTGGAGGGGGCATCCCAGCACCATCCCAGCACGGGATCGTATTAACTCCTTGCCCACGCCGCCCAGTCGTGGACTACCGTTGCCATGCACCGCGTGCCCTCCCCGGAGGGAGTACGCGACGTGACCCGGGGAGTACGCAATGCCCTTCGGTTCGGTGACGCAGCCCCATGGTGCGCTCCCGGCGGGAGCCATCCGGCGCCGTCACCGATCAACCCGAAGGGGACGCATTCCTGTGGCTGCCGTCGAGTACATGCCCAAGCGCCACACCTGGGTCCGTGATGTCCTGGTTGGCATCGCGGCGAGCCTCGGCTCGAACCTGGCGTGGGCTCTGGCGCAGGTCGTGGTGCACCGCCTCGGCTGAGCCGGGCGTCGGGCGGGCCTCCAGGGGCCCGCCCTCATTCCTTCGCAGCCGGGTAATCTACAGAACGTCATTGCGGCCCGACGGGCTTCCGCTTCGCTGCGGCGAAGTCACGAAGGACATGCCCCCACCCGCACGAGTCATCTCGTGCCCGGGGACCCTTCGTGCTCCTGCAACTGTCCGCGGCCGGACTCGGCCAACTCATCGTCGGCCGGGCCGGATCGGCGCACCTTCCGCTCACTGAGCGTCTGATCCACGAGCATTCCCGGATCAAGGGAGGAGCGGCCGGCCAGGGTGACATCGCTTCCTGGAACAACAGCGTCCCCGTAGTGGTCAAAGCGCTGCTGGACTGCGGCCTCGACGAAGTCGAGGTACAGGTCGAGGTCGACCTGCCGCACACCAACTCCGCCATCGACCTGGTGCTGTGCGGCCGGCACCCCGGTACAGGGACGGATTCATACCTTGCAGTTGAGCTGAAGCAGGTGCGGCACGCCACGGTGGACCCGCTGTGCCCCATCGCCGTCGATCTCGGATTCGGCGACGGGAAGAACAAGTTGCATCCGGTCCGGCAGGTCCAGCGCTACTGCGAGTACATGCTGCGCTATCTGCCCCATCTTCGTGAGAACGAAGACCAGCTGATGGGTGTGGCACTGCTCCACAACGCACGTGACGCGGATGTGGAGGCGTTGTTCGGTCTGCCTGAGACCGACCATGGCTTCCTGTACACGCTCGATGATCTGGCCCGCTTCCGACGAGTGCTTACTTCGAGATTCGCTGCCGCGTCCGGGAAGCGGGCCGCATCCGCACTGGCGCAAGCCCGCCGGGACCCCTTGCTCAAGGTCACCGATGTGGCCCGTCAGCGGTCCGTCGTCGGTGGAGGTCTTACGCTCCTCGACGAGCAGTACGTCGCGGTCGACCGGATCACCCGGCACCTGGAGAAGACCGCGCATTTCACCGGTTTCGATGTCGGATTGTTCTACGACGCCGAAGCCGCCCACAGCTCTGCCCCCGATCCGGGCGTCAAGCGCGTCTACATCCTGCGGGGCGGCCCTGGCAGCGGGAAGAGCGCGGTGGCGCTCGAGTTGCAGCGCGCCCTCGGGCTCAAGGGGCGCGAGGCCGTGCTGGCAAGCGGCTCGCACGCCTACACGGAGACTCTGCGCGAGATCATGCTCAGCACGGCCCGTCGAGGGCAGACAGCGGACAAGCGCCGTGCGGCCAACAGGTTGTACCGCTATTTCAACAGCTTCAGCGAGACCTCACCGGACAGCATCGACGTCCTCATCTGTGACGAGGCGCACCGCATGCGACGCAGCTCGACATACCGCTGGATGCCGAAGGCTCTGCGAGACGACGACCGGCCGCAGGCAACTGAGGTGATGAGAGCCGCCAAAGTACCGATCTTCCTGCTCGATGATCACCAGTCGATCCGTCCGGACGAGGTGGGTACTGCCACGTATCTCAAAGAGCTCGCCGAGGGCATGGGCTGCGAAGTCGAAGTAACCGATCTGGAGGGCACGTTCCGAGCGGGCGGCAGCAAGCGTTACCAGCGCTGGGTCCAACAACTGCTGGGCCTTGACACCTCCGATCCGGTGTCCTGGCGACCGGACGGGAGGATGACGCTGACGGTCGCCGACTCTCCCGAGCAGATGGAGCAGTTCATCCGGGAACGCCACCTGGAAGGGGCCACGGCCCGCATCACCGCAGGCTTCTGCTGGCCGTGGAGCAACCCTGACGGAGAACAGCTCATCGACGACGTACATATCAGGGGCTGGCGCCGACCTTGGAACGTGAAGCCGGAGCACAGCGTCCCGAACGCACCACGGTCGGACCTGTGGTCGACCGATCGCCGTGGTGTCGACCAGATCGGCTGCGTCTACACGGCACAGACCTTCGAGTACGACTGGAACGGCGTCATCATCGGACCCGATCTGCTGTTCCGTGACGGTAAGTTCAAGGTGGACGGGAGTGCTTCCTGCGATCCCGCCTTCCGCGGTCCGATCGACGATGCGACCGTCACCCGGTGCGTCCTCAATGCCTACCACGTGCTCCTCACCCGCGGCGTCGTCGGTACCGTGGTCTACGCGTTCGACCCAGCGACCCACAACGAGCTGCGCAGGCTCATCCCAGGCGCCATCGGTATGCAGCATTACGACGGCGCCCAGCCGAAGCTCACCGCTGAAGGATCACAGCTGCCACCCGCCTACCGCAGACGGCACGGGTAACCTTGATCCCGACGTAGCTGCGGCCCGCCGGGCTTCCGCTCCGCCTGGCGGAGCAGCGAAGGAAATGCCCCCACCCGCACGAGTTTCTTCGTGCTGCCTGGGGGCATGTCTTGCTGTTCCGCGACTCCGCCGCAGCGGTCGCTGCCGAGTGCCACTCCGGTGCTCTGTTCTTCCGCTTGACGGAGCAGTTCGTGCACGTGCACGGTCACAAGCCTGGTTCGTCCGAGGTGCGCTCGTGGGAGCGGAGCATCCCTGTGCTCGCAAGCGCGCTCAATGATGCTGGACTCGGCCAGGTGGAGATGCTCCTGGAGTACGGGCTGCCGCTGAACAGCAAACGGGCCGATGCAGTGCTGGCCGGGGTACATCCCAAGACCGGACTGCCGTCTTACGTCATCGTGGAACTGAAGCAGTGGAGCAGCGCTGAGCCGGACGACGACGATCCGTCGCTGTGCCGCATCGACTCATACGCCCGGGCGGTGCTGAATCCGGTCGACCAGGTGCGTGGCTACTGCGAGTACCTCATCTCCTTCAACGGAGCCCTGGCCGATCACCCGGAACGCGTCCACGGCGCCGCATATCTGCACAACGCCACCGAGTTCGGCGTCAGCGGGCTCTTCGAAGCCGAGCAGGACCAGCGCGGCCAGCTCTTCATCGGCGCGCGGCGCTCCGAGTTCATCGACTTTCTACGTACGGAACTGGGGCCGGAGTCCGGCGCTTCAGCCGCGGACGAACTCGTCAACGGGAAGATCGGCCCGTCGAAGCAACTCATGGCGGTGGCCGCCCAAGAGGTGCGTGAACGTGAACAGTTCGTCCTGCTGGACGAGCAGCAGATCGCGTACCGCACTGTCCTGAACGCCGTCGGCCGCGCCAAGCAATCCGACCACAAGGAAATCGTGATCGTCACCGGCGGGCCCGGCACCGGCAAGAGCGTCATCGCGCTGTCGCTCCTCGGTGAGCTGTACCGCCAGAGCACCACCGCGCTGCACGCGACGGGCTCCAACTCGTTCACGACGACCATGAGGAAGGTCGCGGGGGCCCGGAAGCGTGAGGTAAAAGACCTCTTCAAGTACTTCAACAGTTTCATGGCCGCCGAGCGCAACAGCCTTGATGTCCTGATCTGCGACGAGGCTCACCGCATCCGGGAGACATCGGCCAACCGCTACACGCCGGCATCGGCCCGCACCGGAAAAGCCCAGATCGAAGAACTCATCGACGCGGCACGCGTCCCGGTCTTCCTGCTCGACGAGCACCAGGTCGTTCGGCCCGGCGAAATGGGCACGGTCGCGGAGATCAAGGCGGCCGCCGCGAAGAAGGGCATCCGCTGTCGGGTGGTGCCGCTGGACAGCCAGTTCCGGTGCGGTGGCAGCGATGCGTATCTGCGCTGGGTGGTACGACTGTTGGGGCTTGAGCCGGGAGGTCCCGTGGCATGGGAACCCGACGACAAGATGCAACTCATGGTCGCGGACAGCCCTCAGGAGTTGGAGGCATTCCTCGACGATCGCCGCTCGCACGGGTACAGCGCGCGCATGTCCGCAGGCTACTGCTGGACGTGGACGAAAAAGGTGCCACCCGGGCAGGCACTGCCCACCGACGTCGCCATCGGGGAGTGGGAGCGCCCCTGGAACGTCTTTGGCGACCGGTCCGTAGGGGGCGCCCCTCCGGCCGCGTTGTGGGCAACCGATCCGGCTGGTTTCGGGCAGGTGGGGTGCGTGTACACGGCGCAGGGCTTCGAGTACGACTGGAGCGGCGTCATCATAGGTCCCGACCTGGTGTGGCGCGGCGACCGTTGGGTCACCGATCGTTCAGCGTCCAAAGATCCGGTCTTCAAGAAGTCCACCCCGGACACGGATGTGGACCGACTGATCCGCAACACGTACAAGGTGCTGCTGACGCGAGGGATGATCGGCACGGTGGTGTATTCGACCGATGCCGAGACACGCCAGAAGCTCCACGCCCTGGCTGGCGCGACTTCGAGCGTCGTGACCGCGTGACTCCTGGAGTCAGCCACGCGCAGCACAGCGATACGCCGATCCGTAGCGCATTCACAGCGACCAGGCCGACCGATAGGCGCGCACTCTTGCATCAGTAGCCGCAGATGGAAACGGTTCGCCAGATCCCGCTGCTCCAGGATGAGTTGACTCTGGACACGCCCAAGTCCGCAACGCGTATAGCGACAGACCACGACCGAGAGGCAGGCTTCTCCCTCAGCCAAGGCGGCTCGTGTGAAGCCTGCACAGAACCCCGGAAAGCACAGATGGCTCACCTTCGCAGGCGAGCCCATCTGACTTTCATTCTCCAGAATCAGAGAACTTAAAGTTCTAACTAAACATTGAAGCGGAACTAGCCCACAAGGCCCTGACCTGCGGAAATGCAGGCGCATCCCAGCACCGTCCCAGCACGGGAGTCGCGACAAAGTACAAGAACATCCGGGGTGCCAAGCCTACGCATCATCATTGGGCCTCACAGCACCCGACCACTGTAATTGTCCGGGCGGCGGGCTTGGAGTCGCCGAAGGCGACCACGAGCCCAGCGAGGACCGCGGGTACGGCGACCACCGCGACGGGCACCACCCAGGCGGGACGGTGCCTGTCGACGCCCCCGCCTGGGCGGCCCGCCGGCTCTCTGGTGCGGTCGGTCTCGCCACCGGGGCACGGACACCTCGTACGAACAGGCTCATCACCACGGCGACATAGCCGACGTACGCCGTCACCTGCAGCCACGTCATCGTCGGCGTCAGGTTGAACACGCCCTGGACCAGGGTGCTGCACCAGGAGCCGGCGTCGACGCTGCCGCCGAGATCGACGGCGTACGACGTCCCGCCGGGCAGCGCCCCGCCCTTCTGCAGGTCGCGCAGGCCATAGCCGAGGACACCCGCAGTGATGACGATGAGCACGGCACCGGTGGCGGTAGAACCTGGTCAGGTTGATCCGCAGGACCCGGCGGCAGAGGCCCCAGCACAGGCCCGTCGCGAGGACGGCGCCGTTGGCCGCTCCGGTCAGCGGGCCCGTGGACTCGCCGGCCGCGCGAGCCGTGGTCCACAGGAACAGCGCGGTCTCCAGGCCCTCCGGGCCCCCCGCCAGAAACGAGGTGATGACGAGCACGCCCGCGCCCGTCGTCAGCGCATCCGTGGCCTTGTCCCTGATCTCGCCGGCGAGGCGCGTGCCGAGTGGCGCATCCAGAACACCATCACGGTGACGAAGGCGACGGCCACCACGCTGAGTGCGCCACCGAACGCTTCCTGGGCGGTCGCCGACACAGTCATGCAGAGGTCATGGCGAAGCAAAGACCACACGGTTCTCAATGTGCGTCGCGCCGTCCGAGTGCGGCACCGGCAGCTGGCCATCGACCCCCGCCCACGCCTGGGCCAGTCCCGCCTGGCCTGTAGGAAAGAAGCAGTCAGCGGGACTCTTCGCCCTGGGCGACCTCGACGTCGTGGTGGAAGGCGATGGCGCCGGTCGTCGCGGCGGTGGCGGACAGGGCCGCGCAGGTGGCGAGGAGGAGGGCGACCCAGTACACCGACCCCCGAGTGCGTCGCGCGGGAGCGGCGAGGAGGGCCGCTACGCGCCGGGGAACCGGGCTGGTGGTCGCCGCGGGGGCGAAGTCCGGGCGGGTGGTGCGCGCGGCCTGGCCGGCGAGGGCGGCGCGGGCGATGGCGCGGGCCAATAGGCGGCGGTCACCCACGGCGGTGGCCGCGGCCTCGTCGGCGTCGCGTTCCGCGGCCAGCCGGATGGCGGTGCGGACGAGGCGCAGGGCGGGGTGGCAGTGGGCGGCGAGTTCGGCGGCGGCCAGGAAGTAGTGGTGCCCCGCGCGGTTGTGGGCGCGTTCGTGGGCGAACAGGGCCTCGCGCTCGTCCGGGCCGAGGCTGCGCAGCATGGCGGTGGTGACGACGATGCGGTGTGGGCGCCCCGGCAGCGCGTACGCGTCCGGGTGCGGGGAGTCGACCACGCACAGGTCGCCCGCGGGTGGCCGTCGGCCGGCCTCGGCGCGGGCGGTGCGGAAGGCGCGCGTCTGGCGCAGGGCCGAGTGCGCGAGGGTCCAGGCGCCGATGGTGAGCACACCGGTCGCGATAGCCGCTGCCGGGAGGACCAGGTAGCCCGAAGGCGTGCGCAGGGGATGGACGAGTTCACCCAGCGCCGCGAACGCCGGCAGCTTGAGCAGTCCGGTCAGCACGAGGGAGCCCAGGGCAGCCACGCAGCCGCCCGCCAGCACCAGGGCGGTGGCGGTGAGCGCCCACAGCGCGGTGACGGGGGTCAGCCGGTCGAGGGCTCGCCGGGCGAGCAGCGGAATCACGAAGGGCAGCAGCAGCGGAATCAGCAGCAGGGCGGTGATCAATCGTCGGCCTCCAGCAGCTGGCGCAGGAGCTGTTCGTCGTCCGGATTGAGCTGGGTGACGAAGCGGGCCAGGACCGTCTCCCGGTCACTGTCGCGGTCGAGTTCGGTATGCATGCGCCGGGCGGTGAGCCCCTGGGCGTCCTGCACGGGGTAGTAGGCATAGCCGCGCCGCTGCGGGCGTCGCTCGACGATCCCCTTTTCGTGCAGGCGGGACAGGATCGTCGTCACCGTCGTGCGGGCCAGGTCGGAGGCCAGTTCGGCCTGCACCTCACCCGGGGTGAGGGGCACCTCGGCGGCCCACAGGGCGGCCATGACGGCCGCTTCCAGTTCGCCGGCCGGTCGGCGCTCGCCCTTGGCGTCGGTCACGGGAACGATCCTCACTCCATCTTCGTCTACAGTTCAGTAGACCGTCTACAGAATTGTAGTCACTCGGGTGGCGCTTTCGCGTACCCCCGCACATCCAGTATGAGAGGGCCCGCGTTCATGACCGCACCCTTGTTCGCAACCTCACAGCTCGCGGTGAACGTCCTGAGCGCGCAGTCCCTGCTGGCCGCCTTCGGTGTGCTGGGGGTCGGCGTGGTGATGTTCGCGGAAACCGGGCTGCTGATCGGCTTCTTCCTGCCCGGCGACTCCCTGCTGTTCACCGCAGGTCTGCTGTGCACGGGGAACGGCCAGCACGGCGTGAAACTGTCGCTCGCTGCGCTGCTGGTGGCCGCGGCTGTGGGTGCCCTCGCCGGTGCGCAGTGCGGCTATCTTCTCGGCCGTAAGGCCGGCGGAGCCCTCCTTTCGCGCAGCCGCTCGGTCCGCCTGCGCGAAGGGGCCCAGCGGGCCGAGGAGCTGCTGGAGCGGTACGGGCATGCGAAGGCCATCGTGCTGGCGCGGTTCGTGCCGGTGGTACGCACCGTACTCAATCCGATGGCGGGCGCATTGGGCGTGCCGGCGCGGACTTTCGCCGTGTGGCAGGTCGTCGGCGGACTCGTGTGGAGTCTGGGGCTGACGCTGGGCGGATACGCGCTCGGCTCCTCCGTCCCGAACGTGGACCGCTATCTGCTGCCCATGGTCGCCGTGATCGTGGCCGTGTCGTTGATTCCGGTTGCCGCCGAGCTGTACCGCTCCCGCCGGGCGGCCAAGGCGAAGGAGGTACGTGGATGATCCTCGCCTTCGACGGTTCCTCGATCGACGGCTCCGCCTATACCGACGTGGTGGAGCTCGCTCACCGCTCGCCCGGCTGGCTGGACGACGTCGTGGCGGCCTGGTCGACGTACGGGCTGGCGGTGTTCGCCGCGCTGATGGCCGTGGCCTGGTGGCGGGCGCGGCGGGTGAGCCCGGCTGCCGCGGTGACCGCGCTGGCCGTTCCGGTGATCGTCGTCGCCGCATACGGGGTGAACGACGTGCTGAAGCTGCTGGTACGCGAGGACCGGCCCTGCCAGAGCCTGCACGTGATCACGCTGGAGGCGTGCCCTGCGCCGGGCGACTGGTCCTTCCCCAGCAATCACACGGCCATCGCCGCCGCGGCCGCCATGGCCCTGCTCTTCGTCTCCCGTCGGCTCGGCGCCGTCGCGGCCGTGGCCGCCTGCGCCATGACGGCCTCCCGAGTCTGGGTCGGCGCGCACTATCCGCACGACGTCGCCGCAGGAGTGATCGTCGGCGCCCTCGTCGCGGCGCTCGCGATGGTCACGCTGCGCCGCCGACCCGATTCGCTGGTCAGGTGGATCACCGGTACGCGGCTACGCCCGCTGGTACTGGCGTCATGAAGCGCAGCGACGTCGGCGAGCTGGCCGGCAGCCTCAGCCTGGGGGCGTGGACGGCGTTCGGCGTCCTGACCATGATCGTGATCGGCGACGGGCAGCCGCTGTACGGGGATGAGGACCTGCTGTCCTGGTCCGTCGCTCACCGCCCGGACGTGGCGGTGGCGCCGGCCCGCCATCTGACAGCCACCGGGACCGGCGTCATCCCGTACGTCCTCGCCGTGCTGGCGGGGATCATCGCCGGGCGCACGCGGCGGCGACGGGCCGTCGCCGCCGCGCTCTGTCTCGTCTGCCTCGGGGCGGGGCAGGCGGCACGGTACGGCGTGATGGCGCTCGTCGCCCGGCCCCGGCCCGCCCACGCGGACTGGGCCACGCACGCTTCGGGGTGGGCCTTTCCCTCCGGCCACACCACGACGGCCGCGCTCACCGCGGGACTCCTTGTCATCTCCGTGTTCGTGCGCGCCCCGCGTGGCAGGACCTTGCTCGCCCTCCTGTTCGGCTGCTGGGGCGCGCTGGTCGGGCTGACCCGCGTCTACCTCGGGGTGCACTGGTTCACCGATGTCGTCGGCGGCTGGCTGTTCGCCCTCGGCTGGCTGGGGCTGTGCCTGTGCGCCGCTACCTGGTGGCTGCCCGAAGGGTTCATCACAGGAACGACGGACACGGACCCAGAGCCGACGGAGGACCATGCGCCACAAGATCCTGGTCGTCGAGGACGATCACGCCCTGCGTGACATCCTGCTGCGCGGCCTGCGCGACGAGGACTTCGACCCCCTGCCGGCCCCGGACGGGGCGTCCGCCCTGCGGCTGGCCACCGGTGACATCGCCGCCGCCGTTCTGGACGTCGGGCTGCCCGACGCGGATGGTCGGGACGTGTGCCAGGCGATGCGGGCGAACGGATTCCTCTCCCCGGTCATCTTCCTGACCGCCCATCACCGGCTCACCGACCGGCTGTCCGGGTTCTCCGCCGGGGGGGACGACTATCTGTCCAAACCGTTCCACCTCGCCGAACTCGCCGCCAGACTGCGAGCGGCCGTCAAACGCGCCGCACCCCTGTCTGTGGCCACGGCCGGTGATCTGGTCCTGGACGCCGTCCGGCACAGCGTCGGCGTGCGCGGCACCCAGGTCGACCTCACACCGACGGAATTCCGCCTCCTGGCGGCGCTCATGGCGGGATCCGGGGGGATCGTGCGCCGACGCGAGCTGCTCAGAGCGGGGTGGCCCGAGGGAGCCCAGGTCAGCGACAACACCCTCGACCAGTACCTGACCCGGCTGCGCCGCAAGCTGCGCGAGGCGGACAGCGACCTGACCGTCACCACCGCCCGCGGGATCGGCCACCGCCTGTCATGAACGCCGAGTACTCCCGGCTGGCACCACGCACCCTGCGCGGCCGCCTCTCCCTGGTGGCCCTCACCACCGCCACCCTCCTGATAGTGATCCTCACCGTCGCCTTCAACACCGTCATCCGACAGCGCCTGCAGCACCAGGCCGACGACGAGCTGCACACCCGGGCCGCCGCCGTCGCCACCACCATCGACACCAGCGGCCCCACGGTGCGCGTCCTGGAAACCTCCAACGACCAGCTTCTCGACACGAACGTGTGGATCTACACGGGCACTCGGCTACTCGAACAGCCGCCGTCCACCACCGCCCACAGCCCCCTCACTCACGCCGCCGACAGCCTCGCGCGGCAGGGTGGGACACACTGCCTGACCGCCGAGGAACCAGACCCCGCCCGGCTGTGCAGCCTGCCCGTATCCGGCGGCCGAAGCACGGCGATGGTCGTCACCGCGCTGGACCTCTCCCCCTACCGCAACTCGGCAGCCACCCTGCTGTGGGCATCGCTGTGCCTCGACGCGGTGATGCTCTCCTGTACCTACCTACTGACACGCCTATCCGTCGGACGCGCGCTGCGTCCCGTGGGCGCCATGACCGACCAGGCCACCCAGTGGAGTGCCGTCGCCTCCGAGGAACGCTTCGGCGCCGTGCGACGCCCGGCCGAACTCGCCCGTCTAGGCGCGTCGTTGGACGCGCTGCTGGACCGCATCCGGGCCGTCCTGCGCCATGAGCAGCAGCTGACCCGCGAGCTGTCGCACGAACTTCGCACCCCGCTCAGCCGGATCATCGCCGAACTCGACTGGTGGCAGACCCGTCCCCGCTCGGCCGCCGAAACCGAAGCCACCCACGAGGTGATCGCCGACGCCGCCCGGTCCATGCGCAGCATCTGCGACACCCTCCTCGACGACGCCCGCGAGGGCACGACCACCGCCCCCGGAACGGCCGAGATCCTCCCGGCACTGCACCGACTCGCCGCACGTCTGCAGGCCCCGGCTCAGGTGACCATCGACGTGCGCGGCGACAACGTCCCGCTTCAGGCCGGCGTCCAGGCCGCCCTCCTCGAACGCATCGTCAGCCCGCTGCTCGCCAACTCCGTCCGGTACGCCACCTCGCACGTCACCGTCACCGCGAGCCAGGAGCTCGGCGGCGTACGCATCGACGTTGACGACGACGGTCCCGGGGTACCCGAGTCGTTCGCGGCGCAGCTCTTCCAGCCCGGCCGGCGGGCCGACCCCGACGACGGACACGGCGGAGCGGGCCTCGGGCTGCCGCTCGCGCGACGCCTGGCCCGCTCCGTCGGCGGTGACGTGACGTACGACCCCGGTCACAAACCCGGGGCGTGGTTCACCGTCACACTGCCCGCCGGGTGACGGCCTCCTGCCCGGTTGACGCCGGACTCGAGACGGCGGCCCGGCGCTCCTGCACCTGGGCATACGCCATCAGGCCCACCAGGATGGCCAGCAGGACGGCCGATGAACCCGCGGTGCCGAGGTCGAGGCCGCCCTTGGCGACCGGCTTGGTGAGGAAGTCACCCGCCGTCGCCCCCAGCGGGCGGGTCAGGACGAAGGCGAACCAGAACAGCAGCACGTTCGGCACCACGGGCGCCTTCATCAGGACGAGAAGCACGGCGAGTGCCCCGGAGACGAGCAGCGCGCCGCCCGCATAGCCGAGACCGGAGCTGTCGGAGAGGAAGTCACCCATGGACGTGCCGAGGGTGTTGGAGACGAGAATCGCCGTCCAGAAGAGGGCCTCGCCGCGGAAGGTGACGATGTCACGGATGACGAACGTCATCCCGGTCAGTTTCCACACTACGAAGACGGCGATCAGGAGGGAGATCAGGATCGCGGCGCCGGCGGGGTAGCCCAGGCCCAGACCCTGCGGGCCCCAGCCCAGCGACGTGGCCCCGCCCGAGAGGAACGTGGCGCTGGCGTCGCGGTTCATGAAGTCGGACATCGTCGTACCGGCCATGCTCGTGGACAGGATGACGGTCCAGTAGAAGAACGGGTTGTAACGGCGGGACCTGAGCTGGACCACCAAGGTCACCACGAAGATCAGGAACAGGGTGATCGTGGTGACGAAGTAGCCGAGCTTCAGGGTCTGGGCGAACAGGTCACCGGCCGTCTCGCCCAGGGTCGTGGCGGCGATCTTCATGATCCAGAAGGCCAGGGTGGCCTCGGGGAGCTTCTTCATCACCGACCTGGTCGTACTGGCGACATCCAGGTCGGCGAGAAGTTCTGGCTTCTCCAAGAGGGAGTGCTCCTGTTCGTGCAGGGCGCGGGGCGCTCGTCAAAGGGCGAGCACCCCGCGAGACGGTGGGGACAACCGCGCGCGGCGCGGCGGTTGCGTCGGTGTCCGACCCTGCCAGTGGTGATCTGAACGCATCCTGAACGCCTGCGGGCGACTACGCCGTACGGGTGAGACGCTCCGGCTCGGTGACGTCCTTGCGCGTCACCGCCAGGAACACCACCAGTGCGAGGATGACCGCGAGGAACAGCCCGCTGGTCACCACGGTGCCCAGGCCCAGGCCGCCGTCGCCGGTCGGCTGGGAGAGGTAGTCGCCCATCGAGGCGCCGAGCGGGCGGGTGAGGACGTAGGCGATCCAGAAACTCCACACGGCGTTCGCCCCGAGCGCGAAGCGCGCCACCGCGACCGCGGCGATCGCCAGGGCGAACAGGACCGCGGAGACCCAGTAGCCCAGCCCCATGCGCTCGGCGACCAGGTCACCGGCCGACGTGCCCAGCGCGAAGGTGAACAGGACCGCCAGCCAGTAGAAGGACTCCCGGCGAAGGGTGTCGATGCTGTGGATGGACAGCGTCCGCTCGCTGCGGTACCAGGCGACGAACACGACCGTCAGGAGGACCGCGAAGACCGCGGTGGTGGTCTCCAGCGGTACGCCCATGTTGTCGGTCAGGTTGTCACTGACCAGGGTGCCGACGACGCTGATCAGGGCCACGGCCGTCCAGTACACGCCGGGCCGGTAGGCGGTGGTACGGAACTGAACGACGAGGACCACCGCCAGCAGCGCGCTCATCAGCAGCGACACACCCGTCAGACCCAGTCCGGCCTTCTCGTTCAGCAGGTCGGCCGCGGTCTCGCCGACCGTCGTGCACAGCACCTTGATCACCCAGAAGTACACGGTGACTTCGGGCACCTTGTTCCAGCGCAGACGGTGACCAGGGGCGGTGGGGGCGGACCCGTGGACCGCCGCTGTCTCAGAAGTCTCAGATGTCATGAGGCCCGACCGTGCCACCGGGAACCTGAACACATCCTGACTGCCGCGCGGCAGCACCCTCCCCCGCAGGCCCGTGCGGGGAACATGTCTGCCATGCACAGCGACAGGGCCCACCTGGTCATACCGGCACTCCGTCTAAGCCCAGCCCCCACGACGGAAGCGTGCCGCCATGACCATCCCCCGCTCCGACGGCCGCACGTGTGCCGACCTCGCGACGCGCTGGCTGCGCCGTCGCCTCGGCCGGGCCGTCGCACTCGCGTATCTCGCCGCCGTGCTGCTGCCCGGTCCGGGCGGGTGGCTGCGCCACCCGCATACCCCTCGCCCTCAGCGCCCGCCCGGACCGCCCTGCCCCGCTTCGTCCTGAGGACCCGCATCGCCCCGGCGGCCGTCCGACTCGTTTCGGCCGTCCGCCTGGTGTACTCCTGCGGCCCGTACCGGGAGCAGCAGGGTGAACGTGGTCGGCGCGCGGTTCGCCAGGGAGAGCCGGCCCCCGAGGGAGACAGCGAGGTCGCGGGCGAGCGCGAGGCCGATGCCCGTGCCCGCCCCGCCCTCGGTGTGCCCGCGCTCGAACAGCCGCGCGGAGTCACCGTCTGTCGTGCCCTCGTCGGCGATGTCCAGGGCGAGGGCGTCGTCGAGGTCGCGGACCGTGACGCGCACGGTGCCGTGTCCGTGGACGCGGGCGTTGTCGAGCAGCACGCCGAGGATCTCGGTGACGGGCCCGCCCGGGACGCGTACGTCGTCCGGCACCTCGCCCGTATCGCACTCCAGGCGTCTGCCCTCGCGGGCGAACAGCCCGTGCCACCGCTCCTCGGTCTCCCGCAGCAGCCCCGTGACCGGCCGGTCCGGCGCGACCGGCTGAGGCAGCCCCGCGGAGCCGGACAGCCGGAGGACCTCCTCCACTGTGTCGTGCAGCCTGCGGGTGGCGTCCAGGGCCTCCTCCAGCACGGGACGGGTGTCGTCGTGTTCGAGCCCGGCTTCCAGGGTGAGCTGGAGGCCGGTCAGCGGGGTGCGCAGCTGGTGGGAGGCGTTGGCGGTGAAGTTGCGTTCGCGGCGCAGGAGTTCGGCCAGGCTGTGCAGCATCTCGTTGTGGGTTCGGGCGACCTGGTCGATCTCGCCGATGGCGCTGGGGGCGGCGCGCGCGCTCAGGTCGCCGCCGGTGACGGCCCGGCAGTGCCGGGAGAGGTCCTCCAGCGGAGCGGCAAGCGCCCGCGCCTGCCGGCGGGCGACGAGGACGGCCACGGTCAGGGCCAGCACGGCCGCGCCGAGCAGGAGCGCCCAGCCTACGAGGATGCGGTCGCGCACGTCCTGGGCGGCGGAGGAGACGCGGACGACGCCGATGACCCGCTCGTCGTGGGAGACGGGGACGGCGGCGACGAGTTCACCGCCCCCTGCCGACCGGGTCACCGTGCCGGTCAGCGCGCGGCGGGCCGTGTCGTCGCCGGTCCGGGGGCCGCTGCCCGCGCGCAGCCGCAACTGCGGGTCGTACAGGCCAAGGCGCCCGCCGTCCGGAGGCGGCGGCAGCTCCACCGGGTCACCGGTCGCGTAGTCCGGACTCACCCGGACGGCGCCGGCCAGGGCCGCCCGCTCCAGGGCGTCCCGCTGGTCCGCGTACAGGGAGGACCTGATGGCGAGGGCCAGGGGGACTGCGAGGAGGACCAGGGCGACCAGGACGGCGGTGAGAGCCACCCGTACCACGCGCTGTCTCATGCCCCCATGATGCGGGCCGCCGCCTGCCCGTACGGGACCCGCCGCACGCTTTTGCCGTCGTCTAACCCTCGCCGTGCGGGGCGTTAACCGGCCGCCTTCTAGCGTCGGTGCCATGACCGCCCGTCCGGCACACGACCGCCCGGCCGGATCGGCAGAGAGTTCCCCAGGCGTCTTCCAGGAGGGCAGCAACGATGGCACGTGTACGTACCTTCGGCGTCGTCGGGCTCGTGCTCGCCGCGGCGGTGACCGCCGGGTGTTCCGGGGGCACCTCCGGCTCCGGACCCAGCTCCAGTTCACGTTCCGGTCCTGCTTCCACCGCTGCTTCCACGGGTGGCTCCAGCGGTGGCTCGGACAGCAGTCCGGCGCCCACCGAGTCCAATCCGCCCGGCGACATCCCCGACAACCAGGCATTCGTCGCCTACCAGCCGTCCGGCGGTGCGTTCACCGCGTTCACGGTGAAGGTGCCCGAGGGCTGGGCCCGTACCAGCCAGGGCAGCACCACGGTCTTCACGGACAAACTCAACCGCGTCCAGATCTCCGCCGCTGCCGCCTCGAACGCGCCCACCACCGGCTCGGTCGCCAATGAGGTCGTGCCCCAACTGCGCGGCCACGTCTCGAAGTTCGCCAGTCCGAAGGTGTCCACGGTGACCAGGAAGGCCGGTACGGCCGTGCTGCTGACGTACCAGGGCGACTCCGCCAGGGATCCGGTCACCGGCAAGGTCGTGCGTGACGCGTTCGAGCGGTACGCCTTCTACCGGCAGGGCCACGAGGTGGATCTCACCCTGTCCGGCCCGGTGAATGCCGACAACGTGGACCCGTGGCGCATCGTCAGTGACTCCTTCGCCTGGAAGTGAGGGTGAACACCATGCTGGTCCCACCGTCCGACGAGGCCCTCACCGCGCGGGAGCTGTACCGCTTCTTCCGGGCCGGTGAGGAGGAGACGCTCGCGCTGCGGGGGGTGTCCCTGCGGGTGCGGCGCGGTGAGACGGTCGCGGTGGTCGGGCCGTCCGGAGCCGGCAAATCCACCCTGCTGTCCTGCCTGGCCGGACTCGACGAACCCTCGGGCGGTGAGGTCCACGTCGACGGCGTACGCATCAGCCACCGGCCGGAGCCCGAACGGGCCCGGCTGCGCGCCCGCCACATCGGCGTCCTGCTGCAGAGCCGCAACCTCGTCACCCACCTCAGCGTGCGCGACAACGTCCGCCTGGCGCACAGCGCCGTGCGTGGCCGGCCCTCCGTATCCGTAGGAGACCTGCTGTCCGAGGTGGGGCTCGCGGGGCGGGCACACGCGCTGCCCCGGCAGCTGTCGGGCGGCGAGCTGGCGCGTGCCGGGCTGGCCGTCGCGCTGGCCAATTCCCCGGCTGTCCTGCTGGCGGACGAGCCGACCGGCGAACTCGACGGCAGCACCGAGCGCCTGATCCTGCAGATGCTGCGCGACCGTGCCGCTCTGGGCTGCGCGGTGCTGATCGTCACCCACAGCGCCGCAGCCGTCCGGATCGCCGACCGGGTGATCGCTCTGGACGACGGCAGGGCCCGCGAGGCCACCACGTCCCAGGCCCGCACACACCAACAGGAGGCCCACGATGTCGCCCCGTGATGACGCGATACCGGCCGACAAGCCCGTGACGTCGGTGGACGAGGCGCTCGTGGACTGCCGCAACGCGGCTCTCACCTTCGGCCGGGGCGCGACCGCCGTGGTGGCGGTGCACGGGGCGAACCTGCGAGTGCGGGCCGCGGACCGGCTCGCCGTCGTCGGCCCGTCCGGGTCGGGCAAATCGTCTCTGCTGCATCTGCTGGCCGGGCTCGAACAGCCCACCAGCGGCACCGTCACCTGGCCCGCCCTGGACGGCCCGGGCGGCATCGGGATCGTCTTCCAGGGCGAGAGCCTGATCCCCGCCCTCGACGTGGTCGAGAACACCGCGCTGCCGCTGGTCCTGGCCGGAGTGCCGGCCGCCGAGGCGCAGCGGTCGGCCGCCGAGGCCCTCGCCCTGGTGGACGCCGCCGATCTGGCCGAGCGGCTGCCTGAGGAGATCTCCGGCGGGCAGGCACAGCGCGTCGCCGCCGCCCGCGTCCTGGCCCAGGCCCCCCGGCTGATCCTCGCCGACGAACCCACCGGCCGGCTCGACCACACCACCGGCGGGCACGTCCTGGACGCCCTGCTGGCCGCGGCCGACCAGACAGGTGCGGCCCTCGTCGTCACCACCCACGACCCGGCCATCGCCGCGCGACTCACCACCCGGCTGGCCATGCGCGAAGGCCGGCTGCTCACCGAGGCCGAACCGCAGGAGGCGTCATGAACACCGCATGGGCCGCCGGACTGGCCCGCCACCGCGCCGGACGACTCCTGGCCGCCCTGGCCGGCATCGCCCTGGCCGTCGCCCTCGTCGCCGCGCTCGGTTCGTTCCTCACCGCGTCCAAGGCGACCATGACGCAGCGCGCCGTGCGCTCCGTCGCCGTGGACTGGCAGGTCGAGGTGCAGCCCGGCGCCGACCAGCAGGCGATGCTGTCCCTGGTGCGGAAGGCCCCCGGCACCCACCACGCCGTCCCGGTCGGCTTCGCCCACAGCTCCGCGTTCACGGCCCAGGTCCAGGGCAGCACACAGACCACCGGCCCCGGCATGGTCCTCGGCCTCCCCGACGGCTACCCAAAGCTGTTCCCCGGCGGGATCCGCCCGCTCACCGGCAGCCTCGACGGCGTGCTGCTGGCCCAGCAGACCGCCTCCAACCTGCACGTCGCCCCCGGCGACACCGTCGGCATCCGGCTCCCCGGAACTGCCGTACGCCAGGTCCGCGTGGCCGGCGTCGTCGACCTCCCGCAGGCCGACTCCCTCTTCCAGAAGGTCGGTGCCCCGGCCCAGTCCCAGCCCACCGCGCCGCCCGACAACGTCGTCCTGCTCCCCTCCGCCACCTTCACCTCGCTGACCGCCCAGGCGCCCGCCGCAGGCGTCAGCACGCAAATCCATGCCGCACGCGACGCCAGGCTGCCCTCCGACCCCGCCTCCGCCTTCAACACCGTGACCCGCGGTGCCCACAACCTGGAGGCCCGCGCCTCGGGCGCGGCGATCGTCGGGAACAACCTGGGTGCCGCTCTCGACTCCGCCCGTCAGGACGCCCTCTACGCACAGATCCTCTTCCTGTTCCTCGGTGTGCCCGGCGCACTTCTGGCCGCCGCGCTGACCGCCGCGGTTGCCGCAGCCGGTGGCGAACGGCGCCGCCAGGAGCAGGCGTTGCTGCGGCTGCGCGGACTGCGACCGGGCCGGATCGCCACCCTGTCCGGCATCGAGGCCGCGCTGGTCGGGGCCGGCGGCGGCGTCGCCGGACTCGGTATCGCCGCCCTGATGGGCCGTCTCGCCTTCGGATCGGCCTCGTTCGGGACGAGCGCGGGCTCCTGGATCCTCTGGTACGCCCTTGCCTTCGTGCTCGGTACCGCCGTGGCCGCGGGCGCCGTTCTCATCCCCGCACTGCGCGACCTGCACGGTGTGACGGTCACCGACACACGCAGGGCCGGGCGCCGTACAGGCTCCGCATGGTGGATGCGCTACGGCATGGACTTCGCCCTGCTGATCGGCTCCTGGCTCATCTTCCGCGCCTCGTCCGGCAACCAGTACGCCCTCGTCCTCGCCCCGGAGGGCGTGTCCAGCATCTCCGTGTCGTACTGGGCCTTCCTGGGTCCGGCCCTGCTGTGGATCGGCGCCGCGCTGCTGCTGTGGCGGCTCACGCTCCTCGCGCTCACCCACGGCCGAGCCGTGCTGGCCCGGCTCTCGCGCCCACTCGCCAAGAACCTGGCAGGGACGACGGCCGCCGTCCTCTCCCGCCGCAGGCGGCCGCTGGCCCGCTCGGTGGTGCTGCTGGCGCTCGCGGTGTCTTTCGCGATCTCCACGGCGACCTTCAACGCCACGTACAAGCAGCAGGCCGAGGTCGACGCGCGGCTCACCAACGGCGCCGACGTCACGGTGACCGAGCCGCCCGGAGTACGGACGCCGCCCAGCGCCGCCGCTTCCCTCAAGGTCTCCGGCGTACGTCATGTCGAGCCGCTCCAGCACCGGTTCGCCTATGTCGGATCCGACCTCCAGGACCTCTACGGCGTACGCCCGGACACGATCGCCTCTGCCACTTCCCTCCAAAACGCGTACTTCTCCGGAGGCACCGCCGGCACCCTCATGCGCAAGCTCGCGAAGCAGCCTGACGCGCTGCTGGTCAGCGCGGAGACCGTCACCGACTTCCAGCTCTCACCCGGCGACACGGTCAACCTGCGCATCCAGGACGCCCGCACCAAGGCGCTGCGCACCGTGCCCTTCCACTACGTGGGCGTCGCCAAGGAGTTCCCGACCGCGCCGAAGGACAGCTTCTTCGTCGCCAACGCCTCCTACGTCGCCCAGGCCACCGGCAGCGACGCGGTCGGCGCCTTCCTCCTGGACACCGGCGGCACCCACCAAAAGCAGATCGCCGCCCACCTGCGCCGGCAGCTCGGCACCACTGCCACCGTCACCGACCTCACCCAGACCCGCGGCACCGTCGGAACCAGCCTGACTGCCGTCGACCTGGCGGGACTCACCCGGATCGAGCTGGCCTTCGCGGTGCTCCTGGCCGCCGGGGCCGGCGGACTGGTCCTCGCGCTCGGCCTCGCCGAACGCCGCCGTACCTTCGCCATCGCCACCGTGCTCGGCGCGACGCGACGGCATCTGCGCGGGATGGTCCTCACCGAGGCGATCCTGCTGACCGCGGGCGGTCTGGCCGGTGGCGCGCTCATCGGCTGGGCCCTCTCCGAGATGCTCGTCAAAGTCCTGACAGGCGTGTTCGACCCGCCGCCCGCCGCCCTCGCTGTCCCGGGCGCCTATCTGGCGATCACCGCGTTCGCCGCGACCGCGGCCGTACTGGCCGCCGCGCTGAACGGGGTACGCCGCGCCGCCCGACCCGCCGTCGAAGAACTCCGGGATCTGTGAACGCCCCGCCCGGCTCTACGCTGCCCAGCATGCGAACGCCCGCCGCACCGGACCGTAGCCGCTATCGCGTCCTCGTCGTCGAGGACGACGACACCATCGGCCGCCATCTGGAAACGGGGCTGCGCAGCAACGGCTACACCCCGACGTGGAGCCGGACAGGTACGGGCGCCCTCACCGAGTCCGCGCAGACCCCGTACGACGTGCTGCTCCTGGACCTGGGACTGCCCGACATGGACGGCCTCGACATCGCCCGCACCCTGCGCGCCCGCCTCCCCGACCTGCTGATCATCATCCTCACCGCCCGCACGGACGACATCGACGTCATCGCCGGACTCGACGCCGGAGCCGACGACTACCTGGTCAAACCCTTCAGCCTGACCGTGCTGCTCGCCCGGCTCCGTGCCCATCTGCGCCGCCGGGCCATCGCCGCCCCGCCGCAGCAGCCGATCCGGCTCGGCGACCTCGTCCTCAATGTCACGGCCCGCCGGTGCACACTCCACGACCGTGAAGTCGAGCTCCGCCCCAAGGAGTTCGAGCTGCTCGCCGTGCTCGCCCGGCACGCCGGAGAGGCCGTGTCCCGCGAGGTGCTGATGGCTGAGGTCTGGGACGAGAACTGGTTCGGCTCCACCAAGACCCTCGACGTCACCATGGCCGGCCTGCGCCGCCGCCTGGCCGACGCTGCCGACGCGTCCCCGATCCCTGCGGCGCTACCGCGGATCTCCACCCTGCGCGGGCACGGTTACCGCCTTGAGCCCCACACGGCGCCGCCCGTCTGAGGCCGACGCCAGCGGCAGCGACAGTGGCCTGACCATCACCCGGAGAGTCACCCGCGCCACGGCGGAGTGAACCGGGGAAATCACACCGCCACGAGCCGGACCCGATCGCCGCAGAGTTTGGTCATGTCGTCGATATCGGAAGTCAGCATGACCACGGGGCGGTGCTGTCGCAGCGCGGCCTCGGCGACGGCCGCACCGATCGCGTACTTGTGTCCGTGCAACCCGGCATTCATCAGCAGCTTCGAGGCCGCCCGCGCCTCCTCGTCACCGACCGGGACGACCCGCAGCCCGGAAAGAACCCAGTTCAGGCGGGACTTGTTCGTACGAGCGTGGACCGCTTCGATGATGGTGAGCGCACAGATCACGACCTCCATGCCGCGCGAGCGCGCCTCAGCGATGAGAGCCACCACCTGCTCGTCGTCGGCGAGCAGCTTCGACAGTCCCTCGCTGTCGAGGACCAGCGTCCCCTCGTGACTCAGCCTGCGGCGGGCCACTCGGCCTCCTCGGCGAACACCTCGTCGAAGACCTGCCGCGCCCGCTGACGAGCCGGCTCGGAAACCGGCCCCTTGCGGCTCTCGTAGTCCGCCAGGTACTCGTCCAGGACCTGCCCGCGCAGCTCACGCTCGACCGCCTCGGCGATGAACGCAGAGAACTCCCGCTTGCCCACCCGCGCCCGGATCGCCTCCGCGGTCCCCTCCGGCAGCGACAGGCTCACCCGCGTCGCCGGCCCTTCCCCGATGCTGTACGTCGTCTCAGCCATACCCCGAGTGTGTCAAACGAGTAGGAAAAGCGCCACGGATCGAACCTGCACGGGCCCCGGAGTCGTGAAGAAGTCGTGCAGATGGAGCCCACCCGCCCGCCTGTGGCACCGGGAGATCGCTGCCCGAAACCCAGCACGGGCTCCTCATCCCATCCCAGCACGGGAAAAAACAAAGGGCCCGACTCCGAAGAGTCGGACCCTCTCTGACCTGGGCGTTTGCCAGATCAGCGACGTGGTGATAGGTCGGCGGCTACACGTTGAAGCGGAACTCCACCACGTCCCCGTCCTGCATCACATACTCCTTGCCCTCCATGCGCGCCTTGCCGGCCGCGCGGGCGTCGGCCACCGAGCCCGTGTCGACCAGGTCCGCGAAGGAGATGACCTCGGCCTTGATGAAGCCCTTCTGGAAGTCCGTGTGGATCACGCCGGCCGCCTCGGGGGCCGTCGCGCCCTGGGGGATCGTCCAGGCGCGGGACTCCTTGGGGCCTGCCGTGAGGTACGTCTGGAGGCCGAGGGTGCGGAAGCCGACGTGGGCGAGGGTGGCGAGGCCGGGCTCTTCCTGGCCTACCGACTGGAGGAGTTCGAGGGCCTCGTCGTCGTCCAGCTCGGCGAGGTCCGCCTCCAGCTTGGCGTTGAGGAAGATCGCCTCGCCGGGGGCGACCAGGGCGCGCTGCTCGGCCTTGAAGTCGTCGTCCGTCAGCTCGTCCTCGTCCACGTTGAAGACGTAGAGGAAGGGCTTGGTCGTGAGGAGGTGCAGGTCGTGCAGGAGTTCCTCGTTGCCGGAGCCCTGGACGATGCCCGCCGAGAAGAGCGTGTCGCCGCGCTCCAGGATCGCCTGGGCCTCCTCCACCGCCTTCACCTTCGGGGCGATGTCCTTCTTGATCCGCGACTCCTTCTGGAGGCGGGGCAGGACCTTCTCGATGGTCTGGAGGTCGGCGAGGATCAGCTCGGTGTTGATCGTGTCGATGTCGTTCTTCGGGGACACCTTGCCGTCTACGTGGACGACGTTCTCGTCCTTGAAGGCGCGGATGACCTGGCAGATCGCGTCCGACTCGCGGATGTTCGCGAGGAACTTGTTGCCCAGGCCCTCGCCCTCGCTCGCGCCGCGCACGATGCCCGCGATGTCGACGAAGTCGACCGTCGCCGGGAGGACCTTCTGCGAGCCGAAGATCTCGGCGAGCTGGGTGAGGCGGGGGTCGGGGACGCCCACCACGCCTACGTTCGGCTCGATCGTGGCGAACGGGTAGTTGGCCGCAAGCACGTCGTTCTTGGTCAGGGCGTTGAACAGGGTCGACTTGCCGACATTGGGCAGGCCGACGATTCCGATCGTGAGCGACACGTTGCGACTTCCCGTACGTGAGGTCTGAGGGTGGACGGCCCGGAGGGCCGGAGCGACCTTGGGGGCGATCCCCCAGTCTACGGCGTGCCCGCCCGGCCCTCGTCGGCGTACCGCTCGCGTATCGAACGCTTGGCCAAGGTCGGCCAAAGCGCGTGTCCCAGGCCGGATTATCAGTATGGGTCGACCTAGGTTGGTCCGGTGGAGCAACACAGGACGCGTCCCCCTCAGCATCCGGCCCGGCCGCGACGCACCGCGCCCCTGCCCCCGCAGGGCAGGCCCGCCGAATCGTCGGCGGTCTACCGCGCCGCGTCCCGCCCCCGCCGTCCCGCCCCGCCTTTCGTACGCAAACTGCGCGCGCTGCCGCTCTATCGCTTCTATCGCTCGCTGCGCCGGATGCCCAACCCGCGTCTTACCGGGCTCGGGTCCGGGCTCTTCTGCGCCGCGACGATGTTCCTGCTTGCCTTTCTGCTGTGGCTGTTCTTCGGTGGTTCCAACGGCGCTCTGGTCGCGTACGGGGTGCTCTTCGTGCCCGTGAGCGCGCTGACCGCGCTGTGGGTGCGGCCGGTCGATCTGGTGACCGCGCCGGTCGGGGTGCCGCTCGCCTTCGTGGCCGGGCTGCTGCCGGTCTCGGAGGGCAGCGGCGGCTTCGGCGGGCACTTCATGGGGCTGATCACCGCGCTCGCGCTGCACGCGGGCTGGTTGTACGGGGGGACGCTGGTCGCCGGGATCGTCGTGATCGTCCGGCGGATCCGGTTCCTGGGGCAGCGGCGGCGGGCTCGCGCTGCCGCCGCCGCTGCCGGGCCGCGGGCGCGGGCGCCTCGGCGGCGGATGCCCGCCACGTAATCCCTACGGGTCCAGGGCCTGTCCGACGGGTCCTAGGCCTCGCCGGCCGCCGCCATCGCCGCGCCCACGATGCCCGCGTTGTTCTGCAGCTGCGCCGGGACCAGTTCGGCCCGGATGCCCTTGATCAGGGGCAGGAACTTCTCGGCCTTGCGGCTCACACCGCCGCCGATGATGACGAGCTCCGGCGAGAACAGCATCTCCACGTGCACCAGATACTTCTGGACCCGGCGCGCCCAGTGCTCCCAGCTCAGGTTCTCGTCCTCCTTGGCCTTGGACGAGGCGCGCTTCTCCGCGTCGTGGCCGTGGAGTTCGAGGTGGCCGAGCTCCGTGTTCGGGACCAGGCGGCCGCCGGTGAAGAGAGCGCTGCCGATGCCGGTGCCGAACGTGAGCAGCAGGACCGTGCCCTTGTGGCCGCGGCCCGCGCCGAAGTGCATCTCGGCGACGCCCGCCGCGTCCGCGTCGTTCAGGACGGTGACGGGGACGCCGCCGAGCCGGTCGGATGCCAGGGCCTGGATGTCCGTACCGATCCAGCTCTTGTCGACGTTGGCCGCCGTGCGCGCCGTGCCGTCGGTGATCACGCCGGGGAAGGTGGCGCCGACCGGGCCCTTCCAGGCGAAGTGCTCGACGACCTCGCGCACCTTGTCGGCCACGCCGTCGGGCGTGGCCGGATGCGGGGTCAGGACCTTGTGCCGCTCTTGTGCCAGGTCTCCGCGGTCCAGGTCAACGGGAGCGCCCTTGATCCCGGATCCGCCGATGTCCACACCGAAGATCTGCATGAGGCACACGTTACGGCCAGACGCCGGACGTCACTCCTCGAAGAGGGCAGTCGATACGCGCCGTCGTACTCCCCGTCGCACTCCCCGTCGCACTCCTCGAAGAGGGCGGGCGGCATCCGGCCCGCGCGTCAGCTCTCCGAGAGCGCGGCCGCCTCCGCGCGCAGGTCGCGGCGCAGCTCCTTGGGCAGCGAGAAGGTGATGGACTCGTCGGCCGTCTTCACCGTCTCCACGTCGCCGTAGCCCCGCTCGGCGAGCCACTCGATGACGCCGTCCACCAGGATGTCCGGAACGGAGGCGCCGGAGGTCAGGCCGACCGTGGTCACGCCCTCCAGCCAGGCCTCGTCGCACTCGCCGGCGTTGTCCACCAGGTACGAGGCGGGGGCGCCCGCGTCCAGGGCGACCTCGACCATGCGGACCGAGTTCGAGGAGTTCCTGGAGCCGACGACGATGACGAGCTCGGCGTCCTCGGCGAGCTTCTTCACCGCGATCTGGCGGTTCTGCGTGGCGTAGCAGATGTCGTCGCTCGGCGGCGAGATCAGGCCGGGGAACTTCGTCTTCAGGGCGCTGACCGTCTCCATCGTCTCGTCGACGGAGAGCGTGGTCTGGGAGAGCCAGACGACCTTGTCCGGGTCGCGGACCTCGACGTTCGCGACGTCCTCGGGGCCGTCGACCAGCGTGATGTGGTCGGGCGCCTCACCGGACGTGCCGATGACCTCCTCGTGGCCCTCGTGGCCGATCAGGAGGATGTCGAAGTCGTCCTTGGCGAACCGGACCGCTTCCTTGTGGACCTTCGTGACCAGGGGGCACGTCGCGTCGATGGTGGCGAGCCTGCGCTGGGCGGCTTCGTCGTGGACGGTCGGCGCGACGCCGTGCGCGGAGAACATGACGATGGAGCCCTCGGGGACCTCCTCCGTCCGCTCGACGAAGATCACGCCCTTCTTCTCCAGGGTCTGCACCACGTACTTGTTGTGCACGATCTCGTGGCGGACATAGATCGGGGCCCCGTACTGCTCGAGGGCTTTCTCGGCGGCGATCACGGCACGGTCCACACCCGCGCAGTAGCCGCGGGGGGCGGCGAGCAGTACTCGGCGGGCAGGAGTCGAAGCAGTCATACGCACCATCGTAAGGCCGAGCCCAGCGCGTCAAAGATCGGCTTCTTGGGGAGACTGGGGGTCCGCGTTCACATACGGAGGCGAGATGTCCGGTAATTCAGACGGCGTGGTCGGTACGCGTACGGACACCGCCGCCGAAGGGGACGGGCTGCGGCGCAGCCTCGGCTTCCGGGATCTCGTCGTCTACGGACTGCTGTTCATCGCCCCCATGGCGCCGGTCGGTGTCTTCGGGACGCTCGACGCCAAGTCGCACGGGGCCGTCGCCCTTGTCTACGTCGTCGCCACCATCGCCATGGCGTTCACCGCTTTCAGCTACGCCCAGATGGTGCAGGTGGTCCCCCAGGCGGGCTCCGTCTTCGCGTACGCGCGCGCGGGGCTCGGGGACGGGCCCGGGTTCATCGCCGGGTGGATGGCGATGCTGGATTACTTGTTGATCCCGGCGGTTGCTTATCTCTTCTCCGGGATCGCGATGGAGGCGCTGGTGCCTTCGGTGTCCCGGTGGGTGTGGACGGCGATCGCGGTCCTGGTGACGACCGCGCTGAACCTGTGGGGGGTGCGGGCGGCGGCGCGGGTGGGGTTCCTCGTGCTCGCGATGGAGATCGTGGTGCTGCTCGTCTTCATCGTGTCGGCGATCGTCGTGCTGGCACAGGACGGGGCGGAGCGGGACTGGCTTTCGCCGCTGACCGGGGACGGCTCGCAGGGGGCGTTCGCGCTGTCGGCGGTGGTGGGGGCCGTGTCGGTGGCGGTCCTGTCCTATCTGGGCTTCGACGCGATCGCCTCGTTCGCGGAGGAGGTGACGGGGGGCTCGGCGAAGGTGGCGCGGGCGGTGCTGTTCTGTCTGGCGCTCGCGGGGGTGCTGTTCATCGCCCAGACCTATCTGGTGGCGCTCCTGGAGCCGCTGTCGTCCGCGGAGCTCGCGGCGGAGCCGGGCAAACAGGGATCTGCTTTCTACGATGCCGTCGACTCGGCGGTGGGTGACTGGCTGCACGACACGGTGGCCGTCAGCAAGGCGATCGGCGCGGCGTTCGCCGCGCTCGCGGGGCAGGCGGCGGCGGGGCGGCTGCTGTTCGCCATGGCGCGGGACCGGCGGCTGCCGAGGGCGCTGTCGCGGACGGATTCCGGTACGCCGCGGGTCGCGCTGCTGTGTGCGGCCGTGGTGACGATGGTCGCCGCCGTGTGGGCGGCGCGGCGGGACGACGGGATGGACCACCTGGTGTCGGTGGTCGACATCGGGGCGCTGACGGCGTTCGTGCTGTTGCACGCGAGCGTGGTGGGGTGGTTCGTGGTGCGGCGGCGTGGGGGTGCGGTGAGTGTGAGTTGGTGGCGGCATGTACTGATTCCTGTGCTGGGGGTGGCGATCACCGTGGCGGTGATCGTCGAGGCTGCGGGGTCGGCGCAGGTGGTGGGGCTGATCTGGTTCGCGGTGGGTGTTGCGGTGCTGGTCCTGCAGGGGGCTCGGCGGGGGGAGTCCTGAAGGCCGCTGCGCGGGGC
>NZ_SRIC01000083.1 GCF_004684775.1 Streptomyces sp. MZ04
GCCCCCCGCTGGGACCAGGCCTACGCCGTCCTCCGCATCCCCCGCATCGGGATACGGGTGCCTGTCGCCGAAGGCGTCAGCAAGCGCGGCGTACTCAACAAGGGGTACGTCGGGCACTACAGCCGCACCGCCCAGCCCGGGCAAGCCGGGAACTTCGCCCTCGCCGGGCATCGGAACACCCATGGTGAGCCGTTTCGGCGGATCGATCGGTTGCGGGGTGGGGATGAGCTGGTCGTCGAGACCCGCGACGCCGTGTATACGTACGTCGTCGACAAGGTGCTCCCCCAGACCTCCGCCCGTGACAGCGGCGTCATCGCTCCCGTGCCGCGCAGTGCCGTCAAGCCCGGCCACGGGTACAGCTCGCCCGGGTACTACATCACCCTCACCACCTGCACCCCGGAGTACACCTCCAAGTACCGGCTCATCGTCTGGGGGAAGCTGCGGTCCATGCGGCCCCGGTAGGCCCTGGTAGGCCCCGGTAGGCCCCGGTAGGCCGCGGCCTCAACCACGCTTCCGCAGCAGCAGTACGCTCACCGCCCCCACCACCCCAAGGCCCGCCGACACCACCAGCGCCACCCGCGCCCCGTGCCCCGGCGAGCCCGACGACGTGGACACCGCGATCATCAGCGCCACGCCGGCCGCCGAGCCGATGTACCGCGCCGTGTTGTTCGCCCCCGAACCCATCGCCGCCCGCTCGGCGGGGACCGAGGAGACCGCCAGCTGCGGCAACGCCGCGTTCAGGAAGCCGCTGCCCGCGCCCGACACGACGAGGCCGGGGAGCAGCAGGGGCCAGGGGCCCGACGCCGCCGCGGGGAGCATCGTCAGGACCGCCGCCGCGTGCAGGACGAAGCCCAGCGCCAGTTGGTGGCGGGGCGAGACCTTGCCCGCCAGGCGGCGCGACTGCAGGGCCACCAGGAAGGAAGTGCCCGACCAGATCATCAGCAGTGCCGCCGTGCTCATCGCCGACAGCGGCAGCGTCTGCTGGAGGAGGGTCGGCAGGTAGCTGAACAAGGCGATCACCGCGAAGCCCGTGAAGAAGGCGCCCGCCGACGATGCCAGGAACGGGGCCTGGCGGAGGAGGCGCAGGTCGAGCATGGGGGACGTCGTGCGGCGTTCCACCGCGGCGAACGCGGTGATGAGGAGGACCGAGAGCGCGAGCAACGACGCCACCGGCGCCCGCAGCCACCCGTCCCTGCCCAGCGTCAGCGCCGCCACCAGGGCCACAAGGGCCAGGCCCAGCGTCAGCGAACCCGCCAGGTCGGGGCGGCCGCCGCCTCGCGGGGCCCTGGACTCCGTCAGCGCGCGGGGGCCGAACGCGGCCACCGCCAGCGCCGCCGTCCCCAACACCGCGTACGACCACCGCCAGTCGGCCAGTGATGCGACGCCGCCCGCCAGTACCGGGCCCACCGCGATGCCGCCGCTCACGAACGCTCCCCAGACGCCGGTCGCCCGTACCCGGCCGGGGCCCGCCGGGTACGCGTGCACCAGCAGGCCGAGGCTGGCCGCCAGGATCGCCGCGCTCGCCGCGCCCTGGGCGACTCGGGCGAGGGTGAAGAGCCACGTCGAGGTCGCGAGGGCGCCCAGCGCCGTGGTGATGCCCAGCGCGATCGTCCCGGAGAGGAAGATCCGGCGGCGGCCGTAGTCGTCGGCGAGGCTGCCCGCCACCAGGAGCAGGGCCGCCAGGCCGAGCGGGGTGCCGTTGAGCAGCCAGGCCTGGGCGGAGAGCGGGGTGTGCAGGGATGCGGCCGTGTCGGGGAGCGTGACCATCGGCGCGGTGTACGTCATCAGGGCCACGGCCGTGGCGGCGCTGGTGACGGTGAGGGTGGCGCCCGGCCGTGCGTCCATCGAGGGAGGGGCGGCCACGGGTGGGGCGGGGGGTGCGGTGCGTGCGGCGAGCCGTGACATTGGTCTGCTCCTCAGGGGCACGTGAGATCGGGTTCTCAAAGCTCTAGGTTCAGTCATTGAACTTGGCGACAGAGGTGACCGTAGCAGGTCAAGTTCAGTGACTGAACCTAGAAGCGGGAAAGTGGCTACAGTGGGGCCATGGCTCTCGGCAAGGACTACGCGGCGCAGGAGTGCTCCATCGCCCGCGCGCTGGAGGTCGTCGGAGAGCGCTGGACGCTGCTCGTCGTCCGCGACGCGCTCTACGGCGTGCGGCGCTACAACGACTTCCTCGTCCACCTCGGCATCCCCCGCGCGGTCCTCGCCTCGCGCCTCCAGACGCTTGTCGCGGCCGGGGTCCTCGAGAAGCGGCCGTGTGCGCAGGCGCCCTCGCGGCACGAGTACGTCGTGACCGAGCGGGGGCGCGCGCTCTGGCCGACCCTGCGCGCGCTCGGCAGCTGGGGGCGGGACAACTTCCCGGAGAGCAAGCCGCTGCGGTACTTCCGGCACGCGGACTGCGGCACGGAACTGGGGGTCGTCGGCGACTGCTCCGCCTGCGGCATCCTCGTACCCGTCGAGGACGTCGAGATGGTGCCGGGCCCCGGGCTCGATCCGGACCCGGCGGATCCGGTCAGCCGGGCGCTGCTCGCGCCGCGGAGGCTCCTTACGGCCGTCGAGGTCGATCCTGTATAACGGCAGTACGCGATATGCGGTACGCAGTACGCGATATGTCGTATCAGCGGGGAGAGCCAGCCAAGGAGAGGGGGGTCGGATCGATGCAGGACATGATCCGCAGCTGGAAAGCCGCCCTCCGGCCCACCGGGCTGCTGCTCTTCCTCCTCGTCGAAGTCGTCCTCCTCGACGCGAGCAGCCTCACCGCCGCCGTCGCGCTCGCCGCGACCGCCGCCGCGGGCTCCGCGCTCGCCGTCTGCTCCCTGATCGCCGCGCGCTGCGCGCCCGCCGTGCCCCGCACCCGGGTGCGTACGGCCATCCGCGATCGCGAGAAGCGCACGGCCTTTCTGCCGCAGCGCGACCCCGACGCCGCCGGGCGCAGGCGACCTCGAGCGCCGGGCCGTCTCGTCCTGACGGCCGCGTAGGGGCGCACAGCCACCACTGAGCAGCGCCCTCCACGCGGGCCGTCACGCCGGAAATCAGCACTTTTCCCGGTACGACGAGACCCCCGGAGGGTTCCTCCATGTCCGCTTTCATGTCACTCTTCGCCGACCTGGTCGGCTCCATCGCCGATCTGCTCCAGCCCGTCTTCCACGGCTCCGCGATGGCCGCCGCCATCGTGCTTTTCACCGCGTGTGTACGTCTCCTCGTCCATCCCCTGTCGCGGGCCTCGGCCCGTGGCCAGAAGGCGCGCGCCAAGCTGTCGCCGCAGATCGCGGAGTTGCGCAAGAAGCACTCCAAGAACCCCGAGAAGCTGCAGAAGGCGGTCCTGGAGCTGCACCGGGAGGAGAAGGTCTCGCCGCTCTCCGGGTGTCTGCCCAGCCTCTTCCAGCTCCCGGCGTTCTTTCTGCTCTACCACCTGTTCTCCAGCACGAGCATCGGCGGCGAGGCCAACGCGCTGCTTGATCACAAGCTCTTCGCCGCGCCCCTCGGTGGGCGGTGGGCCGACGCGCTCGGTGACGGCGGGGTTTTCGGGGCGCAGGGGCTTGTCTACCTCGCGCTCTTCGCGATCGTCGCGGCCGTCGCCACCTTCAACTTCCTCCGTACGAAGAAGCAGATGGCGGCGAGTGCGGCGAGCGCGGCGGCCACGCCCGCCGGTGACGCGGGGCAGCAGATGCCCGGCATGGGCGCGATGGCCGCGATGACCAAGGTCATGCCCCTCATGTCCTTCATGACGCTGTTCACCGTCGCCTTCGTGCCGCTGGCCGCCGCGCTGTACGTCGTCACCAGCACCACCTGGAGCGCCGTCGAGCGGGCCGTGCTCTACCGGGACATGCCGTACGGGGCCGGGGCGGGGGCGCTGGCTGCTACTGCCGGGTAACGGTCCGCTCCTTGAACAGGGTCTTGCGGAGTGGACGTTGACCTTGGAGGATCGGCCAAACCTCCGATGGCCGCAACCCGTCGGAGGCCTGGCCACGCGGCCGGTCAGAGCAGACCGCCCGCGCTCGACCAAGGGAGATTGACCATGAAGCTGCTGCGAGTCGGTACGGCGGGGGCCGAGCGCCCGGCGCTGCTCGACGCCGAAGGCACGTTGCGGGACCTCTCAGGGACCGTCACGGACATCGACGGCGCGCTGCTCGCCGACGCCGCCGCCCTCGACCGGATCCGGACCGCCGCCGAGTCGGGCGAGCTGCCCGTGCTCGACGCGGCGGGGCTGCGGGTCGGGCCGCCGGTGGCCCGGATCGGCAAGGTCGTGTGCATCGGGCTCAACTACCACGACCACGCGGCCGAGACGGGGGCCGCGACGCCCGCCGAGCCTGTCGTCTTCTTCAAGGCGGCGGACACGGTCGTCGGCCCCGACGACACCGTCCTCGTGCCGCGGAAGTCGGTCAAGACCGACTGGGAGGTCGAGCTCGCGGTCGTCATCGGGCGCACCGCGCGCTACCTGGAGTCCGACGAGGAGGCGCTCGCGCACGTCGCCGGGTACGCGGTGGCGCACGACGTGTCGGAGCGCGAGTTCCAGATCGAGCGCGGCGGCACCTGGGACAAGGGCAAGAACTGCGAGACGTTCAACCCGCTGGGCCCGTGGCTCGTGACGCCGGACGAGGTGCCCGACCCGCAGGCGCTGTCCCTGAAGCTCTGGGTCAACGGCGAGCTGAAGCAGGACGGCACCACCGCCCAGCAGATCTTCCCGGTTGCTGAAGTGGTGCGCTACGTAAGCCAGTTCATGACTTTGTACCCGGGTGATGTGATCAATACGGGGACACCGGCGGGCGTGGCCATGGGGCAGCCGGAGCCGAAGCCGTATCTGCGGGCCGGGGATGTTGTGGAGCTGGAGATCGAGGGGCTGGGTAGGCAGCGGCAGGAGCTGAAGGGGGCGTAGCCCTTCATCTGCGGGTGCGTCGTGGCTTGTCGCGCAGTTCCCCGCGCCCCTGAGGGGCGCCCCTTAGGGGCAGCCCCTCAGGGGGGCGCTTACGCGAACCGCTCCAGCGCCTCCACCACCATCGCGTGGTCCTCCAGCTGCGGCAGGCCCGACACCACCACCGTGCCGATCACCCCCGCGCCCGTCACCGCGATGGGGAACGCGCCGCCGTGTGCCGCGTACACGTCCGGGTCGAGGCGTGAGGACTCCTCGAACGTCGTGCCCTTGGCACGGAAACGCGTGCCGACCAGGAGGGACGAGCAGCCGTAGCGCTCCACGACGCGGCGCTTGCGGGCGATCCAGGCGTCGTTGTCCGGGGTCGAACCCGGCAGGGCCGCGTGGAAGAGCTGCTGGCCGCCGCGGGTGATGTCGATCGCCACCGGGGCCCGGCGTTCGCGGGCCAGGTCGACCAGGAGGCTGCCGAGCGCCCAGGCGTCTTCATACGTGAACTGGGGGAGGACCAGGCGGAGTTCCTGGGACTCGAGGTCGTCCACGGTCGGTGCGGCGGCCGTCGTCATACGATCACCGTCACGCTGTCGCGCGCCGAGCGGCGGGCCGCCTCCAGGACGTCGAGGGCTGCTGCGGCCTCGTACGCGGAGACCGGGTTCGTGCCGGTGCCGCGGAGAGCGGCGGCCACGGCGGCGTAGTACGCCGGGTAGTCGCCCGGCAGGGTCTCGACCGGGGTGCCGCCGCCGGTCTGCGGGGACTCTCCGGAGCCGACGCGGCCCCACATCGACTCGGGCTCGACGCCCCAGGCGCCCTCGCCCGAAGGCTGCTCGCCCGAAGGCCGATCGCCCTCGCGCAGGGCTGCTTCCTGCGGGTCGAGGCCGTACTTCACGTAGCCCGCCGTCGAGCCCAACGTGCGGAAACGCGGGCCGAGTTGGGCGGTGGTGGCGCTGACGTACAGGTGGGAGCGGACGCCGCTCGCGTGCGTGATCGCGATGAACGTGTCGTCGTCGGCCGCCGCGCCGGGGCGGCGGATGTCCGACTCGGCGTACACGGACTTCGCGGGGCCGAAGAGGACCAGGGCCTGGTCGACGACGTGGCTTCCGAGGTCGTAGAGGAGACCTCCGATCTCTTCGGGGTCCCCGGACTCGCGCCAGCCGCCCTTGGGCTGCGGACGCCAGCGCTCGAAGCGGGACTCGAAGCGCCATACGTCGCCGAGCTCGCCGTCGGCCACGAGCTTCTGGAGCGTACGGAAGTCGTTGTCCCAGCGGCGGTTCTGGAAGACGGACAGGAGAAGGCCGCGGTCGTCGGCGAGCGCGGCGAGCTCGCGGGCCTCGGCGGCCGTGCCGGCGATCGGCTTGTCCACGACGACGGGGAGGCCCGCCTTGAGGGCGGCGGTCGCGAGCGCGACGTGCGTCTTGTTCGGCGACGCGATCACGACCAGGTCGAGCTCGTCCGCGCGGTCCCAGAGCTCGTCGGCCGTCGCGGCGAACCGCAGCTCGTCGCCGAACTCGGCGCGGGCCTGTGCCTGGCGCTCGGGGTTCGACGTGACGACCGTGTCGAGGGCGAGGCCCTCGGTGGCGGCGATCAGCGGGGCGTGGAAGACGGAGCCCGCGAGGCCGTATCCGATGAGGGCCACGCGGAGAGGGGAGCCTGTACCAGTCATGCGTTCCACTTAAGCAACGCTGTTGCCAAAGCGCAAGCGCGGGCGACAATGGGGGTGTGAACAGGACTGATGATGCGAGGGTGGTCGGCGCCGGTGCCGGTAGTAGTGGTACCGGTGGCGGGAGTAGTGGTAGCGGTGTCGGCAGGGCGGGCGCCGGGGTGAATCTGCTCGCGCTGCGCGGGCACAACGCCGCCCTCGTGCTCGACCTGCTGCGCACCGCGGGCGGGGACGGCATAAGCCGCCTGGAGATCGCCGAGCGCACGGGGCTCACACCGCAGGCCGTCAGCAAGATCACCGCACGGTTGCGTACGGAGGGACTCGCGGCGGAGGCGGGCCGCCGCGCGTCGACCGGGGGCAAGCCGCGGACGCTGCTTCGTCTCGTCCCCGAGGCCGGTCACGCGGTCGGCCTCCACCTCGACCGCGACGAACTGACCGCGGTGCTCGCGGACCTGACGGGACGGGTGGTCGCGGAACGCCGGGCCCCGCTGGACTTCGGCGCGGGTGCGGACGCGGTGGTCGAGGCGGCTGCGGGAGTGGTGCGGGACCTGGTCGCCGCGGACCCGGGGCGGCTGCTCGGCGTCGGCATCGCGCTGCCGGGGCCGCTGGACCATGTGGACGGTGTGCTGCACCGGGTGACCGGGTTCCCCGCGTGGGACGGGTTTCCGCTGCGGGACGCGTTCGCCGGGCGGCTTGGGCTGCCGGTGGTCGTCGACAAGGACACGAACGCGGCCGCGCTCGGCCTCGCCCTGGGCGGCGTCGCCGAGTCCTTCGCCTACCTGCACCTGGGTACGGGACTCGGCGCGGGCCTCGTCCTCTCCGGCGGCCTCTACCGCGGCGCGCGGACCGGCGCCGGCGAATTCGGCCACCAGGTGATCCAGCTGGACGGCCCGCGGTGCGGCTGCGGCGACCGCGGCTGCATCGAGGCACTGTGCCTCGCGGCGGTGGCACGCGGCGACACCGCCGAGGCGGCCCGCGCCCTTGGCGTGGGCGCGGCGAACCTGGTGAGCCTGCTGGACATCGACCTTGTACTCCTGGGCGGCCGAGCAGTCTTCGCGGCCGAGGGGTCCTTCGTACGCGGAGTCGGCGAGGTCGTCACCGAGCGCGCCCGAAGGGGCGGCGGCGACACGGAGGTTCCGGTCGCGGTGGCTTCGGGCGGGGACCGCGGGGTGGCGGAGGGCGCGGCGCAGTTGGTGTTGGCGCCGGTGTTCGGGCGGGCGGGGTAGCTGCGCCTTGCTTGAGCGGGGGCTTTGCCGAACCGGGGTATCACCGGCTTCGCCGAGTTCGTCCTCAAGCGCCGGGCGGGCTGGTCCTCGGTCTGTGCTTGTCCGCAGGTGCGATGTGGCTGGGCGCGCCCATGCGGCGGAGCCGCACATGTCACAGCCCCGCGCCCCTGCGGGGCGCTGCCCTTGGGCGCCGGGCGGGCTCTGAATTCTGGGCCAATCGGACTTGACCGAAGATCCGCTGAATCAGGGGAGTTGGCGCCGCCACTCGGGCGCATGGGGCTGTGGCGGGACCGGCGGGATCGCGCGCGCGTGGCAAGGTCTCGGCCCATGGCCGGTGGCTGCCGGTGCCCGCCCGGTTCGCCAACGGTCCGCCCGTCCGCCCGTTTCCGCGCTCAGCAAAGGCCCCACATGCGACTCCGCCGCTCCCTCGCCCTCGGCGCCACCGCGGCCGTCACCGTCGTGGCGGGGGTGGCGCCCGCGCCGGCCGCCGCCAAGCCGTACGCCCCGCAGCCCACCTGCGACTCCGTCGTCCACGGGGAGTTTCCGATCGGCGCCCGGATCGTGGGCGGGCCCGGTGGTTATGAACCCGGCGGTGGCTTCCGTCGCTGGGGTGTCGAGTTGGGCAATGACAGCAGGGGAGTCTGCGCGAACATTCACCCGGTCGTCGTCATCGTCGACCGGGAGCGCGAGTTGAGGCCCCGGCAGATTCAGCTGGAGTTCCACGACGGCACACGGTGGCGGCCCGTACGGTTCGAGCGGACCGACCGCGACGAGAACGTCGGCGTCTTCGGCGACGGAGGCAAGGGTGACTTCCCCGGATTCACGGTCGGCGCGGGAAAGCGCCTCACCGTCAAGGTGCGGCTCTCCTTCACTTCCGACGCGCGCTCCGAGCGAGCCGTGGTCTCCGCCGCGATCGTCCAGCGCCGGGACGACGACGGTGACTGGGTGGGGGAGTCACGGGATTACCCGTTCGCCATCAGCGAGGACGGAGCCGACACCGACGGGGGCCGGGACGGGGGCGGTGACGATACGGCGGGTGCGGATGGCGGTGGTCGTGAGGGCGACGCGGCCGCCGGTGACGGTTCCTGGTACGCGGATGAACTCGCCGCCACCGGGGCGGGCAAGCTCCTGCGGGTCGGTGCGGTCGCCGTGGCGTGCTTCCTCGGAGGCTGGGGCTTGATGGTGGGGGCGCGGCGATTTCTCGCGGGCAGGAGGCGTTGATGGTGGCCGCGAGCGGTCGTGCCCCCGTTGGAAGGCCGGTGCAGAATCTGCGGGTGCGCCGTGGCTGGTCGCGCGGTTCCCCGCGCCCCTGACGGGGCCCGGTCGCCGCCCGCGAGGCGCGGCACCCTCCGTTCACCTTCCAGTTCACCCACGTCTGCGAACATCCCTCCGTGGACAACCCGAACTCCCCGAACTCCCCGCATCCGCCCGCCCACCTGCTCGATCAGGCCCCCGGCGCGCCCATCCGCTCCGGCATCCCCGAGCACGGGCGCATCCCGAAGTACTACGCCGTCAAGGCCCGGATCGCCGCCCTGATAGAGGAGTTGGGGGACGGGCAGACGCTGCCGACCGAGCGGGATCTCGCCGTGCGGTACGAGGTCGCCCGGGAGACCGTGCGGCAGGCGCTGCGCGAGCTGCTGCTCGAAGGGCGGCTGCGCAGGCAGGGGCGGGGCACCGTCGTCGCCGGGCCCAAGCTGGAGCAGCCGCTCTCCCTGGCGAGTTACACCGAAGGGGTGCGCAGGCAGGGGCGTACTCCCGGCCGAAATCTCATCTCCCTCGACCGCTTTCCCGCCCCCGCGGCCCTCGCCGCCGAGATCGGCGTCGAGCAGGGCGAGCCCGTCTGGCACATGGAGCGTGTGCTGCTCGCCGATGACGAAAGGGTGGGGCTCGAGAGTACGTACGTTTCCGTGGCGCGCGTCCCCGACCTCGACCGTGACTTCGAGCCCGACTCCTCCTTCTACGCCTATCTGCGCGACCGGCTCGGCATCTCCTTCGGCGACGCCGACGAGCGCATCGAGACGGTTCTGGCCACGCCCCGCGAGGCGCTGCTCATCGGTACGCCCCCCGCGCTCCCGATGCTGCTGATCCACCGCGTGTCGCGCGACACCTCCGGCCGGCCGCTGGAGCGGGTGCGCACGCTCTACCGGGGCGACCGGTTCTCCTTCACCACCCACCTGGGCGGCCGCGGCGACAGCGACAGCGACAGCGACAGCGGCGGCGACAGCGGCGGCGACAGCGACAACGGCTGAACCTCGCCTCCCCGAACCTCGACCGATCCACGACGATAACGAGAACGTAACGGGTCTAGGCCAACCTTGGGTGGCCGTTCACCGTCCCGTTGCCGTCCGGTCCCGTGCGGGCCACCCGTCCCCAGGAGCGTTGCCGTCGTGAGAGTCATCGTCGTAGGAGCCGGCGTGGTGGGAACCATGCACGCCTGGCACGCAGTGGAACGCGGCCACGAGGTCGTACAGATCGAGCGAGAGACCGAGGCCCGAGGAGCCTCACTGCGCAACTTCGGGCAGATATGGGTGAGCGGCCGCGCCGGCGGCGAGGAGCTCGACACGGCGCTGCGGGCGCGTGAGCTCTGGCAGGGCATCGGCGAGCGCGTGCCGGGCCTCGGCTTCCGGGCCAACGGCTCCCTCACCCTCGTGCGCAACGAGCGCGAGCGTGCGGTTGCCGAGGCCGCGCTCACCCGGCCCGACGCGGCCGAGCGCGGCTACAAGCTGCTCACCGCCGCAGAGGCCCGCGCGCTCAACCCCGCCCTGCGCGGCGGGTTCAGCGCCGCCCTGTGGTGCGAGCGGGATGCCGCCGTGGAGCCGCGCACCGCTCAACTCCGGCTGAGGGAGGCTTTGTTGGCCAACCCGCGCTACACCTTCCTGCCGGGGCGTGAGGTCCGCGAGGTCGTCGGCGAGGGCGCGGTGCGGGACGACCACGGTGACGTACACACCGGTGATGTCGTCGTGCTCGCCACCGGCGCCTGGCTCGGCGGGCTCGTGCGCGAGCTGGCCGGGCCCGACCTGCCCGTGCGCCGCGTGCGGCTGCAGATGATGCAGACGGAGCCCCTCGGCGAGGCGCTCACCACCTCCGTCGCCGACGCGGACAGCTTCCGCTACTACCCGGCGTACAAGTCGGACGCCCTCGACGCGCTCAACGCCGGGCAGGCGCAGGCCCCGACCGCCGCCGCGCACAAGATGCAGCTGCTCATGGTGCAGCGCGCGGACGGCGGCCTGACCATCGGCGACACCCACGAGTACGAGCACCCCTTCGCCTTCGACACCCTCGAAGACCCCTACGACCACCTCACCGAGGTCGTCGAGGGCTTCCTCGGGCGGCCGCTGCCGAAGATCAAGCGGCGCTGGGCCGGGGTGTACGCGCAGTGCGTCGACACGAGCCGGGTCGTGCACCGGCAGCAGGTGCGCGACGGCGTGTGGCTGGTCACCGGGCCCGGCGGGCGCGGCATGACCTGCTCGCCCGCGATCGCCGAGAAGACCGCCGACGAGCTGGGATGGTGAGTGAGTTGACCGCGCAGAGTATGGGTCTGGTCGTCCTTGACATGGCCGGGACCACCGTCGCCGACGGAGGCCTGGTCGAGCAGGCCTTCGCCGTCGCCGCGCAGGAGCTCGGCGTGCAGCCGGGATCGGCCGACCACGCCGCGAAGCTCGACTACGTACGCGCCACCATGGGCGAGTCCAAGATCTCCGTCTTCCGGTACCTGTTCGGCGAGGAAGCCCTCGCCCAGCGTGCCAACGTGGCCTTCGAGAAGGCGTACGGGGAGCTGGTCGACGGCGGGCGCATCGCGCCGGTCGCCGGGGCCCGGGAAGCCATCGAGGAGCTGCGGGGGGAGGGGCGGACCGTCGTCCTGACCACCGGCTTCGCCCGCGTCACCCAGGACGCCATCCTGGATGCGCTGGGCTGGCGTGACCTGGTCGAGCTGACCCTGTGCCCCGCCGACGCGGGCGGTCGCGGGCGGCCGTATCCGGACATGGTCCTGAGCGCGTTCCTGCGGACGGCGGCGGTGGACGGCGTCCGGCAGATCGCCGTCGCGGGCGACACGGCGTACGACATGAAGAGCGGGGTGCGGGCCGGGGCCGGTGTGGTCGCCGGGGTGCTCACCGGGGCGCACGACGATGCCGCGCTGCGGGGCGCCGGTGCCACGCACGTACTCGGCTCCGTCGCCGAACTCCCCGCGATACTCAGGGGTGTTGACGCATGAGTGACAGCACCCCCGCACGCAGCGGTATCCGCTTCGATCATGTCTCGGTCGCCTATGGCAAGAACACCGTCCTCGACTCGCTCGACCTGACCGTCGAGCCCGGCGAGGTCATGGCCCTGCTCGGGCCTTCGGGATCCGGCAAGACGACCGCGCTGCGGGCCGTCGCCGGGTTCGTGAAGCCCGTGTCCGGGCGGGTGTTCATCGGGGAACACGATGTCACCGCTCTGCCGCCGCACCGGCGGGGCATCGGGATGGTCGTCCAGCAGTACGCGCTCTTCCCGCACATGCGGGTCGAGGACAACGTCGCCTTCGGCATGAAGGCGCAGAAGGTGGCCAAGTCCGAGATTCCCGGGCGGGTCGCCGAAGCGCTGGACATGACGGGGATGGCGGCGTACGCCAAGCGGTTTCCGCGCGAACTGTCCGGAGGGCAGCAGCAGCGGGTCGCGATCGCGCGGGCGCTGGCCATCCGGCCGGGGGTGCTGTTGCTCGACGAGCCGCTTTCCGCGCTGGACGCGCAGTTGCGGTCGGGGATGCTGGCGGAACTCGCCCGGTTGCACCGGGAGTTGCCCGACGTCTCCATTCTGTACGTCACCCATGACCAGGTGGAGGCCTTGACGCTGGCCGATCGGATCGCGGTCATGGACCGCGCGCGGCTGCAGGACTGCGGGACTCCGCAGGAGCTTTACCGGGCGCCTCGGAGTGAGTTCACGGCGTCCTTTGTGGGGAATGCGAATTTGCTGCCGGTGACTGTCGGGGACGGGGGTGTCTCCTTCGCGGGGGCTTCGCTGAAGGTCGACACCGGGGAGGCCGCGGTGGGGGCGGCCGCCACGCTGTGCGTCCGGCCGCATCTGGTCGGGCTCGGTGACGGGCCCAATGCTCTGACGGGCAGTGTTGCCGAGGTGCAGTGGAGGGGGGCCACGCATCGGTTGTACGTCGATGTGGCGGGGCACAGGGTCAAGGCGGACCTCCGGGAGCTTCGGACCCCGCCCTCGCTCGGCGACCCGGTCACCCTGCACTTCGCCTCCGAGGACGGGGTGCTGCTGGGGGCGGGGGTGACCGATGGCTAGCGCCACGCTGACCGCGCCCGCGCGGAAGGACAAGCGGAAGGACAAGCCGCCCCTGAAAGTACCGAGGTGGGTGTGGGCCCTGCCCCCCATCGCTCTCCTCGCGCTCTTCTTTCTCTACCCCCTCGCCCTCGTCGTCCAGCAGTCCGTGCAGCCGGACACCGGGGGGACCTCCCTTCAGCCGTACTCCGATGTGTTCGCCTCCGAGGCGTTTCGGGAGGCGCTCGGGACCACCGTGTGGCTGGCCGTGGGGGCGACCGTGGGGTGTCTTGTGCTCGGGTTCGCGCTCGCACTGGTCATCGCCTTTGTGCCGTTCCCGGGAGGAAAGGCCGTCGCCAGGTTCATCGACGTCTTTCTCTCCTTTCCGTCCTTCCTCATCACCCTCGCCCTGCTGTTCATCTACGGCACCAAGGGCATGGCCAACGGGATATGGACGGATGCGACGGGGGCTGGGGACGGGCCGTTCCAGTTCCTCACGACGCCCTGGGGTGTTCTCCTCGCCGAGATCACCTACTTCACGCCCTTCGTGATGCGCCCGCTGCTCGCCGCGTTCTCGCAGATCGACACCGCGCAGATCGAGGTCGCGTCCAGCCTGGGCGCCAAGCCCGCCCGTATCGTCCGGCGGGTCATCCTGCCCGAGGCGCTGCCCGCCCTCGCCGCCGGCGGCAGCCTCGTACTCGTCATGTGTCTGAACGAGTTCGGGATCGTGCTCTTCACCGGGGCGAAGGGCGTGACGACCCTGCCGATGCTCGTCTACAGCAAGGCCATTCTCGAATCCGACTATCCGGCGGCCTGTGTCGTCGCCGTGGTCAACATCGCGATCTCCGTGGGCCTTTACAGCCTCTACCGGGTGGTGAGCCGTCGTGTTGGTGCATAGCCGCAAGGGGAAATGGGCCACCTGGGTTCTTTTCTTTCTCTTCTTTCTTCCGCTCTTCGCGCTGCCGTTGCTCGTCATCCTCGCCGCGTCGTTCTCGTCGCACTGGTCGGGGGCCTTTCCCTCCGGGTTCACCGCCGAGCACTACTCCTCCGCCACCCGCGGGGAATCTCTCGAGGCGCTCACCACCAGCCTGCTCACCGCCGGCGGCGCCAGCCTGCTCGCGCTGACCGTCGGATCCTGGGCCGCGCTCGCCGCCGCCTCACTGAAGAAGGGCGGCAAGAGGGTGCTCGACACGCTCTTCGTGCTGCCCGTCGCCGTGCCGTCCGTCGTCGTCGGCCTCGCGATCCTCGTCGCGTTCAGCAAGCCGCCGATGATCCTCAACGGCACACGCTGGATCGTGATCCTCGCGCACACCATTCTTGTCACGGCGTTCGCCTACCAGTCGGTTTCGGCTGCCATCGTGCGTCTCGACCCGGCGTACGAACAGGCCGCCGCATCGCTCGGCGCCCGGCCCTCGTACGTCCTGTGGAAGGTGAAGCTGCCCCTCCTGCTGCCGTCCCTGAACGCGGCCGCCGGGCTCTGCTTCGCGCTCTCCATGGGCGAGTTGAGCGCCACGATGATGCTCTACCCGCCGGACTGGATGCCGCTCCCCGTGCAGATCTACGCGGCCACCGACCGCGGCTCCCTCTTCACCGGTGCGGCCGTCGCGGTGGTCCTGATGGCGGCGACGCTGCTCGTGCTCTTCGCCGTCTCGCGCATCCGCACCCGCGCCTCCTATCGCTGAACTGCCTCAAGGAGTAGGAAACGTCATGTCCCGTCACACCACGCGCATCAGAACGTTCGCCGCCGTCTCCGGCAGCCTCGTACTCGCCGGATCGCTCACCGCCTGCGGCGGCGACTCCTCGGCGTCCGACGCCAAGGAAGTCACCGTCTACAGCGCCGACGGCCTCAAGGGCGAGAACGGCGACGGCTGGTACGACCAGGTCTTCAAGGACTTCGAGAAGAAGACCGGCATCAAGGTCAACTACGTCGAGGGCGGCTCCGGCGAGATGGTGCAGCGTGCCGTCCGCGAGAAGTCCAACACGCAGGCCGACGTCATCATCACGCTGCCGCCGTTCATCCAACAGGCCGACGAGAAGGGCCTGTTGCAGGCCTACAAGCCCAAGGGGTCGGAGGAGGTCGACGGCGCCGACAAGGCCGCCGACGGCAAGTGGACCTCCGTCGTGAACAACTACTTCGGCTTCATCTACAACAAGAAGGAGCTCGGCGGCGGCAAGGCGCCCAAGACCTGGGAGGACCTCACCGACTCCTCGTACAAGGACAAGGTCCAGTACTCCACGCCCGGCGTCGCGGGCGACGGCACCGCCGTGCTCATCAAGGCGATGCACGACTTCGGCGGCAAGAAGCCCGCCATGGATTACCTGAAGAAGCTTCAGACGAACAACGTCGGTCCTTCCGCCTCCACCGGCAAGCTCGCGCCGAAGGTCGACAAGGGCGAGCTGCTCGCCGCCAACGGCGATGTCCAGATGAACTACGCGCAGTCCAAGGACATGCCGAACCTGGGCATCTGGTTCCCGGCCAAGGAGGGCGGCAAGCGCACCACCTTCGCTCTGCCGTACGCGGCGGGTCTCGTCAGCAAGGCCCCGCACAACGCCAACGCGAAGAAGTTCCTCGACTATCTGCTCAGCCAGAAGGCGCAGCAGCAGGTCAGCGAGATCGGCGGCGGCTTCGCCGCGCGCAAGGACATCAAGGCCACCGACGCCAACGCGGTCGCGCTCGAGAAGATCGTCGAGGGTGTCGAGGTCTTCGAGCCGGACTGGGCCGACATCTCCGAGAACCTCCAGACGTACGTGGAGGACTGGAAGTCGGCCACCGGAAGCTGACCGTTCACCCTTCGGTCCAAGTGTTCATCGCGAGAGTCCTGGTGTCCGCCCCGCCGCGTGCGCCAAGATAGCGAAAAGGTAACAGGTCTGGTCCCAACGCCCCTGGAGAACCAGGGGCGTTGGTGTGCGCCGCCCCTCCCCACACACCCTCTCCAGCTGGAGGAACACGTGTCGTCGCAAGGCATATCCCGAGGCACATCCCGAGGCATGTCCCGCCGCTCGCTCCTGGTCTCGGCCGCCGCGCTCGCGGTCTCGGGCCCGCTCGCCGGCGCCGCAACAGCCGCCGCCAAGGGCCGGGCGAGAACCCCCAAGGTCCTGGTCATCGGCCTGGACGGAGCCCTGCTCAACCGCATCAAGGACGCCGACGCACCCGCCCTCAAGGCGCTGATGTCGGCCGGTCTCACCGCCCCCAGCGCCCTCTACGCCAACCCGCTCGCCCCCACCTCGTCGGGCCCCGGCTGGTCGACGCTCATCACCGGCGTCTGGCCCGACAAGCACAAGGTGCTCAACAACGACTTCACCGGGCACCAGCTCGCCAAGTACCCGGACTTCATGACCCGTATCGAGGCCACCAAGCCCGCGCTGCGGACGTACGCCGTCGCGTCCTGGAACCCGATCACCGACATCATCTTCTCCGCGAAGGTCGACGCCCGGGTCTCCACGCCGTCCGCCGAGTACGACGCGGGCACCACGAGCCGCGCCGTCGCCGAGGTCAGGAACGGCAACCCCGACGCCGTCTTCGTCCAGCTCGACAACATCGACCACGCGGGCCACGGCAGCGGCGCCGCGAGCCAGGGCTACCTCGACGCGATCCACGGCGCCGACACCCAGGTCGGCCAGATCGTCGGCGCCGTCAAGTCCCGTGCCACGTACGGGAACGAGGACTGGCTCATCATGATCACCGCCGACCACGGGCACACCGACCCGGGCGGCCACGGCGGCTCCAGCTGGCCCGAGCGCCAGACGTTCATGATCGCCACAGGGGGCACGGTCACCGCGGGTTCGGTCCGGCACGACGTACGCATGCCGGACATCGCCGTGAGCGCGCTCGCGCACCTGGGCGTGGCGATCGACCCGGCCTGGGGCCTGGACGGCCGCCCGATCCAGCAGCCGTCGCCGGACGCCTTCGACTCCCTGCGGGCCGAGCTGACGGGCCCGGTCGACGAGGGCGGCATCGGCTCCGGCGTCATCGGCTTCACGCACACACCGCCCAGCGGCTGGAGCGTCGACAACGCGAGGATGGGCACCGGCGGCATCACCGAGTGGCGCGGCTGGTCCTTCACGACCGATGAGTTCTGGACGAAGACCGAGCGCGACCAGCAGCGCGAGAACAACATCCGGGCCCGGAACGTCTTCGCGGTCGCCGACGGCGACGAGTGGTCCGACAAGACCGTCTCGGGCACCTTCGACTCGACACTGATCAGCCCCGCTTACGACGTGACGGGCGGCCGCCCCGCCACGCTCACCTACACGACGTACTACCGCCAGGAGGCCCCGCAGAAGGGCGAGGTCCTCGTCTCGTACGACGGCGGCGCCCCGGTCGCGGTGAAGACGTACACGGCGGACACGCCCTCCGTCGTCGAGAGCGTCCGGCTCGATGTGCCTTCGGGCGCGCGCAAGGCCCAGGTCCGCTTCCGCTACACCGGGGGCAACAACTGGTACTGGGTGATCGACGGGGTCAAGATCACGGCTTCCTGATTAGTCTGGGGGGCGTCGGCACAGCGGCGTCCCGGCGCCCCTCAGGCAACCCGCATATCGCAGACCGCAGGAGTGCACCCCATGGCAGAGCGCAAGCCCATCGAATCCTGGCTCACCGACATGGACGGCGTGCTCATCCACGAGGGCGTCCCGATCCCGGGCGCCGACGCGTTCATCAAGAAGCTCCGGGAGTCGGGCAAGCCCTTCCTGGTCCTGACGAACAACTCGATCTACACCGCGCGCGACCTCCAGGCCCGGCTGAACCGGATGGGCCTCGAGGTCCCGGTCGAGAACATCTGGACCTCCGCGCTCGCCACCGCCAAGTTCCTGGACGACCAGCGGCCCGGCGGCACGGCGTACGTCATCGGCGAGGCGGGGCTCACCACCGCGCTGCACGACATCGGGTACGTCCTGACCGACCACGACCCGGACTACGTGGTGCTCGGCGAGACCCGTACGTACTCCTTCGAGGCCATGACGAAGGCCGTACGCCTCATCAACGGCGGGGCGCGGTTCATCTGCACCAACCCCGACGAGACCGGGCCCTCCACGGAGGGGCCGCTGCCGGCGACCGGGGCCGTCGCGGCGCTGATCACCAAGGCGACGGGGAAGAACCCGTACTTCGCGGGGAAGCCGAATCCGTTGATGATGCGGACCGGGTTGAACGCGATCGGGGCGCATTCGGAGACGAGCGCGATGATCGGTGACCGCATGGACACGGATGTCCTTGCCGGACTGGAAGCGGGGATGGAGACGTTTCTGGTGCTTACCGGGCTGACGTCCCGTGCTGATATTGACCGGCATCCCTTCCAGCCCTCCAATGTCGTGGATTCCATCGCTGATCTTGTCGAGCGGATCTAGGCGCCGTTTCGCGGCGAATTTTTCCCGGCCGCCCACCCGTTTGCCCCGCATCAGGGTGCGGGGTGGGGCTCTGCGCGGGAACCTCGTATGAGGAGGTTCACGATGCGTAGAGGCTCGCTCACCTTGCGTGGCATAGCCGTGGCTGCCGCCCTCGTCGCCGCCGCGGCGCCCGCTCACGCCCATGACCAGGGCAAAGTGCACGCCACCGGCACTCCGTCCAGCACCGCGCCCGGCAGCCGGGTGGAGGTGAGCGTCACGGGGTGTGAGGGGACGACGGGGTCCGCCAGTTCCGGGGCCTTCACCGAGGAGGCCAAGCTCACCGGCCGTGACGGCGACAAGTCCTCCCTCAACGGCTCGGCCATGATCAAGAACGGTATCGCCGGTACGTACGACGTCACCGTCATCTGCGACGGCCACCCCCACCAGGGCGCCGGCACCGTCCAGGTCGTGCAGCACCACCAGAACCCCGTGGCGCCGGTCCGCGCGGGCGGCGGCGGCACCGCGCAGCTGGCCGTCACCGCCGAAGAGGCGGGACCCGGCACCCGGCACGCGGTGATCGGCCTGGTCCTCGCCGGGGTCGCGGCCGTGGCGGTGGCGTTCCGCAGCGTCCGCCGGCGCCGCTCCGAGTGACATGTCCAGTGGCGAACGTCCCTCCGGCACCAGCAGGCTCCTCACCGGCGTCGCCTGGGCGGTGCTGCTAGTCGGCCTCTGGCTGTGGGGCAGCGAGATCACGGACGGAAGCGGCGGCCACTCGGGCCCCACGACCGGCGACGTCGCCGCGGTCGGCCGCCCCTTCGACGTCGAACTCCCGGACGCGCACGAGCCGTTGGCCCCCGCGAAGCCGCGGCGGGTCGACGTACCCTCGCTCGACGTGCGCGCGCCCGTGGTGGCCCGCGGCCTCGACCGGGACGGCGCGATCGACCCGCCGCCCTTCGAGCGGTCGGGCACGGTCGGCTGGTACGGCGGCGGGACGCGCCCCGGTGCGGTGGGCGCCTCCCTCTTCGTCGGCCACGTCGACACCGAGACGCGCCCCGCGGTCTTCTACGACCTCAGCGCCGTGCGCCCCGGCGAGAAGGTCCGGGTGACCCGCGACGACGGCTCGGTCGCCGAGTTCACCGTGGACGACGTCCAGGTGCTCAGCCGCGACCGCTTCGACGCGCGGAAGGCGTACGGCCCCCACCAGAAGGGCCGCGCCGAGCTGCGGCTGATCACCTGCGGCGGCACCTTCGACGTGGCGACCAAGACGTACTCGGCGAATGTGGTGGTGTCCGCCTACCTCACCGGCACGGGGTCATAGCCGAACCATTCGTACGCGAACAACCTGGCCCGGTCGGCGGCCCGCTCCCCCCGGAGCCGTCGACCGGGCTGGTCCTCGACCGCGCGCGCACGAGCTGCGGGAGTAACCCGGCGCCGGCGCGGGAGGTTCGGAGGCCGTCCCGACGGTGCGGAACGGTTCGGTCTGGCCGGGGGCTTGGGCCGTTGCAGATGACTTTAGAACGGATGGGCTCGGGAGCCTAGAGGTCGATTGACGCCATGTTGTGATCCGCTTCCCCTCTGTGATCATCGCAGGTGGCAGCGGATGTCAGGGCCCTTCCCCGGATGGTTCGGACCAGCCGTCGCGCAGCGCCGCATCGTCGATCGAGCCTCCGATCACCGAAGTGGCGGCCACCGCCATGACCAGCCGTTCTCGACGCGCGTACCGTCGCAAAGCGGCAAAGGCCTCGTCCACGTCGACGTGCCAGCGCTCGGCGAGTATGCCTTTGGCCTGTTCAATTCGAATACGGCTGGTCAGGGCCGATTGGAGCTGACCGACGAGCCTTCGATACTCCGTGTGAGTGCGGCGGTTGTGCAGCCCGACCGCGGCCGCGTCGGCGATCGCCTGAGCAAGGCGCAACTCGCCGTCCGAGGAGCCGTCGTGGGGCGCGTCGGCAACGAAGACGTTGAGCGCCCCCAGCGTCATGTCGCGCTGCCGCAGCGGAACCGCGTACGTCGCCTCGATGCCGAACTCCCGGGCCCGTGCCGTGAACTCCGGCCAGCGGCGCGCCGATTCGGCCGTCGTGAGCCGGACAGGCGGTACGGCCCGCCCCGTTCCGAAGCTCTCCACGCACGGGCCGCCGCCCTGCTGGGTCTTGAGCAGGTCGAGAGCCAGCGGCCGTGGGTGACCGATCGCCACGAGGGAGGGCAGGCACTCGCCCTCGACCAGCACCCCGGCGGCGGCCGCGTCGAGCAGCTCCACGCAGTGGCCGGCGACCCGGCTGAGGTAGTGCTCGGGATCGAAGTCGTCGGCCAGCGTGTCCGAGGCTTCCACCAGGACTTCCGCAAGGCGTAGTTCAGAGGTTCGGTCCGGCATGATCTCCTCCCCGGGAGGGCCACCCCGCAGCCTGCGTCTACCCCCTGGCGGCGCGCTGTAACAGGTCTCCAACAGGTCCCGGCAGCGGACGGGCGGGCCTCGTGGGCAGGGAGTGCGTATGTCAGGATTGAGAATCGGACAGTGCACCCAAGGGGGAGTGGATGTACCACAAAGGCACCGGCTGCGGACAAGGATTCGCGGCCAGGGGGGTGAAGGCCGCGGCGGCGCTTGCGGGGGCTGCGCTGCTGCTGTCGGGGTGCTCCTCCGATGACTCCGGCAAGGACAAGGAGTCGTCGGGACAGCCGGTGAAGCAGCAGCCCAAGGGCACCGACCCGTACTGGGTCAACCCTGACGGCAACGCGGCCAAGCAGGTCGCCTCGTACGAGGAGGACGGCAAGAAGGACGACGCGGAGCTGATCCGGAAGATCGCCGAACAGCCGGTCGCCGAATGGATCGTCCCGGAGAACGCGGAGGAGCAGGCGCGCGGCTTCACCGAGGCCGCGGAGAAGGCCGACCGGGACGCCCTGTTGGTCCTCTACAACATCCCGCACCGCGACTGCGGTCAGTACTCGGGCGGCGGCGCGGCCGACGGCAACGAATACCGCACCTTCATCGACCAGGTCGCCAAGGGCATCGGCGACCGGAAGACCACGGTCATCCTGGAGCCGGACGCGGTGCTCCACATGGTCGACAACTGCACGCCGGAGGAGTTCCACGAGGAGCGCTACGACCTGCTCAAGGGCGCCATCGAGAAGCTCAAGTCCCTGAAGAACACCAAGGTGTACCTGGACGCGGGCAACGCGGGCTGGAAGAACCCGGACTCGCTCTGGGAGCCCCTGAAGTGGTCGGGCGTCGAGCAGGCCGACGGCTTCTCGGTGAACGTCTCCAACTTCCAGACCACCGAGGCCAGTACGGAGTTCGGCAAGAAGCTCTCGGCGAAGATCGGCGACAAGCCGTTCGTCATCGACACCGCGCGCAACGGCAACGGCGCGTACACCAAGGGCAAGGACTCCTGGTGCAACCCTCCTGGCCGCGCGCTCGGCGAGGCGCCCACCACTAAGACCGACGACCCGCTCGTCGACGCGTACCTGTGGGTCAAGCGGCCCGGCGAGTCCGACGGGACGTGCAGGGGCGGCCCCAAGGCGGGCGAGTGGTGGCCCGAGTACGCGGTGGGCCTCGCGGAAGCGGCCCGGTAGGTAGCGCCCCGTCAGGGGCGCGGGGAACTGCGCGCTCAGCACACGAAAAGCCGCAGTCGCATCTGCCGAGGTACCTGGCAGATGCGACTGCGGCTTTTCTTTGGTTGCTCACGCCCACGCGGCGGAGCCGCAAATTGATACAGCCCCGCGCCCCTACGGGGCGCTCCTTACGGCACGTGAACCCACTGAGCCTTGCTCGGGGTGCCCTGATCGTCCGTGACGAAGAGCATGTACCAGCCCGACTCCACCAGGCTCCGCTCCTTCGGAATCGTCACCGTGACCCCGTCCGCGGACTTCTTCAGATCCAGGGCCACCGACGTCTGGTCGATGTCCGTCACATGCGTCGACGCACTGGGCCGAATAAGGCGGGCCGTCTTGATGGACGAGGCATGCTTCGACTTGAACGTGCCCGACGCACCCCGCCTGATCTCCTTGGGACCGTCACTCAGCGTCGGCTGCGAGCCGTGGTACAGGTACGGCGGCGTGTAGATCTCGATGCGCTGCTCGAACTCGCCGGGCTTGGTGTTGGCCTTGTCGGCGTAGAGCGAGTCGGAGCCGAAGAACATCACGCGGCCGTCGGGCAGCAGGATCGAGCCCGAGTGGTAGTTGCGGCCGACCTCCGGGTCCGCGACCCGCTTCATCTCGCCGGTCTTGGCGTCGTAGATCCGCGCCTGCTTGATGTTCGAGTCGCCGCGGCCGCGGTAGTCCTCGGAGCCGCCGGATATCAGCACCGAGTCGTCGGGCAGCGTCGAGGCCTGCGGGTAGCGGGTGCCCTTCTCCAGCTCGGGCCCGTCCACGAACTTCGGGCTGTCCGCCTTCAGATCGACGATGCGTGTCTTCTTGCTGGACTTCTTGGACTCGCCGACACCGCCGCCGCCGACCACCATGTACTTCTGGTCCTGCGCGGGCGGCAGCTCCACCGTGTTGGAGGTCTCCAGGAGGTTCGGGTCGCTCATCCCCGGAATCCCCTTCCAGCTGCCCTTCGTCTCCAGGTCCCAGGTGCCGGGCTTGCGGCCGACGTCGTCAGGGCCGTAGCCCGCGTTCGAACCCGAGTAGAAGAGCCTGCCGCTCTCCAGCTGGAAGACCGCCGGGTAGGTGGGGAACTGACGGATCTGCTTGGTGTACGTCCACTTCTTGGTCTTCGGGTCGTAGACCTCGTTCTTGCCCGGGACCAGCTGACCGATCTCGTCCAGGCCGGAGAGGCTGAGCACCTTGCCGTCCGAGAGCGTGGTCAGCGTGGGGTACCAGCGGGCCTCGTTCATCGGGTCGACCTTGATGTACTTCTCGGCGACCGGGTCGAACTCGAAGGAGTCCTTGATCCCCTGGAAGTCCTTCTTGTCCAGGGCGAGCTTCTGCGCGATGCCGTACGTGTTGCGCGTTGCGGCGCCGCTCAGGCCCTGTACGCGGTAGTTGTCCTGCGTGCCCGTCTCGTGCTTCGTGCCGCTCTGCTGCGCCTCGACGTACACCCGGCCGAGGCCCGGCTCGTTGCGCACGAACGCGCCGGTCTGCTTGTCGAACACCTTCTTCGCGCGCTCGACGACGACCGGGTCCTTGGAGACGAACGTCTTGCCGTTCTTCTTGCCGGTGAACTTGGTGCCCGCGGGCAGCGTGATCGGCTTGTCCGGGTCCTCGTTGTGCACCACCATCAGGCCGCCGGCCTTGGTGATGTCGCCCTTGAGCTTCTCGTAGCGCTGGGTGCCGCCGGCTATGAGGAGATTGCCGTTGGCGAGCTGGGTGTGGCCGGTGCAGAAGAGGTCGACGGGCGTCTTGATCTTCTTGATGGTGTTCTTGACCGGATCCCACAGGCGGGTGTCGAACTTCTTGGCGTCGAAGTTCTTCTGGTTGTTGCCGGACCCGGCGACCAGGAGGATCTTGCCGGTGTGCAGAAGGGCCGCGTGGATGGTGTTCTGGCGGTATTCCTCGGGGAAGTTCACGACCTGCCAGTGGCCGTTGTCGGCCTTGTACTCCGGCTTGTTGATCTTGTAGTCGTGGTACTTCTCCGACCCGAAGCGCCACAGCGCCGGCCCGTTCATCCCGGCCAGCGCTATGACCACCGCCGCGCCTATCGCGATGCGGCGGGCGCGGCGGCGGCTGGAACGGTCTTTCATTTCTTACGTCCCCCAAGGGAAATCTGCATGGTCTGGTCGGTCGCCGCCCAGCTGGGCTTCTGCTGCGGCGCGTGCGGTGCCTGTGGTGCGTACGGCGCCTGCGGCAGCTCCGCGGTGGTGTCGCGCTGCTGCGGCACCATCGGGTCGCCACCGCCGCCGGACGGCGGACCCGAAGGCCCGGCCCCCCGATGCGACTTGCGCTTCTTCTTGTCCTGCCGCATGCCCCAGCGCCACGCGAAGATCGGCGCGGCCGTGATCAGCAGGGCGAACGTGGCCCAGATCAGCATCGCCGGGTGGGAGTGGTCGTACACGAACGCGGCGGCCATCGAACCACCGAAGACCAGGATGAAGAACAGGTGGATGCGGAACGTGCCGAACAGTGTGTCCGGGCTGGCCGAATCGCCCTTGGGGGTCACCACGAACTTGCTCTTGCGGCGCAGCACGGTGTCCAGGAGCGAGCGCGCGTACACCGGCGCGGAGAGCGCGGACATGATCATGCCCGCGATACCGCCGGAGCCCTCGGGCTCGTGCGGCGAGACGTTGTGGCGACGGTTCCAGATGTAGAGGCCGATCTGCAGCGCCGAGGCGTTGCCGTACAGCATCAGCCAGATCGTCGGGTCGATGTTCACACCCGAGGCGCCCATGCCCAGGAACAGCGCGCAACTGAGCGCGGCCAGGATCCAGTTCATGGCGGACATCGGGTAGAAGATGACCATCATCGTGTAGTTGAAGAGCCGCCCGGGCGGCAGCGAGAACGGCGCCTTCCAGAACTGCTTGAGGATGGTCTCGTACGTACCGCGCGACCACCGCAGCTGCTGCGTGAAGAAGTCCGTCCAGGCGTTGGGGCCCTCGCCGACCGCGAGCACGTCCGGGGTGTAGACCGACTTCCACTTCTTGCCGGTCTTCGGGTTCGTGGCCCGGTGGATCTCGAAGCCCGTCGCCATGTCCTCGGTGATCGAGTCGTACAGACCGCCGATCTGCTTGAGCGCCCTGATGCGTACGGCGTTGCTCGTACCGACGAACATCGGGGCGCCGTAGGCGTTGCCCGCACGCTGGATGAGGGCGTGGAAGAGGAACTGCTGGGACTCGGCGGCCTTGGTGATGAAGTTGTCGTAGTTGCCGTAGACCTGCGGGCCGATGACGAAGCCGACGTTCTCGTCGCGGAAGAAGCCGAGCATCCGCTCGAGGTAGTTCGGCATCGGGACGTGGTCGGTGTCGACCGATGCGAAGTAGTCGTAGTCGTCGCCGTGCGCGTCCAGCCAGGCGTTGTAGTTGCCGTGCTTGGTCTTGGCGCGGTGCGGGCCCTTCGCCAGGTTCCACTTGGCGACGCCCTTGCGGGAGAAGTGGTGCACGCCGAGCCGCAGGCAGACCTCCTTGACCGCGGGATCGTCGCCCTCGTCCAGGAGCCAGACGTGCATCAGGCCGCGGTGGCGGATCTTGACCGCCGCCTCCAGCGTCTTCGTCACCATCTCGAGCGGCTCCTTGCCGGGCACGAACGAGGTGAGGAAGGCGACCCTGGTGCCGGTCTCCGGCACGACGGGTATCGGGTCACGGGCGACGAGAGTGGCGTGCGCGTTCGACAGCACGTTCATGCAGCGGAAGAACTCGATCAGGCCGATCGAGACGAGCATGACCACGTCGAGCACCGGCAGCCAGTCGTTGGCCACGTAGTCGCGCTCGGTCCAGTGGGTCGGCTGGAGCAGCCAGGCGAGCAGCACGAGCGAGAGCAGCGGCGCGGCCCCCAGCATCAGGGCGGCCCGGATCCGGTGCGGCTCCTGCGAGAGCAGGGAGCGGTACTGCACCTTGTACGGCTTGGTCGGGTCCGGCTGTGTGAGCGGCCCCGCGAGACGGCTGTAGTGCTCGTAGTCGTATCTCGGCAGCGCTTTCTTGATACGCCGGAACCCGCCTGTCCGGTGCGATGGCACCCGCAGTTGGGTCGTCTGTGACGGGTCGTCCGGCCGCGCGCCCGTCGGCGTCGACGTCATGAGTCATCCCCCCGCACGCGGTCGCCCGCGTGTTCGTTGGTCCTTCCGCCCGTTCCGATCCCCCTCGACCTTCACGGACGCATCAGTGGCAGGCCACCGTCCCCTTAGACGGGGACGGCAACCTTCCGGTTGCATGATGCCCCCCTAGGCATCCGTTCATGAACGAGACCCCCGTCCCCGCGGCTCTCCCCGGCAGGTGGCGAGGCCCCCCAACTGCCCCGTACCGCCTGCCTCATGAGAGCCAGTGGCTCCAGCACAAGGTTCTACGCCCCTAGCCATGATCGCAAGAGCGAAACAAGGTGTTTACCGGTCATACGAGCGATTTGGGGAAACCTCTGGGGCGGGAGAGCTCAATCGCGTTCGAATATTACCGAAGTGTTCCCGTATTGCCCGCTCGGCTCGGACCGCGTCCCCGGAGCGGACCGCGTCGAGGATGTCGCGGTGCTGGCGGCAGGTGACCTTCGGATCGTGCGGTACGTCCACGAGATCGGTGCGTACCCGGTGGAAAGCGTCCCAGAACGCCTCGAGCACCTCGCCGAGCAGCGGGTTGCGCAGGCACCGGTAAAGAGTGGCGTGAAATGCGCGGTCGGTCTCGGCGTGGACGGTGGCGTCCCGGCTGTTCCGCGTGCCCTGCGCCGTCGCCTCGCTGTCCATCTGATCCACGAGGGCGTCCAGTTCGGCCAGGTCGGCGGGGGGAATGCGGCCCGCGAGGCGCGCGATGAGCCCGGTCTCCACGGCCTCCCTCAGCTCCAGGAGCTGGAGCAGGCTGTCCTCGCCCCGATAGTGACCGGCCACCGTGCGGAAGGCGAGGCCCTCGATCATGGGCGCCATCGACATGGGTCCGACATATGTGCCGAAACCATGACGGATCTCTACGATCCCCATCGCCTGGAGGGCCTTGAGCGCCTCTCGCACGGAGTTCCGACTGACGCCGAGGCGTTCCATCAGCTCCGGTTCGGTGGGCAAGGAGGCGCCGGAGGGCAGCCGCCGGTCGATGATGAGCTTCTTGATCCGCTCCTGGATGTCGCGCGCCATGGCGCAACGGTAGCGGCACCCGTGCCAGTGGTGGCATGACAAAAGCCCCCCGCGTGAACGGAGGGCCTTCGCTGTCTGTGCGCCGCCAGGGACTCGAACCCCGGACCCGCTGATTAAGAGTCAGCTGCTCTAACCAACTGAGCTAGCGGCGCCTGCTGACCTGGAGAACTCTACCGGATGCCGACGGGTGCTCCGGACCACCGGGGGCCTCGCGGGCGGCGGGCCGGGGGATTCTCCCGACCGGTCCGGGAGCGGCGGGGGCGGGAATAGGAGACGGTGACGGCCGGCGGATCCACCTTTCGGACCGTCAACATGCGATATCGCGGGACAGTTGAGAAACTGACGATCGTGCAGATGCGACGCGGACATTCTTGTGCGGAGTGTGAGGGGAATCGCATGGACGGTGCTCCGGTATTCGAGGAATTCGAGCCCGAGAGCGACTGTGACTGCCCCGGATGTATTCAGCGGCGACGGGACATGGCTCTCGGACTTCCCGTACGTCTTGGTGGCCACCCCGCGGCACACGGGGCTCGCCGGGCCCTGGTGCTCGCCGCGGCGGCGGGCACGGTGCTCGGCGGCGGACAGGCGCTTCCGGCGGTGGCGGCGCCGGGGGCGGCGGAGGCTCCCGCCCCGCCCAAGGCGGCGGAGGCTCCGGCCGGTCCCGCCGTTACCGGAGGTGACGGGCCGGGCCCGCAGGGCGGGACCAGCGCGCTGCACGGAGCGCCGGGCGCGCTGGGTGCTCCGGGCGCTCCGGGCCCGGCGGTGGGCTCGGCGGTGCGGGCGACGACGCGGGCCGCGATCCTGCAGCGGGCCAGGAAGTGGGTCGCCGCGAAGGTGCCGTACAGCATGGACGCCTTCTGGTCCGACGGATACCGGCAGGACTGCTCGGGCTTTGTCTCGATGGCCTGGAACCTCGGCGGCAATGAATGGACGGGAAGCCTTTCGGCGTACGCGATCCGCATTACGAAGGCCCAGCTGAAGCCCGGGGACATCCTTCTCTTCCACAATCCGGAGAACCCCGAGAACGGTTCGCACGTGACGATTTTCGGCGGCTGGACGGACGCGTCGCGCACGCGATACACGGCGTACGAACAGGCCCGCCCCTATGCCCGGAAACAGACAACTCCCTATGCCTACTGGAGCAATGCGGGCCGCTATCTTCCCTACCGCTACAAGGGCGTGACGGACGGTGCTCCGGGCGGCTCGGGCCCGAGCACGGGAACGCGCTACCCGGGGGCGGGATCCTTCGGCCCCGGCGCGGACAACCAGGACGTCACCCGGCTCGGCAAGGCGCTGGTCGGCCGGGGCGGCGGCCGCTTCTACCGCACGGGTCCCGGACCGCGCTGGAGCGACGCGGACCGCAGGGCCACGCAGGCGTTCCAGCGGGCGCAGGGCTGGAGCGGTGCGGACGCGGACGGGCTGCCGGGCCCGACGACGTGGTCGTACCTGATGAAGGGCAAGGGCCGCGACATCCCGGCGGGGGCGGGGGCGGGGATGGGAGCGGGCGACGGCTCCGGTGGCGCCCACGGCAAGGTGCCCGCGTACCCCGGCAGGGGAGTCTTCCGCCCAGGCCAGTCGAGTCCGTCCATCGAGAAGCTCGGCAGGCGACTGGTGAAGAAGGGCTTCGGCAAGCACTACGCCCAGGGTCCGGGGCCCCGCTGGACGGAGAGCGACCGCCGGAACGTCGAGGCGTTCCAGCGGGCCCAGGGCTGGCGGGGCGGTGCGGCGGACGGCTGTCCGGGGCCCGAGACGTGGCGGCGGCTGTTCTCGTGAGGGGGCTCGGATGAGATGCGGGCACGAAGGTGACCGGGTTACGTGTGAGATCGAGGTACGAATGAAGCGGAGGCAAGGATGAGTGCGACGGCGGCATCAGAGCCACAGACTCCGCAGCCATCCCACCCCGACGGACAGCAGGACCCCGCCACCCGGTCGCAGCGGATCATCCACAGCGAGGCCACCACCGAGATCCCGCTCCACCTCCTCTTCCGGGACGACCCGGACGACCCCGGGGTCTCGCTGTCGCCCGCGGTCGTGCGGCGGCGGCAGGGGAGGGGGGAGCAGCCGCGGACCGCTGCCCGTCGGACCGCACCGAGGCCCGCGTCGGCGCGGCCCGTGCCCGCCGTCGATCCGTCCATCGCCGAGTGGCCCGCGAGGGTGCTGCCCGGCGGGGTCGGCGTGCTCGGCGGGGCGGTGGGTGCCGCCGGGTGTGCGGCCGCGCTGTGGTGGGC